>JASLPZ010000053.1:0-25842 GCA_030744725.1 Pirellulaceae bacterium
AAAATCAACACACACTACGTCTCGGGAGGGTAATCGAAAACACCAAGCAACGGTATGTTATTAATCGGGAGTTGCCTAGCACCATGTCTTTTAGTGAGGCGCATTGTCGCAAGTCTGGAAGGCCTATCAGCTCGTTGAACACGAACTCCAGGCGAACGTCCACCATGAACCAACGCGGATTGGCTTGTGTGGACTTCGGATCGTAGTGCTTATCATTTGGATCCCAGGACGTGAAATCTGGATAACCTTCCTGCGTAATTTACTCGACGGTCGTTCCATCGTCGCGCCGCGCGACACTCTGTACCGGGATCATCCCCAGATAGGCAAACAGATCTGAGATCTCCTCCAAGGTCAACGTGTCCAACAACCCTTCCGGCATTGACGATTTTCGGTTCGGAACGATTTCGTCGATATCGTCTTTCTCGATCCTGACCTTTTCTCCCGTGGCCTGCAAGACGACGACTTCGTCTTGACCACCGCCACCGACAATGCCCGAATAGGTCCGACCGCTGTTGGTCAACACGGTCTTGGAGGCATACTGGTCGGAGATCACGTGGGAAGGATAGAGAATTGATTCAAGAAGTTGTTTCTTCATGAACCGTTTGCTCACGGCTGTCAGGTCGGGGCCCAGTGATTCGCCTCGGCTGCCGGACTTATGGCATTTGATACACTGGGCTTTCTCGAAGACCAGGGCTCCCTTCGAGGCCGTCCCATGTCCACCTTCGGTGCTGGTCAGATGATGGAGGAGGTCGTGCATCGTCCACTTGCTGTCAGCGCTTGCCACAGGTAATTCCGCGCGTGGTTTATCCGGATTCTCTTCCTGGAACCAGTGTTGCCACTGCTTCAGTTCGTCGTTCCAGGAGGCATCCTGATCGCCAAATGTCTGACCTGACCAATGGCGCAGCAACAGATTTGCCTGCTCGGCACCATTCTCCTTTAGCCTCAATCCTTGCAAGATAACTTGTCGGAAGTACTCCGGCTCTTTAGGTGCGGCATCGACTTCGGCCAATTTGATCATGACTTCCCGCGCGGCGTCACCCTCCAAGGTCTCAACGGCGCGGACCAGGTATTCCCAGTTCGTATCGGGGGCTTGAGAGAGCCCCAACGTCGCGACCAATCGCCGGCTCGGTTCGTTTTCCCAGACTTCCCGCAAGAAAGCAGTGGATTCCTCTGTCCCGGTCTGCGCCAGCACGGCGAGAATGCCGGTTCTGACTTGTCCAGCAACCTCTTCTTTGTTGTTTTCCAACTGAGCATCGAGTGTCTTGAGCAACGGAAGCCAGTCGCGATCTGTGTTTTCGGAAATCGCATACAGAGCACCCAAGGCTGCATTCGGATAGTCGTTGCCCATGGCCAGGATGGAACGTGCTTCGTCGGCGGAAAGCATCTTGGCAAAGTCGCGTTCAATATTAGCAAGATACGACTTATAGCTGCCGCCGCCGCCCCATTTACTGGCTTTCTCGAAGAAGTCGATCAGGTCCCGACGTCCGCCTTCCGGCCATCCTTGTTTGAGAAACCGCAAGTGCAACGCAACGTGTAATCGTTCCACGTTAGCGTTACTTGACGACAAGTACTCCAGATAGCGTTCCATCGGTTCGCTGGCTTGCGCAAACGCCAAGATGCGAATCAGCTCACGATTCATTTGTTTGTTGCCAGAAGGAAACTCCCCACCCAGAATATCACGCAATTCGGGGACGTCCTCCGCTTCCAAATCACCCAAATGTATGGCGACCTGGACCAACCGTAACATGTCCACGAAGTTCTGATCTGTGACGAATTCGTCGATCAGACTGTTAAATCGTTTGATCACAGACGACGCGTGCAGTTCGTCCGGGTGCGCAATCATCAGTGCCAAGCTACCTTGGATGAACAAGCGATGGTCGTTGGACGACAGCACCTCTTCGCGCCATTGGTCGACTGGCAGGCGTTCCAATAGCCGCCGCGCCGCCCAGGCTTCATAACGGTCGTCCGCTACCAGGAGATCGGCGATGGCCTCCAGAGATGTATCCTGTTGGGCCCGTAACAACGCTTCACAAGCTCGCCGGCGAACGATACGATCCGGATCATCCAACAACTTGACCAACCGGTTATGTGTCTCTTCGGTGGGGAACGAACCCATCAACTCCACAGCTTTGCCACGTACAATCTCGTTCTCATCACGAGAAAGACTAACCAACAAACTGGCGTCTGGTGGTGGACCAAATAGCTGCATCAGCGTTAGGGCGCGCGTGCGATAGTACCATGGGTTGGCAGTACTTCTGGCGACACCGCGAAGCTGCCCGTGCCAAGCATCACCGAGAGACGATTTGACGGCCGCGATCTTCTGGCGAGACCATGCGGAATCGAGTTGAGGTTGGCGAATCGCTTGACTGATCCCTTTTCCCAAGTTGGTGACGGATTTTGGAATGTCGCCCTTCCATTTCACCCGATAGATGCCACCGCTGCTGCCGCGACCGCCGGTCGCAAAATACAACGCGCCGCTGGGACCGACGGCGAGATCAGTGATATTAAGCGGATGCCCTTGCAAGAAAACCTCACTGGTGGCCGAGTACGAGGCGCCGTTGCGCTTCATTGTCACTGCCAAAATGCGACCTTCCGACCAATCGCCATAGAACATCGCGCCTTGATAACGAGTGGGAAAGGCAAAGTGGTCGTAGCACGTGGCTCCCGTTGGCGAACCGCGGCCGGTGTCCAGGATTCCCGGGAGTGAGTCGATGAAGTAATCTGGCCATTTCGCCCAGCCGCTGCGCCAACCGAATTCGGCACCCGGCGTCACATGATACAGCCGCGTCGGCCGATACCAGGTTGTCCCTATGTCGGATTCCATGTCGCTGTCGTGAACCATCAGTTCGCCTTCGCGATTGAACGCCAGGTCGTAAGCGTTACGTAAGCCGCCCGCAACGACTTGGACGTTCTGACCGTCGGTGTCGAGGCGAATGACCAGCCCCCCCGGCGCACGTACGTCTCGAGCGTGACCACCCGGATCTTCGTAACGCGGTACCAGGTCGCCTTCGTAATAGCCTCGATAGGGGCTTTCCTCGCTCGCCTCGATTTGAGGCAAAGCGCTATTCCCCACAACAACATATATCAATCCATCCGAACCCAGGACCAACCCGTGAGCGCTGTGTTCGCCTGATTGCTCGAACTGCAAAATCGGTTTGACGCTCTCCAGCTTTCCATCGCGATTGTCGTCCGACAACACGTACAACGCGTTCCCGTCAGGTCCGTCGGCGGTCACAAACACCTTGCCATTTAGTGGCAAGATTCCCTGGCACGACTTGACCTTATCACAGTATTCACGAACAGCATCCAGACGATCGTCGTCGTCGCTGTCGTAGATCAACAACAAAGGTCCGCCGTCACGCGAAGCCAAGATGTGACCAAATTCGTTGAACGCCATGGCAATCAATGAACCTGTTTGGTCGTGATCGAGAATCTGTTCGACCTCGAATTCCTTGTCCACATTGAACCGACGCGATTCGGCCTCTGGCGCGGAATCTTCTTCCTCTGAAATGTTCTCGCGTACGTCCCACGGCGCGGTCTTGCCGAGCTCGCCGAATTCCTGCGCCTCGTTCCAACGGTTGTCGCTGTAGAGTATGCTGGTCCAAAATGGCAGTGGGCTCAGGCTGGTGCGCCACGAGCTATCGGTGGAGTACGATTTCCATTCGCGATCCTCTTCGCGAACGCTAACACGCGCTGCCAATGCGGCTGTCGAACCACGGATGTTCCTGACCTTGACACCAATCACGTTCCTGCCGCGTATGAGGTAACGCGAAATATCATATTCGATGAGTTGATCTGTCGATTCACCGTGACCAACGCGGCGGCCATTGACGTGCAAGTCGTAGGCATCATCCGCAACGATCTCAACTCGACCCTGGTCGGGCCGATTCACGTCGATTCGTTTGCGAAAATAACACGTGCTTTGGGGGACATCATCACCATCATGTTGCGGCGACCAAATCCAATACGCTTCCTCTGCAAACACATTTGTCGCGCCCAGGGGAAGAACCAGACAGGTCGCTGCCCAGGACATGATTGCGACACGCGTCGCCCAGATCGCTTTACATTTCATAACTGCCTCACCGTCGCTCATCCTGGAGGAACGTTCGATAACGTGTGTCACGGCATCGGGGCGCATGGGCCACCAGCCGAGAAAATTGGTGCGGGAGAGTACCAGCAAACTGGATGTCGTGGCAACAGATATCTTGTCACAGACTCGCCGGCAGCTAGCATGAGTTGGTCGGCAGCTTGTTCAGAGCGGTGCTAGCGAGGCTGGGCCTCGGACTGACGCGAGCTATCGATTGGTTGCGGTGACCCGCTCCCCGACCAACCTGCGGCCGGTGCCCGTCGCTGTGAACTTGACTCATTCGTCGAGAAAGAGCTGATACAAGCTTTCTAGTCGTGTGGGAACCGTCCATCCGAACCGGATTGCGACTCGGCTCGTATCGCATCACAATGCAAGCCAACAATGCCTGCCCCTCCTTTGGATTAGAGGTTCAGTTTTTTCGTACAAGACAAGTTTGTAGGCTGCGAACAAGCCAAACGTCGTTCCGGTATGGTCGCAAGACCAGAGGATTTTGTCGCTGGAACGACGTGGCTGGTGCCCCTTGTTGCCTACCTCCCTCGAAATCGACCGGGTGACGTTGCAAATCTCCGTCTCCGGCAAATTATTCCAGCCCCTCAAAAGACAAAGGGAACGCCATGCAATCCGTCACGACGGTCGAGCGGCTCGTCGACTTGCTCGACCCGGAAGCCAACGTGCTGCTGAACATGACGCAGGAAGAAGCTGCCCAGGCGGTTGCCTCTGGGGATCCCGCGCGCGTGGATGCGATTGAGGGCCAATATGCCATTTTGCAGAAGCGGGGCAATATTGTGAGATTGGCGCGGTCCATCGGCCGCCCAATGCGATATTTTCTAGCCAAACAGGTCGCCGGGCCTTGCCTGATTGTTGCCGAACGCATCGAGGAAATTCAAGCATGGCTCGACGAAGCCGGGTTGGGTGATCAGTTCCATCCGTCGTACACCCGGATGGTGCCGGCGCATTATCTGGTCGAGATCGCCTTGGTTGGTTGCCCCGATCCCAACCCACAATATCGGCGGTACCTGGCTCCACAGCGCAATACCTTGCCCGCCAACATCGACGAGATTGGCCGCCAATACATCGGCGTGTTGGCCGAACAGTGCGATCGCTGGTTAGATTCGATTGCCCCACGCAAACCGATCGGTGTGCTCTTTTCTGGCGGCATCGACAGCGGCGCGGTCTTCTTGATACTCCATCACCTGTTGTTGCGGCGAGGTGAATCGCCCACGCGGCTCAAGGCGTTTACGCTGTCAGTCGATGGCGGCACGGATGCGGCGCAGGCCAAAGCGTTTCTGGAACAACTGGACATGAGTATGTTTCTGGAGGTGATCGACGTTGATCGCGATCAAATTGACTTTCGAGAAGCGATCCGGGTGATTGAAGACTACAAACCTTTGGATGTTCAGTCCGCCACGATGGCTTATGCGTTGTGCCGGGAGATTCGGCGACGCTATCCAGATTGGAAGTACTTGGTCGATGGCGACGGCGGCGACGAAAACCTGAAAGACTATCCAATCGAAGAGAATTCTGAACTTACCATTCGCAGCGTGCTGAATAACTTGATGCTGTATCAAGAAGGCTGGGGAGTCGACGCCATCAAGCACTCGCTAGTCTATTCCGGCGGACAGAGTCGTGGGCACGTCCGTTCCTTTGCGCCCGGCCGCGTCCTTGGCTTTTGTGGGTTCAGCCCTTTCGCATTACCGAAAGTGATTTCCGTAGCCGAATCGATTCCGTTCATCGAATTGACTGATTGGGATCATGATCGTCTGTACTCACTCAAGGGCAAGGTGGTGCGTCAGGGCGTCGATGCCGTCACGCAGATTACCATGCCCATCTTCGAGAAGTGTCGTTTCCAACGTGGTGCGGTCGATGTGGGCAAGTTCGAGTCGATCTTCCCTGCGGACGATCAAGACTATCGAGAAGCCTACACGGAACATTTTAACATTCACTCGAATCCGAAGTCGCGCACGTGATGGCACGGTGAAGCGATACGTGCAGTAACACGCGGTCGTTCTATGACTCCAACCTTGCCGATGTTCACCGATGCGCAGATTCTGCAAGCCCGGTCGGCCAAGAACTCTGTCGATCCACGGCGACCGTACGGTTTCCTGGTCGAGCCTGAATATCAGCCCAACGGTCGCGTCGAATCGGTCGCCACGTTGTTTCTGACAAACCGCGAATGCCCGTTCCGCTGTCTTTTTTGTGACCTTTGGCGGAACACCACCGACGACCGCGTGCCTGTTGGATCGATCCCCGCTCAGATCGACTTCGCCCTTGATAAGCTCGATCCAGCACCGCACATCAAACTTTACAACAGCGGAAATTTCTTTGACCGGCAGGCGATTCCACCTGAGGACCATATCTCAATTGCTCAACGCGTGCACGGCTTCGACACCGTGATTGTGGAAAACCACCCGTCACTCTGCGGCGACGCCTGCGTTCGTTTTCGTGATCAGATTGCGACGCAGCTCGAAGTTGCCATGGGGCTCGAAACGGTCCATCCGGAGATCTTGCGGCGTCTCAACAAGCGCATGACGACGGGCGACTTTTCCAACGCCAGCGAGAGGCTCGTGTCCCAGGATATTCGCGTCCGCGCTTTCATCTTGGTACGTGCGCCATTCATGACAGAGGACGAAGGCATTGAATGGGCGATTCGATCGATGGAATTCGCCTTCGACAGTGGAGTTCAATGCTGTTCACTGATCCCGACCCGAGGTGGTAACGGCACGATGGAATCGCTTGCTGCCGGCAACGACTTCACACCGCCCACGTTGGACTCGTTGGAAAAAGTGTTCGACGCCGGTCTGGCAATTGGGCGTGGACGCGTCTTCGTCGATCTATGGGACACTGCCAAGTTGGCTCGTTGCCCGCGCTGTGGCCCGCAACGGACACGGCGATTGCAGAAAATGAACCTTCAGCAACAACGTCTACCGCGCGTGGAGTGTGATTGTCTATGTAGCCGTCTCGCTCCGCCGAGATGAGCCTTACGGTGAAGACGGTAAACCAGTGTTTGAGATTACATCGGATTCGAACTGACCCATGGCCGCATCACACACCGCCGCTGTCGACATCGTCATCTTGGGATCTGGTTTTGCGGGCAGCATTCTGGCGATGATCCTCCAACGTCAAGGACGAGATGTCTTGGTGATCGACAAGGCATCGCACCCTCGGTTCGCAATCGGCGAATCCTCCACACCCACGGCCAATATCGTGTTAGCCTCGCTGGCCAAACAATACGATTTGCCTCGCCTGGAACCGTTGACCAAATATGGCACCTGGCAAGCGACTTACCCAGAACTGACATGCGGCTTGAAGCGCGGATTTAGCTATTTCAAGCACAATCCCAACACGCCGTTTCAGCCGAGCGATGATCATTCACACGAATTGCTTGTGGCAGCCAACAGCGACGATCGAGTGAGCGACACCCAGTGGTTTCGCGCAGAAGTCGATGCGTTCCTGGCAACGGAGGTTCGCGCAGCCGGGATTCGCCTGTGGGAAGAGACGGATATCGGTGAGCTTTCGCCACACAGCGGCGGTGGCTGGTGTTTGACTGGTCGGCGAGACGGTCAACCGATCGAAATGACCGCCAAGTTTGTCGTGGATGCCAGCGGTCCCGCGGGAGTCGTACCGCGTGCGCTGGGAATCCGCGATCAGCAGGAACTGTGCCAAACCAATTCGCGAACGGTGTTTGGACATTTTCGTGGCGTAACATCCTGGCAGGACATGGTCGCAGCGCTAGGCTGTCAAACCAGCGACCATCCCTTTCCTTGTGACCATGCGGCGCAACATCAGATTCTCGATGAGGGCTGGATGTGGTTGCTGCGGTTTGAAAATGGTGTGACCAGTGCCGGCCTGGTCTTGGATGCGACAAGGTCGCCACAGGCCCCATCACTTTCTCCGCAAGCGGAGTGGGAACAGTCTCTGGAAAGGTATCCCAGTCTGCTCCAAATGTTCGCTCGCGCCACCCTGGTTGATCCACCCGGCCCGCTGGTCCGCATCGCGCGACTACAGCGGCGGTGGCAACGGATTGTGGGATCGAATTGGGCGGCGCTGCCGCACACGGCCGGATTCATCGACCCGCTCCACAGCACTGGAATCGCGCAATCGTTGTGTGGCGTCGAACGTCTCGCGGCGATTCTTCAGCAGCATTGGCAAAGGCCGACCCAAACGGCGGCACTGTTGCGCTATCAGGAGAGCGTGCTGAGCGAAATGGACTTTGTCGACCAGCTGGTCGCTGCCTGCTACCAAGGCCTCGCGCGGTTCCCTCTGCTAGTCGCTTGTTCGATGCTCTATTTTGCGGCTGCCACCACTTACGAAGAACGCCGCGCCGCCGGCGATCAAAGCCTCGACTTTCTTTGTGCCAACAACCCACAGTTGCGGGCCATCGTGACGCGACTGGTCAGCCGGTTGGGCAAAGTCGAGTCGACTGCCGACATAGATGCATTTGCCGACGACCTCGCTGCCGCAATTCGCCCTTTTAACACTGTCGATCTCTGCAATCCTGCGAGGCGGAATACGTACCCCTATTAGGTGGTATTGGGCGTGCGGCTGGACTTAAGATGAGTTGGGACGAAGGAGATGAACTCTTCCTTTTCAGCTGTATCGAGGAGGGAATCCAGCCGCTGGCTTTCCGCCGAGCGCCCACTGGCACGAACGCGAAAGCGGACTCCGACGACGAATTTATGCCACAAAATCGTTTGGTCGCCGACAGTGCGCTTGACCCGCCAGAACACGTTTCTTTAACATATTGAGATGCATTGATGAGTGTGTCGTGCTAATGCACTTGGCCAGTCGCCGCTAGCATTAGAGCGGCCGCGAAGATCGCGTTCATTTAGTCGCACCCACCGCCCCTGTCACACCCAGAATCTTACGAAAGGCGGCCTCAGATGGCTTGGCGTCGCACGTTCCGATTCACCCAACGCATTGCGGTATTCACGTTCGTCTGCCTTTTGTTTGGTCAGACTGTCAGCGCGGTTGACCCGTTGCACGTGCGGATCGATCAGCAGGTTGAGCAGGCTAGCCTTGGGGCATTGGCCGGCAATGCAACGGACGGTGAATTCCTGCGTCGCATTTATCTCGACCTGGTCGGCGCCGTACCACCGGCAGATGTGGCACGTGCCTTTCTAGATGACAAGTCATCCAATAAACGCATCGCTGCCATTGATCGCTTGCTCCAAACGCCCGAGCACTCGCGGCACTTGGCCGGCGTATTCGATGTCATGCTGATGGAGAGGCGTGCCGAAAAACATGTGAAACGCGCCGAATGGCAAGCTTACTTGTTGAAGTCGTTTGCCGAAAACAAACCGTGGGACCAGCTGGCGCGTGAGATTCTGGGTGCCGACGGTACGGACGAAAAAGTCCGCGCGGCGACGGCGTTCTATCTGTTCCGTGATGGTGAACCGAACTTGTTGACGCGTGACACCGGTCGTGCCTTCTTCGGCATGGATATGCAATGCTGTCAGTGCCACGACCATCCACTGATCGACGACTACTACCAGGCGGATTACTATGGCATCTACGCTTTTCTGAGTCGCGGATTCTTGTTTACGGACAAGGACAAGAAGGTCTTTTTTGCCGAGAAGGCCAATGGCGACGTCACGTTCACGTCGGTCTTCACAGAAGAAAAGGGCCGAACACGACCGCGGCTTCCAGGCGACGTCCCGATCGACGAACCTGTCTTTGCCGCGGGCGAAGAGTACTCCGTGAAACCAGCCGACAAGGTGCGGCCCATTCCCAAACACAGTCGCCGCGCCAAGCTAGCCGAACTGGCGACTAGCGGTGAGAACGATGCATTCAATCGGAACATCGTCAATCGGTTGTGGAGTCACATGCTGGGGCGCGGCATTGTCGACCCTGTCGATCTGCATCACCCGCTCAACCCAGCGGCGCACCCGGCACTGTTGACCATGTTGGCTAGCGAATTTGTGGCGATGAAATATGACATTCGCGCGTTCCTCCGCGAATTGGCGCTGACGCGAACCTATCAACTGGCGCTGAGCACGCCGGACAATCTGACGGCGCAGGCCAAGATAGCGGCACAGCAACTGACAGAGCTCGAGCAACAACGCGAAGCGGCTGAGAAGAAACTGGCGTCAGCCTTCGAGCAGGCATCGGCAGCGCGTAAGGTTTTCAATGCTGCTCAAGCGGTGGCATTGACTGTCGCGGACGAGCACACCAAAGCCAATGGTGTTGTAAGTACGACACAGAAAAAAGCGGACGAAGCGGCCAAGAAATTGAGAGACGCCAAAGCGGCACTGGCCAAAAACCAGGACATTGCGAAAGCTCTGACAGCTGCCGCGAAATCAGCCAAACTGGCCGTCGCCAAGTTACCCAAGGAAAAAGAGCTTGCCGCGGCTACGGCTACGATTGCCGGTCGTGCAGACAAGCTAACCAAGGATGTGGCTGACGCGGAAAAGAAAGCCAACGATTTGAAGCCAGCCGCAATGTCGACGGCCACGGCACATGAAAATGCCAAGAAAGTGGCAGCCGATGTGGCAACTCGCCTGGCAACGGAAAACCAAAAGCTTGCAGCGACGCGTCCAGCCGTACGCAAGACCATCGCTCAAAGAGTGGCCGAACAGTCTGCACTAGCCCAACTTGATAGCCGTCTTGCCTTCGCAAACGAGCTTTCCGATCTGGAGAAACTGCAGGCGGCGGCCGATGCAGTGGCATCGACGGTTGCAACAGTAGATGCCAAATTGACAAGTGGACGCAAGGAGCTGGAACAAGTCAAACAAGGCATGGTGCCGCTGCAGGCCTTGGTCATCGATGCCAAGGCAAAGCATGACAAGGCGACTGTCGAGTTGAATCAAGTCATGCAACGGGCGGCAGCCAAACAGGAAGCAGTAAAGCTCGTTGCTGCCGCGGCCGCAGCAACCGAGGTTGCCAGCGGTAAGCTCCCCAAGGACGCTGATCTCAAGAAAGCGGCCGAAAGCGTCAAGTCCCGCGGCACAGCGCTGGCCAACGAACTGTCTGCCCTGCAGAAGCAACTGGCCGAACAACAGAAGATGGCCAGCGCTATGGCAGCGCAACTCGCCGCGACCACGACCCGGCGCGATGCAGCGAACAAGCGGTTGGCTGAACTAACAAAACTGGTGCCGAGCTATGAAACTCAACTGTCAAAAACCAAAGCGGATTTGCAGCAAGCTGGCAACGTCGTTACGGAGAGCCAAGAGGGACTGCTGAACGGTTGGAGCGAACGGTTTTTCGCTTCGCCTGTCGTGCCGCTTACTCCTGAGCAGATGGCCTGGAGCCTGATGCAAGTGACAGGCATGATGCAACAGCAGCGCGCCGCAGCTGTCGCGGAAGTCGATAAGACCTTGCCAGTTGATCCCAAACAGCCAAACGATCCAGTTCGGTTGGCCGCGCGCGAAGTCGCGATCGAGAAAGCTGCCCACGCAAAGCTTGTCAAAAACGTCAAGAAATTCGTCGAG
Source organism: Pirellulaceae bacterium (assembly GCA_030744725.1). Classification (GTDB taxonomy): domain Bacteria; phylum Planctomycetota; class Planctomycetia; order Pirellulales; family Pirellulaceae; genus ARS98. The sequence continues at coordinate 11,515 of JASLPZ010000053.1, forward strand.
TTGTTTGGCCACGCCGGCGGACAGCCGCAAAACAGTTTCTTCGCAACCATCGACCAGGCGTTGTATTTTGCCAATGATGGCACGCTGCAATCGTGGTTGAATCCGGGGGCAGGGAATCTGACGGAACGGCTGAACAAACTTGAAGATCCGGCGGCAATCGCCGAAGAACTCTACATCAGTGTGCTGACGCGGCGGCCCACTTCTGATGAAGTGAACGATGTCATCAGCTACCTGGCGGAACGGCCGAAGGAAAAACCCGCGGCTGTGAAGGAAATGGCCTGGGGCCTGATGACCTCTGCCGAATTTCGTTTTAGCTACTAGCTACGCTTTGCTTGCAAACATAGGAATCGAAACATGAAATGCTCATACACTTGCAGATCGTCCGACCATTTGCTGGCACGTCGGCAGTTCATGGGCACACTGGCCGGCGGCACCTTGGCCAGTGGTGCCGTCGTTGGAGGACTGAGTGCCCTGGCGGCTCCGGACGCGTCGAAGCAACTTGCCAAGAATCAGAAACGAGTTCTGGTTGTCAACATGGCCGGCGGGCTGAGCCAGTTGGAAAGTTGGGATCCCAAACCCGCCACGAATACTGGTGGGCCGTTTCGTGCGATTGCAACTACGGTTCCTGGCACACAGATTTGCGAATTGCTGCCGAAAACCGCCAGGCAGATGCACCACCTTTCACTGGTGCGCAGCATCAACACGAAAGAAAACGACCATGGAAAGGGTCAATATCTGATGCAGACCGGACGCCGTCGCACGCCTGCCGGCGACTTTCCGCGGATCGGTGCCGTCGCGGCGAAGGCGTTGAATGACCCCACCAAATCGCTGCCTGGGCATATTGTCATTTCAGCCGGCGGTAGTGGCGGGCGGAGCAACGATGCGGCCTATCTCGGCCCCGAATTCGCCAGCGTCTCGATGGGCAACGGCAAGCCTCCGCAAAACACCGACCGACCTGCCGGCGTCAGCGAAACGTCGGAATTACAACGACACGCATTTCGTCGCCGTGTTAACGATCGGTTCGCTCTCCGTCGCCGCACGGCCATGACCGACGCCTACATGGCGAATTACGAACAGGCGCTCGAGCTGATGAAACAGCGCGACGTGTTTGATGTGTCGAAAGAACCGCAAGCAGACCTCGACCGTTACGGTAAGCATGATTTTGGGCGCCATTGTCTGCTTGCACGCCGCTTGTTGGAGAATGACATCACGTTTGTCCAAGTCACTCATTCGAACTACGACACACACAACGAGAATTTCAATTTTCATTTGGAACAGTTGGGTGAGTTCGATTCACCCTTCGCAACGCTCGTTGCCGATCTGGCCGACCGTGGTATGCTGGAAAGCACCTTGATCATCGTGCTCTCCGAGTTTGGCAGAACGCCAAACATCAATCAGAACTATGGCCGTGACCATTGGGGCACGGCCTGGTCAATCTGTTTGGGTGGTGCGGGTATCCAAAGCGGTGCGGTCATTGGAAAGACCAACAACAACGGCACCAAGGTCGAGGACCGCGAAGTTGATCACGGTCACCTGTTCCACACTTATATGCAGGCGGTCGGTGTTGACTCGACCGGTCATTTCGATATCGATGGTCGCGCCATGCCGATTGCAGATCCCTCCTATACTGCGATTGATGAACTTCTGTCCTGAGGATCTGTAAGAGGATTACTTGCAAATCGGTCGTGGCCCAAGCCGCTGGCGCAGAGAAACGTGCCCCATGGACGCCAACCTAGCCGACCCAAAACTGACGCACGTTGCCGATCAGTGGAAATATTCGAGCCCATTGATTGCCTGCCGGTTCGACCCGAAGTCGCGGTTCGTGTTTTCCAGCGCGCAGGACAACTCGGTCCAACGCTGGAACCTGGAGAACAATGAACCAGTCGTTCTTAAAGCCCACGACAGCTGGGTCCGCGCCATCGCATTCTCACCCGATGGAGAATTCGTGATGACTGCGGGAGGCGACGGTCGCATCATCTGGTGGCCTACGGCCGCCGATGCCCCAGAGCCTATTCGCACAATCGACGCCCACCAGGGGTGGATACGGAGTCTGGCGGTGAGCCCAGACGGGCAGTTTCTGGCCTCCAGCGGCAACGACAATCTGGTCAAACTGTGGCGGATCGATGACGGATCGCCGGTGCGCGTGTTTTCCGGACACGAGAAGGACGTTTACAGCACTCTGTTCGTCGATGATGGCAAGACACTCATTTCGGGAGATTTGGCGGGAAAAGTCCATCAGTGGGAGATCACAACGGCCAAGGTGACGCGGACCTTCGATGCCAAGCAACTGCATACGTACAACGGTGGCCAAGGCGTCGATTTCGGTGGCGTACGAACGTTGTCCATCAGTCCTGATAAAAAGCACTTGGCCTGCGGCGGTCTCCACAAAGCGACCAATCCCTTGGGTGCCGTCCACGAACCGCTGGCCCTGGTCTTCGAATGGGAATCACAGAAGCTGGTACAGTCGCACATTGCCGAAGGTGTCAAAGGCACCGCTTGGCGCGTCATGTTTCACGACCAACCGTTCTTGTGCGGCGCAGCGGGCGGCAGTAGCGGCGGATTCCTGTTGTTTTGGAAAACGGACCAGCCTAAGGAGTTTCATCGGTTCAAGCTGCCCAATCTTCTCCGTGACATGGATCTGGCTCCTGATGGCCACCGCGTAGCCACCGCGCATTACGATCGCCACTTGCGAATTAGTCGTCTGGCAGCGAAGGTAGACAAACCGGCAAGCACGTAAGCCGAATTGAAGCCCTTCGCCTCTTCAAATGCCACAGACTGATTAATGACTGACGCGAGCGTCGAACCGAGCCAGCCCCAGCCCACCGACTTCGATCGCCAGATCGACCGAGCGATGCAGGTCGATCAGTTCCGCTTGCGGCGTTCATTGCGAAATATCGAAAAGGCGGCCCGTGAGGGGAAGCCGACCGATCGCCAACGGGAGAAGCTGACGCAAGACTTGAACCGTTCGGTCACGATGCGAAGACGACGTGCGGCAACCAAACCCAGCTGCGACTTCGACTTTGATTTGCCGATCTTGGAGTGGCGAGCGGAGATTGCCGAGACGATACGCCGCCATCAAGTCGTCGTGATCTGTGGCGAAACTGGTTCGGGCAAGTCGACGCAGTTACCGAAAATCTGTCTGGATATTGGTCGAGGCGTCGGTGGCTTGATCGGTCACACGCAACCGCGACGCGTCGCCGCACGAACCATCGCGGCACGACTGGCCGAAGAACTCAAATCGTCGATCGGCGAGCACGTCGGATTTCAAATCCGCTTTAACGATACTACGAAGCCGAACACGTTCATCAAATTGATGACCGACGGGATTCTGCTGGCCGAGACACAGGGAGACCGATACCTGGACCGCTACGACACCATTATTGTAGACGAAGCGCACGAGCGGTCGTTGAATATCGATTTCTTGATCGGGTATTTGAAGAATATCTTGCCCAAGCGGCCTGACTTGCGAGTCATCATTACGTCTGCCACGATCGACGCCAAAAGCTTCGCCGCGCATTTTTCCACGGCCGGGCACGAAGTTCCGATCATCGAAGTTTCAGGTCGGACGTTTCCGGTCGAAGTCCGCTACCGGGCATTCGAGCCACAAGATGATAACGACGAACCACCCTTGTGGGCCGACCAAATTGCCGAGGCGGCTGCGGAGCTTTGCCGAGAAGGTCCCGGTGACATCCTTACGTTCCTGCCAACGGAGCGCGACATCATGGAAGTGGCCAAGCGTCTGCGGAACCGCTCCATCGCCGGACCAAACAAGCTTCAGATTCTGCCCCTTTATGGCAGGCTGTCCACTGCCGAGCAGAACAAAGTGTTCAAGCCAACGGGACAACGACGCATGGTGTTGGCGACCAACGTCGCTGAATCGTCCGTGACAGTGCCGGGCATTCGCTATGTCATCGACACCGGGACCGCCCGGATTAGTCGCTATTCGCCCCGTTCGAAAGTCCAACGACTACCGATCGAAGCGGTCTCGCGCGCGTCGGCGGATCAACGCAAAGGACGTTGCGGGCGATTGGGACCGGGGATTTGTATTCGTCTGTTCAGCGAAAAGGACTTTGTAAGCCGCGATCAATACACCACTCCCGAAATCCGACGCACGAATCTGGCGGCGGTGATTCTGCGGATGTTGTCGTTGCGATTGGGGGCAGTCGACCAGTTCCCGTTTCTCGATCCGCCTCGAACCGATGCTATCAATGACGGTTACAAGACTCTGTTCGAACTCGGGGCGGTCGATGCGCATCGACGCTTGACGAGTGTCGGCAAGCAACTCAGCCGTTTGCCCATCGATCCGCGGATCGGACGGATGATCTTGGCGGCAGATCAAGAGAACTGCCTGCACGAGATGTTGATCATCGCGGCAGCCTTAGAAGTCCAAGACGTGCGCGATCGACCCGTTGATAAGCAAAAGCAAGCTGACGAAGCCCACGCCAAGTTCGCTCACGACGACTCGGACTTTCTCACCTACCTGAATCTCTGGGATTTCTTTCACGGCCTGCGCGACAAACTCTCACGGAGCCAGATCCGTCGGGCCTGTCAACAGAATTTTCTATCCTTCATGCGGATCCGCGAATGGCAAGACGTGCATCGCCAACTGATGCAGCTGGCCGGAGATGGCGGCCTCAAGACATCAGCACGCAAGAACGACTCAGATGCGATTCACCGCGCGCTGTTGTGCGGCTTGTTGTCGAATGTGGCGATGCGTCGTGACGGCAACGAGTACGAAGGTGCCGGGGGGACTTCGTTTTTTGTCTGGCCTGGCTCGGCCACCTTCAACTCCAAACCTAAGTGGGTTGTGGCAGGCGAAGCGGTCGAAACGTCACGGCGATACCTCCGCACGGTTGGTCGAATCCAACCGAATTGGATCGAACCACTGGCCGCGCATATTGTCAAACGATCCTACACTGATCCGTTTTGGTCACGAAAAAGCGGTACTGTGCTAGCCTACGAAAAGGTGACGCTGTTTGGCCTGCTGATCGTCGCGGGCCGGCGTCAGCCTTACGCTAAACACGATCCAACGACCGCTCGACATCTGTTCATCGAACACGCACTCGTCGGCGACGATTTCGATTCGGAACCCAAATTCGTGCGGCACAATCGTCAACTGTTGGCGGACCTGCAAACCATGGGCGACAAGTCGCGGGCGACTGACTTCCTGGTCGGCGATGGCGTTCAGTATGCGTTTTATGAGGAGCGCCTGCCCCGCGATGTCTACGATGCCGCGTCGCTCAACGTTTGGCTCAAACACGCTTCGCGCGAGGAGTCCAAGCGACTGAAGATGACGCTAAGCGATCTCATTGGCGAGCCAGATGGGCAGGACCAATCCGCGTTCCCCGATAGTCTTGATGCGGGCTCACTGAACTTGGAGATTGATTATCGTTTCCAACCCGGTGATGACGATGACGGGCTGACGATCTCTGTTCCTAAAGAAGGGCTACAACAACTTGATGCGCGAAGGCTCGAGTGGCTGGTGCCGGGGCGCGTCCAAGAGAAGCTAACGGCACTAATTCGGTCGCTGCCCAAGGCCGTCCGCCGCAGCTTCATTCCGGCACCCGATGTGGCGCGTCGGGCTGCTGAGATGATGCCCTTCGCAGAAGGTGACTTTCTCGCCGTCGCTGCCCAAACGCTCAGCAAGATCGGCGGCGAACCGCTCGCGGCCAGCAATTTCAAACTGAACAAACTGCCACATCACTTGCGGATGAACGTTCGTGTTATCGACGAATCGGGCAATCCCGTTGCCGAGGGCCGTGATATTGACGCGTTGGCGGCCGAAGTAGGTATCGAAGGGCCCAGCGGAGCCAATGTCGTGTCCGATGCGAACTGGGACCGGAAGAACATCCGAGTGTGGGACTTTGGCGAGTTGCCTGCGAGTGTCACGATCCACCGTGGAGATTTCGTCCTGGAAGCCTTTCCGATGCTGCAAGACGACGGCGATTCTGTTTCGATCGGACTGGCAACGACCGCGGCCGCCGCCAAAGCGCAAACACATGCCGGGCTGCGACGCCTGTTTTGTCTGACGGAGCATCACGAGCTGAAGTCGCAAGTGCATTGGCTGCCGTTGATCGACGAGTCGCAAGTCTTCGCTTCGACCATGCGTCATTCGCGAGATCTTCGCGAGCAGTTGATGGAACTAGCAGCAGAATTGTCCTTCTTGCAGGGGCAGCCGTCGCCGCGAGACGCCGAGTCGTTCGAGGCGGCACGTCACCGAGGTCGTCAGAAGTTGCTGATCGCTGCGCAAAAACTAGGCAAACTGATCGCGCCGTTGCTTCAGCACTATCATGAAGCGGAAGTCGCGCTCGGCGACGTGACTTCGAGCAAGCTCAATGAGGCTATGACGGATATGCGCCAACAGCTCGGACGACTCACACCGGACGGATTTTGGTGCTCGACGCCATGGAACTGGCTAACACAGTACCCACGTTACTTCCAGGCTATCACGGCGCGTCTGGCGAAGCTTCGAGTCGGCGGTGGCCTCCGTGACCATCAGGCCATGCAAGAACTTGCATCGTATCAGCACCGCTTCGACGATCACGTCGCGACAGGCAACGTGTGTGAGGAGAGCCGCCTGGCGCTGGAAGAGTATCGTTGGATGCTGGAAGAGTATCGCGTGTCGTTGTTCGCGCAGCAGTTAGGGACGTCAATTAAGATCTCGCCGCAAAGGCTAGACAAGCAATGGGCCAAGGTGTGATCAAAAATCGATTCCTGGGGCTGTCCAGCTAGCGTCCATTGGGCAATCAGCTAGACTAAACTGTATAAACATGTTTTAGGCAGGTCGCCAATGGAACTAACCGCCGAACAACACCGGATTCTCGACGGCACCAAAGGGGCGCTGCCCGCCAAGTGTATGCGATGGTTGGTTGAGTGGGGCGAGGCGATGGGAGCGCGGCGTCTAGTGCCGGTTGCCAATACGCACTCGCTGGTCACCGTGCCCGGAAATCTCATTTGGGGGGCCGGAGAGGAGCCGCTCGAGCGTACGATGCAGCTGCTACGTAGCGTCTGCAAACATCACGTCTGCGGTCACTGCACGACACACATCACGTTCGCGCACGAGGAGCAGTACGAGGAAATCGAACTGCCAGAGGACCAGGTGGCAGCTCAGCAGGAAGTCATGCGATTGGCCACTGACGCCGGCTTTCTCATGACATACACCTGTGCGCCCTATCTGGTAGGCAATGTTCCTCTGAAGGGTGAAGTCTGTGCATGGACAGAGTCGTCGGCCGTCGTGTATGCCAACTCGATTCTGGGCGCTCGTACGACTCGTCACGGAACGGAAAGCGCATTGGCCGCCTCGCTGCTCGGCTGCGTCCCTGAATTCGGTGTGTTGCTCGACGAAAACCGACGAGCAACATTGCAAGTGGATGTCACAGCACAGCTGCGTACGCCAACGGATTGGGGCGCGTTGGGGTACTTTATTGGCCAAGCGGCCGGTGTCGAAGTGCCAGTCGTTGTTGCGGCGCCCCTCCCCAAGCAAGAAGACGCCAAGCAGTTTTGTGCAGCCCTTGCCTCGGGCGGTGGTGTTACCTTGTGTCACATTGCCGGAGTTACGCCCGAGGCGCCGACGGTCGAACAGGCCCTCGGTGGTCAGCCGCCACGAGGCCAATTCGTCTTCGGTGAACAACAGCGCCGCGAAACCTACGCCCAACTCCGCACGCACACTGACAACAAAATCGACACGGTCATTCTCGGTTGCCCACACGCCTCGCTGAACGAGATTGCCGAAATCGCTTTCCAATTGAAGGACAGGCATCTCGCTGATGGCGTCAAACTGTGGGTGTGTTCGGCCTACGCCACGCGAGCTTGCGCGGAGCGACTGGGACACGCCAAGACCATTTCGGATGCCGGCGGGTATCTATTCTGCGATACATGCCCCACGAATTCCATGCGATTACAGGCGGAACGAGTTGTCACGCCGAGTTTCAAACAGGCCCACTACGCGCGCGGGATGATCAAAGCAGAAGTCATCGTGGACAACCTGCAGGGTTGTCTGGAGGCCGCACTGACAGGGAGGTGGTGTGATGGCCGATGACGTGATCAGATGCCGTGGCTTAGTGAAGGGGCGAGCCGGAGGCGATGCCCTCGTCGCCCCTACGACTTTGTCGTTTTGGGGAGAAGTGGATCCTGTAACCGGTAGAATCATCGCTCCAGGTCACCCCCTGGAAGGCGAATGCCTGCGAGGAAAGGTCTTGGTGATACGGTCCACGAAGGGATCGTCTGCCACACCGCTCGTGATGGGACTGGCGCACCAAGCAGGCAATGCACCCGTGGCCCTAGTGAATACGGAAGTTGATTCTCTGGCAGCTCTCGGGTGCGTCGTTAATCGTATTCCGATGGTCGCCGAACTGGACACGGATCCGTTCCAAGCCATCAAGACCGGTGATTATGTCCTTGTCGACGCCGACGAAGGCACCCTGGTCGTGACACGATCTCCAGAGCATTCATCACGGTCCGTGTAAAGGGCCTTCTTCATTCCACCGGCTCTGTCGGTGGTCATTGATTACTCCGTTCGCTTGACCGCATCACTTCATCCAAACGGCTCTGCAAGTCGGCGCTACGCGCGACAAGTTCCGGATACGTCTCGGCGATCTGCTCCAGGCACGCACGCAGATCTTCAGCCGCGGACTGTTCAGCGACTGAATCATCAGCACGGCGAAAGGTGCTAAACGCTGCGTTTAATGCGTCAGTGGACGAGGAGTCAGTGGCACGCTCCTGCAGTTCGGTGACGAGTTCTGCAAGTGGAAACCCGATTGCCAGCTTTGCGGACAGAGGCGGGCAACCGGTGGCGAGAATGCTATCCCAATCAACGGAACTCGACGTCCAAACAGAATCCAACTCGTCGCCTGGTGCTTCCTGTTCGGCTTGCAGGCAATCCATCTTTTCGCTGTAACACCGAAACTCGGCCTGCTCCCTCTCCCATGCTTCACGTGACTCGGTCATGGAAAAGGCGAATTCATCTTCGAGTTCCAGGTGGTGACCGTCAAAGACCATGAACATGGGACCGTCTCCGAATGCGCCGTCAGCTTCGGCCTGACAGATTGGACAATCGCAATCCAGCTCCATGCCGTCGCTCGTGACTGGCATGCGCTGCCGCTCGGATTCAATCAGCTCGTTGCACGATTGGCCACAACTGCCGTCTTTGGGCGGTTGAGCAAGCCACTGATCACGGTATTCGGCGAGCCGTTCGACCAGTAGATCGCAACTCGATTCACCACCGATCACGCGATCCCACGCTTCATCGAGCAATGATCTCATGAGGTCAAAGTACAACGCGACTTCGGTCGTCCCGTACCCGCCGAATTGGTACGCAGCAGAATTCACATTCAGCGCCAGTGGAGCGAACCCCTGCATTGACCATTGTTCCGAACGATGCTGGATGTCCTGATCAATCTGGTTCCGATGACAAAGCAATACGGTTCGTGGGGAGTGCCCAAGCAGGTCCTGGCGAGCGGTCATCAGCCAGTCTGCGTGAATCCCGCGGATGGACACGTAGCGATTGTCGTCCCCGGCGTCTTCTGCTGCCCCACCAAGGACGCGGTTTGCAATGAACTCCAACATGGGATGCCCGTACAAAATCGCACGAGATGCAATCTGTTGGTAGTTCTCGAATGATTCGCGACGTTCCTCGATTGCCGATCTCCAGTCGTCGCCGCCGGGCTGAAACGACCACTCTGCCGGCGTGTCGAGCCAGACGATGGGAAATCCATCTCCCTGTTCATCATCGCCGGCCTGAAACGCGCCGCCTTCCTCCGGCAATGTGAACTCGCCGCCGGCAACGACGGACCGGGAATCCAGGTCGATCAGACACCAGCCATCGTCTCCGGTCATGGATGCCATTTCGGTCGCCGTCTGACCGGATTCCTCCCAACGATGGTTCGGTTGGTAGCGGCGAACAGCGATCAGAAAGTCTTCCATTGTTTCAGGCTCAGCTGACAACGCCCCCATCGCAACCAAAACGTTCCACTCGTTGACGGTCCAAGAAATGCCGACACCGGCGGCGCGCACCGTCAGTCGTACCATCATCATCTTTCCCCTTTGTCTGTCTGTGGATCGCCATCGATCAGCTCATTGCCTGCCAGCGAATCTCGAGTTGTGAGCTCAATTTCGTGGGGGTGGCGGTCAACCGTCGATCGCAGATTTGGGCTGTCGTCGACATTGCCGCAGAATATCATGACTCCAGGTCCGATTTCTTGGATGAGCCCCTGGTGTCGCAATATGTCGATCTGCCGTTGAGCACTTTCGGCCTTCTCGTGGAGATCTTCTTTAGGCAGCTCAAACGTGCGTACGCCAACACGTGCGACCCCTAGACGCGTGTCCTGAATCACGACACGGCCATTTTGTGTGCTGTTCCACTCGATGCACAACGCCTTCCGCAAGTCGGAAGGTGGCTGTTCGCCCGCGCATAGCTGGTCCAGCAACTCCTCGACGGAACAATTGTGGTGTCGCAATAGCTGGTCGGCGGTGATGTCACCAACTTCGCCAAACTGCTCGGTCGCAAGTCCATCGAGGGCAACGGCCTCAGCCCAATCGGGGACCGGGGCGCGCCGCACAATTCGGAATCGCCAACCCGCGAGATCCGGATGGCAATCGCCACGTAATTCCAACGTCAACGGTTCGAGACGTCCGAAAAGTCGAATCCAGCCGGTGACGCGTCCGCGTACTGTGTTGTCGAGTTCGCCGCTTTCGACACGGTCTGTAGGTCTCCAGGTCATTCTGGAAGTATACGCACAAAATAATATTAATACAAGTATAAATAATTAACATTATCTGCCAGAACTTCCAGTCACCGTTGAATCCACAGTCGCAGATGCACGCCAGCTCACTGAACAACGATTTCGGTGCCGGGTTGAAAGTAGGGTGTCTCGCCCGTGAACTTGACGGAGATGTCAGCTCGTTTGCGGTCAGCGGCCCAAGTGAAGAGGTATCCGGTCACGCCACGTTGCAGCGCAGCCCTCACATCGGTCCATTGTTTTTGCCCCAGCTTAATCTCCAGGCAGAGGATCAAGTGGACGCCGACATGGCTGATGACGGGATCGCTGAGTTCACCTTTCTTTAGCGCGAAGGCTTGGCTCGAAAAAGGCTCGGGCATCGGTTCACGCCGCGAGATATAGCCGATGTCGCCCCCATTTTCGCCGCTAGGCGCTTGCGAATGCTGACGCGCCGCATCGGCAAACGCAATTTCTTTGCTGCTGATGGCTCGCTGAAGATCCTTGGCGCGAACCAAAGCATCGCTCAGGGCTGCCGGATCATTCCCATCCGCCTTCAATAGTAAATGGGCAACTCGGACTTGCGTGCCGTCGAATTCGATGTGATGCTTCGTGAAATAGTTTTGCAGATTCTCTTCCGACAGATATCGGTCCAGGAACCGCTGCCAGCTGAGTTGCCAGCGGAGCGCGCGTGGTAGGTCGTCCGCGTGCATCCCCAACCGCTCGACGTAGCCCGTCAATGTCATTTCGCGCGTCGCCAACCGTTTTTCAAGTTGGGTCTGGGCCAGCTGCACGTCTTGGTCGGTCGCAGCCTGTCGTTTCTCTGCGAGCCAAGCCAGAATCAGTTGCCGGTCGATCAGCTGTTGCAGCGTCTTTGCCTGTAGGAATTTGAGGGCGCCAGCGTCAGCCTGACGCCCCTTGAACACTCGACGCAATTCGCGGTCGACTTCGTCTGCATAGACAGGCACATCCCTCACGGTTGCTGCGATGACGCGCGCGGGCGGAGCGTTGGTTGCATCCAGATCCTGCGCAGACAGTTGGGCGACGATGGGCGCGGTGGAGCTGAAAACGGCCAGGCAAATGATAACGATGCGTCGTGCGTAATCCATCACGGCAATTGAATGTTCTTAAGTTCGTATTCGACGGGAAGGTCCAAGATCAGGGTAGGTGTTTTGTAAACGAAGCTGCAACCCTTCAGGCCGTCTGGGAGGGCGAAGAGATAGGCGAGGCCAGCCTCGTTCTTGCCTTGTCGCGTAGCCTGCAAGCCGACATCGGTGACGCGTGCGCCCTTGCTGTCTTCGATATATGCTTCGTTGTTGAAGATCCACCCACGATGGGATTCCAGCGCATTGTTGGCCTCGTCGTAGGTGACGCCAACACGCACTTCGTACAGTTCGGCGTTCTTGCGGGCACGTTCCAGCGTGACGGTTACGCCAGCAATCCGCATCTCGACATCGTCGGCACTTTCCAGCGCGTCGAACTTGAATGTCTCGACACGACCTGGAACCACCGCGGTCATCGTTCCTTTCAGCGATTCGATCAGCCTGACATCACGGGAAGGCAGGCCGATCGGCAAGATCAACTCGACGGCGGGCACGCCGTTTGCGGCGGAAGCGTTCAGTGCGCCTCGCGCGGTAGGGAACGAAAGCGAATCGGCTTCATCAGCCGTGATGGTGAGGCTGTCGAGCGCCTGTCGGAGCAAAATCGGTTTGATCCGAGGCTCCCAAGAAACCCTGACGGATAACCGCAGTCCATTGATTCCCGGGTCTCGCAAATCACGGCGAGATTCCATGCGGATCGGTTCGAAGCGAAAGACGCCGCTATAGGTCGCCGCATCGGCCCGACTAACTTCGCCATCACTTGCGGCCCTGAGCACCAGGGTATTGGGTTCTCCGCCGTTCTCGTCGACGGACAGCCCGGCCTGATCGAGAATCTGGTCTAGTGCCCGCCAGTAAGGAACCTTATCGAAATCGACCTTCACAGTGCCGACCTGTTCTTCGTCACTAGTGACGCGATTGCCCGTCTGCTTTTCGAGTGATTGCAGAGCGTCTGCCAACGACATCTCGCCCTTCAGGGTTACCTGCGAAGGTTCGGCTGCGAAGGTGGCGAGGGCCATTTCCAAGGCAGTGCGTACGCGATCCAGCCGTTCCTTCACTTCCGCGGGCGTACGTGCGCTGACCGCAGGCAGATGGCTCAACACGTCTGGTCCCAACTCGACCAACGCCGCTTCCGCCGCGTTGCGCTGCGACGCCTGATCGGCGTTGAGCTGCCGTACCAGTCGTTTCGTTTTATCGACCAGCACCTTCGTGGCGTCAGCAACCGATTTCTCTGCGACAGTATCCGCACTTTTTTCTGTTGTACTTTTCTTTGACAACGCATCTGCAGGTTGAGTGGATTCGGCCTGCGCTGGAAATACAAGACAGATCAGTAATAACGAACCGTGCACGGCGCGATCTCCTGGTCAGTTCTTTCGATCTCGAAGGCCTCTCATCCTACTCCGCCACGGTCACCGTTGTCCAATTCGTAAGCTAGGCTTTAGCGGACAATCTTCTGCGTTTTGCGGTGAAATCGACGATTCCGTCCCCCGCTCTTCTTCCTTTCGAAACGGTTGACACAAGGTCTCCTCATGGTCAAACCTCTCGTATCCGTGGCGTGGTTTGGGTCCGCCCTTATTATTCTCTTTGTCCAGCTGCCTGCCAACGCGCAGAAGTTCACGATCGCGTTGGAGTTGCGTGGCCAACAGGTTGAAGGAACGCCGTTGGCGTGGACGGATTCGGATGTGGCACTGTTGCGGCGAGATGGTTCGCTGCTGAACTTCTCGCCAGCCAACGCGAGGGGGTTCCGCAAGACGGCCGTCGGTTTTCGGAGTTATTCTCAGGGTGAAATTCGTGCACAGCTGGCGCGCGAGTTTGGTCGCAAGTTCGAAGTCTCGGGCACGGGACACTATCTGGTTGTTCATCCGGCTGGCCTTCGTGACCAATGGGCTGGGCGCTTCGAGCAACTCTATCGTTCGTTTGTGCATTATTTTACCGCCCGGGGCTTTCGCCTGCAGGAGCCGCAGTTTCCCCTCATCGCGGTAGTGTTTCCCGACCAGCCTTCCTTTCTGCGTTACGCGCAGCAGACCAAAGAACGCTTGCACCCCAACACACTCGGATACTATTCGCCCACCTCCAACCGCATCTTGCTCTACGACACCACGCATGGCAGGTCGGCAGGCAACGCCAATTGGCAAATCAACGCCGAGACGATCATCCACGAAGCCGCCCACCAATCGGCGTTCAACACATCGATTCACAATCGATTCGCGCATCCACCACGCTGGGTGATCGAAGGCTTGGGCACCATGTTCGAGGCACGTGGCGTATGGAATTCGCGTCAGTATCCTTCGTTTGTAGACCGAATCAACCGCAGTTATCTGGCCGATTTCCAACGATACGTCGCCACGCGTCGCACGAAAGGATCACTATCACGAACTGTCTCGTCCGACCGCTTCTCTCAGTTGCACGCAGCAGACGCCTATGCGGAAGCCTGGGCACTAACCCGGATTATTCATGAGAGCCAAGATTGGCCGTGGTCTGATAGTCTTCCGGTTGTTTTTTGGATAACCGGATGATGG
>JASLPZ010000540.1:0-3158 GCA_030744725.1 Pirellulaceae bacterium
GCCATCCAATCCGACCAATCGACCGAACTGATTGTTCGTAAATGGCGGGACAACACCGGCCTTTACGAAGTTGAGGGGCAGCTGTCTTCGATTTTCGATGGGAAAGTTCGCCTGTTAAAGTCCAACGGTCGGTCATGCACGGTGGCGTTTCGTCGTCTGTCGAAAACGGACATGGAGTACGTACAGCAAGTTGCCTTGTCGATGGGGCAATCTATCGTCGATCAACTTGCTAGCCGCTAAGGATCGTTCGAGGAATTACTGTCCGATAGTCGCCTTTCGCTCCGCGGAAGACGACAATAAAAGATCGAACACCGCTAACCCCAGTTTCATCGGGTCAATGAAGCTTTCGCTGATTTGAATACTCGCAAGGGGTCAGGATATTTGTTTGTTCTGGCCCCTTCTTTTCACACGTGCGTTTCGCCTTTTCAGGAAGAGATTATGAACTCCTTACGGAGGAGCAGGTGGTGGCGGTGTGAAATGCCATGTTCACGTTTGGCGTATGTCGGCGCGTGCCTCGTGTTTTCCATCTTGGCAACAATTGGTCACGCCGAGGATGGTGAAATAAAACGGGTCCTCTTGTTGGGCCAGAGTCCGGATGACCATCCACCGGGAACTCATGAATACCTTCCAGGGATGAAAATCCTTGCCAAATGTCTGCAGAACGTGCCAGGGCTAAAGGTCGACGTTATTCGCGCCGATGGTGCGTGGACCGACGGTCCTGAGCTGATCCGTGAAGCGGATTGCGTCGTGCTGTTTTTGGCGGAAGGTGCCAAGTGGATTCACGAAGACCCGCGGCGGCTCGAAGCCTTCGCTCAACTGGCCGCTCGCGGAGGCGGTTTGATCGCGTTGCATTGGGGCATGGGAACAAGTGACGCGCGGTATATCGCTGGCTTTCTCCGTCTCTTTGGCGGCTGCCACGGCGGACCTGATCGCAAATACAAGGTCGTCGAATCTCAACTTCAGGTGGTTGATTCGGACCATGATATTGTGCGAGGCATTGACCCATTGATGCTTCGCGAAGAGTTCTATTACCGACTCAAGCTCGTCGATGCGGAACGTGTACAACCGATCTTGCAAACAACAATTGACGGGAAAGATGAAACCGTGGCTTGGGCGTGGCAACGCGCCGACGGAGGACGTGCCTTTGGATTTAGCGGCGGCCATCTTCACAGCAACTGGTCACACATCGAATACCGCAGGTTGATGTCGCAAGCCGTGCTCTGGGCGCTGAAAGTACCCGTGCCCAAAGAAGGTCTCCCAGTTCAGGTATCGACCGAAGATCTGGCGCTTCCCAATTCGCCGCGGGACAGCCAGTAATTAGTTGCCGCTACCAAAGGTGCTGCCCAGAACGGTACGGGAAATAGCTCACACGTGTCCCACCGAAGTGCACCTCGACGCCTACGGTCAGAGCGACGTTGTGCATCGTGTTGAGGCCCCGGGCTGCCAGGGACCACTGGTCTGTAACGCTGACACGCCATGCCAACCAGTTGTGCCGGTAGTACTTGAATCCGATGCTGAGCGGAAGGGTGACGACGGACTCACGAATCGACTGCAACGCCTCGTCCTGGAAATCGAAGTCGCCCACACCCAGACCCAGCGACGCAAACGGCCGCCAACGCGCATCACCCCAGGGATAGTACATCAGATTCAAGTCCCAGAACAGGTTGCCGCTCGTCCGAGATCCTGCATCGATGAGCGGCGTGGTGTCCGTTAGTTCCAAGTTGGAAAACCCTAATCTGAGTTCAGTTCCCCAATAGTGGTCGAAATCCCAGCCCAGACGATAACCACCAAACATGCCTTCATCCTGGCTGATGCGGTCGTCGATCAACTGGTCGCCAAACATTCCACCAAAAAGCCAGCCGACATGAAACGGTCGGTTTCGCCAACTGGTTCCAACCAGCGGATGGCCAAGCCCCACGTGGCGGGCCGGGTCATTGGGATCGTCATGCCGAACGGTCAGAGGATTCGGCACCCAATGCAAAAAGGAAGCGGTGTCCAGTAGCGGCGAGGCCCCCGCGGGATTCGCCTGCACCACACCCGAAGGACGGTTCCAACCGTACTGGATGCCCGCCGCGGTCGGATCCGACGGTGTGCGCTCGACTTGAATACTCCCAAGCGTCGTTTGCGCAGACAGCGAGGAAACCGGGGACAGGCCCAGGATAAACAGGCAAAACGCGAGCCATCGACGTATCACGGCCAGTGCCCATCGTGAGGAGAATACAGCCACCACACGGGTGATCAGACAAGATAAGGTCGGGGATTATTGCCAGCCGATGGTCAAGTGTCAATGTTGAGTCTTACCGAGGTGACGGCAGCACCGCTAGCGAAATCCATCGTGAACCCAGGTTGTTCACTACAGGAGTCAGTCTCGTCTTGTGATCGACTCGTGAATAGTCCGGGGTGAAAACTCGCATTTGTAGATGTGACATGTCAGCCCTATACTGCCGCCTACTTCAATAGTTCAATGTTCAAGGAGGAACACCAATGTCCCGTCGTCTTCGATTGCTGACTTCTGCCGCCCTGCTGTGTGTCGCGGTGGCCGTGGTCGTTTGGCTGCGAGGACAGGACGAGCAGAACGGCCCCCAGGTCCCGGTCGCGCAGGCTGTCAACCAGTGGGATCCAGAGCCGTCCGATCTGTCGGTGGACCCCGGCGCCGCAGTTGCCACGATCCATGCGGTGCGTTCGCAGTTTGGGTCGGTGCTCGCCAACAGTGAACTCGATGTGGCTGACTCACACACCAGCGGGGTCGATATCGAGGGCAGTCCCCAGTCGTTTGATGACTTCCTGAGGATGGCTGCGGGCGTGACTGATCCATCGCCGGTTGAGATGGATGAGGTGGAGAGGGCATCGAGCAAGCTTGCGGATGTGGCACCATTGCTCAATGGCGGATTGGCCCAATCAATGCGCGAGACTGCGACCCTCCTTATCCGGCGAGCTCAACAGGCGAAGGAAACTGGTGATGCCACACAGCAACTGCGTTTTTCAGGCTTGGCGACACTCCTCCGCGCCGAAGCCGACGTGCTGGCCCGGGATCGACGAGTGGAACGCTGATTGGCCATTGCCTGGTCGCCTCTGAGACTTTCTAACCCGGATTATTCATGAGAGCCAAGATTGGCCGTGGTCTGATAGTCTTCCGGTTGTTTTTTGGATAACCGGAT
>JASLPZ010000541.1:0-3151 GCA_030744725.1 Pirellulaceae bacterium
TGCGCCAGCGGCCTGTCAATCTCGCTGGTACACTCACGTCCGTCCTCATTCCAGACAGAGGCGACGGTGATCTCGGCCCAGCTTTGACATCCAGAGCACCGTTAAAACCAGATTGTCAAAGAGCAAAGTGTTCGTTCGACTTATTTGACGGGATCACGAGCGGAATCATTGTTGCGACGATCACGCACCGCATTTCCCAAGATCGAGAAATGGCAGGATGGCTACCTTGCTCTCGAGCACGAACACGTGGCAGAAGTACAGATCAAGATTGAAGACTTCATCCGTGAAACGAAATAACCAGTAAGGCGGGGAGTACGTCACGCCGACGACAATCGGTGGAATTGACACGTATCAGATGTCCAGTCGGGTGCCGATCGTGCGTTAGAAGCCATCCTGTGCGACTGGATTCATTCATCAGGCGGTACGTACCCGGTGTCACGCATCCAGTTGCCGCAAAGACTTCCGACCTCTGATCTTGACAACGACTGCTTAGCTATCAACTCATCAACAATGACCTTCACTAAGCCTCTGATGCGGTAAAGCGTGTTAAACGTATCACTCGTCAACCGGCTGTCGTAGCCCTCTACACCTAGCGCCAAGAATCTACTCAAGCAGCGCTCCAAGTCTTCGATGTCGACATCCGCGATGTCACTAGACTCATCATCGACGTAGTCCTGCCAAATTGATTCGGCGATCCCACCTACAAACGAAATGCCGTCTCGTAGCGCGCCATCGACGCTACCTGTCCATTTCCACTCGTCTTTGCCTGGAACCCGTGATCGGTGAATGCGGCACGACACCTGCATTCCGTTGACCGCGTAGGCAGCCACAACAGCGCCGACGTGGATTGTGATACTGCGTTTTTCAAACACACTTGGCGTTGGTTGATTAGAATCGTCGGTAGACATCGTTGTATCTCCATTACGACGTGGTGTTGATGAGCGTTATTCTAACAGAAAACCCAACCGCCATTGATGCCATCGCCCGCGGCTGGGCAGGGTATTGTTATCACGCTGACCTTGCCACAAGTTCTCCAGGGCATATCCAACGGATCTCTTCTGAAAACTCCTCGCGTGCGTCTGACAACGCGTTCGATGCGACCCTCCGTGATATCTCTAGCGATTTACTCGTTTCGTCATTCGTCATGCCTTCGACAACCCGGCAACGAACGACGTCTTGAACAACCGTCCGCATTCTGCCAACGACTTTCGGCACTCGTTCCTGCAGTTCATTGCAAATGGCGGTTTCATTGGTCCGAAGAAGGCCTCGCACCTGATGAATTTGCTGCTGGAAGAATCAAGTGCCTTTCAGTGCTGGCGGAAAGCCAAAGTGCCTTCCGCGACTAAAGCGATCTGGCCAAAGTTCGTCAGGCTGATGCGACGGCTGACCAGCTCCGCAGATTTGCGACTTCCCGTGCAGGTCAACGCAGTCCGTCGATTCTACAAACCGCTGTTGGAGGAAATCCACGACAACACCGAACTACGTCTACGTGATTTGGAGCAACTCGAACAAGTCGCATCGCGGTTCCCTACACGGCAAGAGGGGATCGCGCTAGCGAGTCGCCGGTCAAGCAAGCAGCGGTTCAGGGTGAATGCAGAAGGCCAGCGGCGGTGTGCAAAAAGATTGTCATCTTGCTTATAGCAGGTGATTTGCGAAGTCTACACGAATGACACGATTTTGCCATCGGTTGTTCGTTCGACGATCCAACCGCATGGCGTGAGGGGCGCGACCATGTTCGTTTTTGTCAAATTACACCGCCACCGGCAGCTTTCGATTCACTTCCCATGAGTGACCAATCGTCAACTTCACGGCATTGATGGGTTTAGTCGTGGACACAACATAACCATTGCAGCACAGGGTCTTGCCTAGCCTAATCGTCAGGCCAGGTTTGAAACGATCAAGTTGCGGAACGTCGCTGAATGCAGCAGATCGGGAATCAGAGGCCCGTGTCCGGGCCTTTCAAGTCGGATGGCGCGCGGTCTTTTTATGTGGCGTCCAGCTCGACGAAGAACTGCATGGTCAAGGCATTCTCCGCTTCGACGCCACATAATGCTGGGCGCCACATAACTCATACGGCTTTCGGATCAGGTTTAGCCTCAAGGCTTGCGCAATGTGGCAAGCACCGCGGTAGTCTTCGCAGAAAATGGCTGTTCGTCTCATCAATTCTCCTCTCCGGCGCTCACGACGACCGCATGGGCGCCTCGCAGATTGCCCGTATCCTTGTATCGCAGCACACCCAAGGTATCGATTCTTCCTCGGCGTCGACGTCAATGGCTATAGCGAGAGCACGTATTCGACGAGGTCGTCGATTTGCTGCTCGCTGAGTTTGTCGAGGTCGCTGTCCTGGGAGCCATGCTTGCCGTGGGTCAGCAGTTCCTTGACCGTGATGTATCGGCCATCGTGGATGTAGGGTGCGGTCCGCCAGCACTCGATCAGCGTGGGCGTGTCGAACGCGTCGCGGCGGTCGTATTGGCCTCGGCTGCCGACGTCGTGCATCTGCATATCGGTGAACAGCGGCTTGGGGTGGCACCTCACGCAGTTGATCTTCGCATCGAAGAACAGCTTCTCACCTCGCTGGGCAGCCGGGCTGAGCTTGCCGTCGATGAGGAATGGGCTGGGAACGGGCTTGAGCGACTTCAGATAACGGTCGACCGCGGCGACATGCTTCTCAGGCCATACCTCGGCAAGGAGGTCCCTCGTGAGCCTGCGCACGGATTCTTCGGCCGTGGGAAGAACGCCCACGGACATCGACGGCGGGGTCTTGTGGGCCAGCACCATGCTTCGAGTATTCCTTGGTGTGCCTATCCCGTCGTTCTGCAGATCCCAGTTCAAGGCGCCGACCCGGGCGTCCGGATGGCAACTGGCGCAGCTTTGCCAATGCTGGAAGCAGAGAGTCGCGTCGTTGAAGAGCATCTCGCCCCGACGCTGGACACTCGTCTGCGGCTCCGGTCCCAAGGCGATCGTTTCGAGGGCGTTGCTCGGCTTTGGCTCCAGATCGACCACTGGTAGATTGTCGGTGAAGTAGGCGGCCATATAAGCCTTGGAGCCGACCACCGCCAGGCCGCGCGGACCATTGATCGTCGGGACGTCGCCGATCAACCGGGCCCGCTGGCGCGGCTTCCCAAACCGAAGACGCTGACCGAATACGACT
>JASLPZ010000542.1:0-3146 GCA_030744725.1 Pirellulaceae bacterium
TGGATCAACGACGTCGAAACGCGTGGACGAGAATTGGCCGGGGCTCATCGTGGCAAACGATATTACCAGTTGACTGGAATGGACCCAATCGGCCCCAACTTGTATGTCGTAGTCGCACATTTGAACGGTGAAAGAAAGGAAAGGACCTTCCACGTGGAACCTGGTGAATTCAAATCATCGCTGTTCCCCTTCGACCTTCTCCGACAGAATATTCCACACCCGAAACCTCGACCACCAGTTCTCGCCGACGGCGTAGACGTAGACGTAGTTGAGGCCGCTGCCCGCCGGCTTGAAAGAGCGGTGTTGCAAGTCGAAGCGATTACGGCAGCGGCCAAAAAGAACGCTCAAGCTGCGGCGACCGCAGCGGAAAGGGCTAAGGCAGCGGCCGATCTGGCGGCGACGGCGGCAAGCTCCTCCAAGAGTAACGCCGAAGCGGCAGCCAGCGTCTCAAAAACAGTTGCCGAGCGACAAGCGCTCTTGAACGCCGAGTTCTCGCTTCAGAATAACAAAGAAGCGATGCTAGCCCGGTTCAAGTACACCGGTGATGGACGTCTCGAAGTACTGACGTTTGACCACGAGACCCGCCCCCAGCTCGCTTACAACGAGACCACTGGTGTACTCGACAACCTGAGTGATGTCGAGCTGGAGATGATCTACAGGATCACCATTCAGATACCCAATCCCGGTTCGCCGGGGTCCTTCAAGAATGCGTTGGTGTTCGACATGACCGACGAAAAGGCAACCTTCAACAAGGGCCAAGCGACCGTCGAGTTCTACGATGTCGACAAGAAGGATATGCATCTCAGCGCCAGGTTGAGGGACATGTTGATTAGCAAATGGAAGCAGACCGACCACGAGAACGGTCGCGTCAAAGTCGAGATCATTGCGCTACGGCGGAACGGGACAGAGATGGAAGTTGCGCCAGAGGGCAATCGGATCACGATTGAGCTGAAGAAGATGTAGTGCCCGGGAAGGGCAATCGCCGTGACCGTTTACGACGTGAACGAAGGATCCGTACCGTCACTATCGAACCAGTATGACTCTCTGTTCGTAGCCGCGTGTTTTCGGATGGCCGGCTTTTCTAACTTGGAGTATTTTATCAAGACTCTCTTGAACAGAATCTTGAATCTGCGCTCCGTCCCAAATTCCCCACGTGCCTTCAACTCGACCGCTGTAGCGGGTCGGAAATCGGACACCCGCAAGCAGTTATTACCTTGCACATGCGGGTGGTCCTCCGGGCCTTCTGGTGGGGGAACTGCGGCGAGGCATGTCTTGGTCGCATCATCAATGTTCACGAAAGCCAGCACATCCTTCGCTGCCGAGCTGATCTGTGTTTCGGTCGGTTCCGCCATTGGCCTTGTCCCTTGACGGTTTTACCGCCTGTTGAGAATTTCACCTTCGGGCACTTTTTCGAACAACGGGAGGCAGACGATGAAGCGACCTATTGTCCTGGCTCTGCCGGTACTTGTATTCGGCGGTATTCGCCCTTGACTCGCTATTTCCGGATACGCTGGTGTAGTTCCTTGAATAGCTCCGTCGACCGGATCGATCAGTATAACTTGCCTGCGCAACGCCAGAAGCATTTGGCTGGTGCCTGCGTCCTCGGTAGGAAGCACCTTGATTTGCGCCTCGCAGTACGGGGCCCATCGAATGCGGTACCTCGGCAGGTCCGATTTGTTCAGGATATGCCGGACGATGGCGATAAAGTTCGTAGGGCGGATCTTGCAACTCCGGCGGTCGCCGGTCATTCCGTTCATACCCACGGCCAGTCGGGTCCTCGGGTCCGTACGGGTAACCAAATCCGCCCGGATGATGGGGCGATGGATGTCGTTGCCGATGGTAAAGGTCGGGTCGATAATGCTCTCGCTGTTGTCTTTGAACATCCAGGATATCATCCACACGTTTGGTCGCCTCGTCGAAAACGAAGTCTTCCACAGATTGGAGCCGTCCTCGACTGACATGCTCCGTATCGAGCAATCCAACGTGGTCCAGGTCAACCACATGCGGTGCCCACCGGAGCCCCATCAAATCGAAAAGTGTAGGATAGACTGTCGTTTGGCCCAGAATGATGTTCTGTTGAATTGAAGACTCGGCACTGGGCGCTGGGCGAAACACGGCCCCCACGATTGGAATATCTTCCAGCAACGGCACGCCTCGACTTGTCCGCGAGACTTTTAGCGCGACCAGGTAGCGGCTGATTTCCCGCAACTCGAAGCTGGATGTTTGGACTTGCGTGTGTATGAAGTGTCGCTTCACGCGGCCGATGTGCTTTTCGTCGGCACGGACAGGCTCGCGCACATTGGTCGTGTACATGTAGTTGAAGTCGTAGGCGATGGAATCTCCATCGGGCTGAATGACCGGTCGAATCTCGAATCCGGTTCCCGTTTCGATCTTGAAGATCGACGGCTCGGGCACCAGACTTTGCAACGCTGACCCGGGTCCGTCCGACGCAGGTTGCGGCGCCATTCCCATCGTCTGTTGGTCCGTGCTGCTGGGAAGCCCCGGCAGCGTGCTCTTGACGGTCGATGGCTGCTGGCTCCCGCCCATCATCTGAAAGGCCGCCAGGAAGGTGGGGTCGTTGACCAAAGCACCGGTATCTTCCACCAGGGCTTTGGCGGCGTCAAACGCCTCCTTGATTGCGATTTGACGTTTTGGCAGATCGAATTCCATGGTGGCTTGGGGAGAGACTTTGGCAAACGCCCGGTTGTTTGTCAGGATCGTGGTTCGCTCGACCTGTCCCAAATTGACATCGTATTCCCGCGCGGCATCGCGGATCCGGACGAATGCTGGATCGTAGAATTGCACCTTGAAGTCGTCTTCAAGGGCGATCGCCAATCGCTTGAGGTAATTGTCGATCGCCGCAATATGCGCCCGCGTTCCTTCGACCAGTTCGATGAACCTATCCTCCCGCTCGTCAATCAGATGATTGAGCAGCTTTCGGTGATTCAACGATTGCCTCGTTCGTCTCGCGATCTTGTCGGCCATCTCAACTCGCGACTCGGCTTGCTGAAGAGTCTTGCTCGCATTGTAGGCATTCTCGACGTTGGCAAGGATCGTGGCACCGGCCTGTGCTGTGAACGGCGTTTGAAAACGCTAGCGCTTGGGCGGTTGAAAAGGCTAGCGCCCGATGTGGTTTTGTTATTGTA
>JASLPZ010000543.1:0-3130 GCA_030744725.1 Pirellulaceae bacterium
CGTGAATCTGGAAGGCAGGAAGGAGCTGCTGGGCCTGTGGCTGGGCGAGACCGAGGGAGCCAAATTCTGGCTTTCCTGCCTGACCGACTTGCAGAACCGCGGGCTGGCGGACATCTTCGTGGCGTGCATCGACGGACTTTCGGGGTTTGCCGAAGCGATTCACACAGCCTATCCCGAGACGAGCGTACAGCTGTGCATCGTGCACTTGGTCCGCGCAGCGCTGCGTTACGTGAGCACAGAGGACAGCAAACCGGTGGCTGCCGATCTCAAAAAGATCTACCAGGCCGCCACGGTCGTGGAAGCGGAGCAGGCACTTGAAGATTTTGCTCAAGCCTGGGACGACAAGTATCCGACCATTGCCAAACAGTGGCGGGCGAAGTGGAGAGACATCGTGACGCTGTTCGAGTTTCCACATCCGATTCGCAAGGCGATCTACACCACGAACGCCATCGAATCGGTCAACAGCTCGATCCGGAAATTCACGCGAAATCGCAAGATTTACCCCAACGAACCGTCGGCGCTCAAGCTGATCTATATGGCGATCCGCGAGGCGTCGAAGAAATGGACCCGACCCATCCACCACTGGAAGCAGGCCCTCAATCACTTCGCCATCATGTATGAAGGACGCATGCCGGAACTGACCGGCAAATAACGTGCCTCTGCGACGGTGACACAAAAATTCTTACAGGCCCTCGACAACTATCTCACCAGGCGACCATTCCTCTTCAACCCGAAAATTAAGAATTGACGCAGCACCAGCCTCTGCTAGCGGTTCACCCTCCGGTCCTCGATTTGCTTGATTTCTCAACGCGTGTTTGCCATGCTCGGGTCTTAGCTCACGGTACGTGACGTGACTTCTCCCACCGTTTTGTCTTCAGGCCACACTGCATGCGCACCGTCACACTCGTTGCCACCTTGTCCGCACTGGCATCGCTAAATCTGTTCACGCCGGCAGTCTTGGCAGAACCCGCAATCTACCCGGACGACGATTGGTTGCGCGTCGAACCCGTCGCTGTAGGCTTGGATAGGCGGAAGCTGAACGTGGCACGCGACTACGCTCTGACGAGCGGTGGCGCCGGTTTGATCGTCCGGCACGGAAAACTGGTCATGTCTTGGGGCGATGAGAAGCGACGATTCGATTTGAAGTCGACCAGCAAGTCAATTGGCGTGACGGCGCTGGGGCTGGCAATCGACGACGGCAAGATCAAGTTATCCGATCGGGCTCGACAGCATCATCCAAAGTTGGGTACGCCGCCGACAAAGAACGCGGACACTGGGTGGCTCGATGAGATCACGATCTTGCATCTGGCGACACAAACTGCCGGATTCGAAAAGCCTGGCGGTTATCAGCCGCTGGTGTTTCGGCCAGGGACCAAATGGCACTACAGCGACGGTGGCCCGAATTGGTTGGCCGAGTGCGTGACGCGGGTCTATCAGCGCGACGTCGAATCGCTGTTGTTCCAACGCGTGTTTACTCCGATCGGCATTACTCGCGACGATCTGCGTTGGCGAAAGCACGCCTACCGGCCCGTTAAGATCGACGGCATTACCCGATGCGAATTTGGTTCGGGCGTCCACGCCAATGTCGATGCGATGGCACGCATTGGTTACTTGTATCTGCGAGAAGGTGTGTGGCTGGAGCGACAACTGTTGTCTGCACGGTTTGCCAATGCAGTTGGAAAAACTCTGCCGGCCGTTGTTGGGCTTGACGAATTCGATATTCAACACGGCAACGCATCGGATCATTACGGGCTGTTGTGGTGGAACAACGCCGATGGCTCTTTGCCCAAAGTTCCTCGCAGCACATTTTGGTCCTGGGGACTGTATGACAGTTTGATTGTCGTGATTCCGGAATTGGATATCGTGATTGCTCGTGCTGGAAAGTCCTGGGATCGAAAGGGCTGGGACGCGCATTACGGCGTGCTTGCTCCGTTTCTGAATCCCGTCGTGGCCGCCGCCACGTCGCCTGCCGCCCGCCCCGACCCGCCGGCGCACCGCGAGGAAGTGTCCGCTGCGCCCTATCCCGGCAGCCCGGTCATTACTGGGATCTCCTGGTCACCGAAATCGACCATCGTTCGGCAGGCTCGAGGCAGCGACAATTGGCCAGCAACTTGGGCCGACGATGACCACCTCTACACGGCCTACGGGGACGGGCGAGGATTCAAACCGTTTGTTCCGTACAAGTTGAGCATGGGGTTTGCCCGCATCGACGGTTTTCCGGCTGACTTGCGCGGCGTCAATCTGCGCTCTGATGGCGAAACTCGCGGCGACGGTGCGGGTGGCAAGAAAGCCAGCGGCTTGCTGATGGTCGATGGCGTGCTGTATCTCTGGGCCCGAAATGCGGGCAATTCACAGCTGGCCTGGTCAACCGACCACGCCAAGACGTGGACCTGGGCCGACTGGAAATTCACGACCAGTTTTGGGGCACCCACGTTTCTGAATTTCGGTCGAAATTACAGCAACGCCCGAGACGATTTCGTTTACGTCTTCTCGCACGATTCAGGTAGCGCGTACCAAGCGGCGGATCGGATGGTGTTGGCACGTGTGCGGCAAGATCGCATACGCCTCCGAGAGGCCTATCAGTTTTTTGTGAAGCTTAACCACAACCAGGAGCCGGAATGGTCCGATGACATTGCCGAGCGGGGTGCGGTCTTTTCGCATCCTGGTCAGTGCTATCGCAATGGCATTAGCTACAATCCCGGTTTGCGACGTTATCTCTGGTGTCAGGTCCTGCCAGAAAGCAAACATCCACAGGGGACGCGATTTTCCGGTGGCTTCGGCGTCTACGACGCGCCCGAGCCATGGGGACCGTGGACCACCGTGTTTTTTACGCACCAATGGGATGTGGGTCCCGGCGAAACCAGCAGTTTTCCGCCGAAGTGGATCACTGCCGATGGCAAGCAGGTTCACCTGCTGTTTTCTGGCGACGATTGTTGTTCAGTACGAAAGGCCGTCTTACGTCTGGCAACAGCTCGATCGTCTCGCTAAACCAGTCGGCACATTGTCTGCTCTTCGGATCCGTGTGCCAACATCGCAGAATCCGCTCCATTATTCCAGCGATTCCCGGAACGGTATTAAATCGGTGGAATCCAGGGAAATGGGCCGCTATCAGTGCTACCGTTTCTAGGTG
>JASLPZ010000544.1:0-3064 GCA_030744725.1 Pirellulaceae bacterium
GGCGGAGAAGAAGGACGCGGCATTCGTAGCCGAGTTTAGAACCGGACTTGATTATCAGTTTACTCCCTGCTGGAGCGCCACGATCGGATATCGAGTGGTTGCGTTGACCGGAGTCGCGTTGTCGACGAACCAGATACCAGTTGACTACATCTCCGCGATCGATAGCCTGCGTACGGTGAATACCAACGGTAGCCTGATCGCGCACGGGGCTTATGCTGGTCTGGAATATAACTACTAACGTTCTGTCTCGATTCGACCGGTTCTCAGCAAAGGGTGGTTGGCGTCTAGCGCAGCGAATCCCCAGAGAGCAGCCGCACAAAAAACGGCCAAACGATCTGTGGATGATCGTCTGGCCGTAGGTGGTTTGAATTGGCGAGTGTCCCCTCCCTTTGAGTTCGACTAGCCTTCGACAGATGTCGTTTCTGTCGTCGTGGGAACGGCATTTTCTTCAGCGGCTGCCTCCAAAGAAACAGCATCTGCGTTCGTTTCCGACGAATCCACCGTCGTGACGGCAGCATTCTCCGCCACGGGCGTCTCGATTGTGTCCGCAGTTCCCTCAGTCGCCGCATCACCATCGGTCGATTGGTTTTCGACAACAGGCTTGGCCACGGTCACTGAGAAATCCGTCAACGGCTTGAGGCCGTCGATCTCGGCATTGGCGAACAGCCGATCCTGGGGCGAAGCATCGATGCAAGGCCAGATCTCACGATCAGATTGTGGGACCGACGCACGCCAGATTGCCAACACTTCGTTGACGTCTACATGAGGGTTACCTCGTTCGTTGCCGGGCTGCCTGCCTTGTTTCGGCGACACGGGAATCCACAGCATGTCAATCCGTGAACTGTCGCGGTAGTAGTAGCCACCGACAATATCACCTGCGTCACTCAACTCAAGCATATAATGAAAGTACTTGATGCGTTTCAAACGTGGACTCTGCTGGTACTCGCCGTTGGAACTGTTGGCATAGGCAGCGTTCATTTTGACTTCGACCTGATTCGATCCGCGCTTGGCAAAAGTCGTCGAATAGGCATAGATCGGGTAGTTCCATTTTTCTTTGCCGGGATCGGCTTCCATCCCGATGGGGTGTTTTCCACGGCCCAACCAGTTTGTCAGCAGGGCATGGAACGTCCCGGCGTTGATGTACGATCCGTCGCCATCGAGCATCTGCGTGTCGTTGTAGGTATAGATTTCGGCCAGCAGCGCTTTGATGTCGGCTGGTGTAAAGACGACTCCGTTGCGTTTCACACTCTGCTTTGGCTCGGCGTGTCGGATCGCGGCCGCTGCCCAGCCGTTACAATGTCCATGCCAATGCGGCGTGCTCATCCTTCTCACTGCAAACAGGCCGAACAATCCTCTGCGGGTGGACTCAGGCTCCTGAAATGCGGTTGTATCCCAGCGCTCAAAGGCCGCGGCACGGCCGCTCCTTCCATTGAAGGCCCAGTCGTATTTTGACAAGGCATTGACTGTTCCACCCGCCGTATCGGGGTAAATGTGTCCCGAATAGGGAATGCGTGATTCGACGACTTTGCTCTTGGTTGGCAAGTCGTCAAACTTCCAGACCATTTCGTTGCCCCACCATTTTTGAAAAATCTGATTCTGCTTCTCGATCTTCTGCTCGCCAATGTCACTGCCGACGCTGTTCGCAGCAAGAATGGCAACAAAAACTAAAGACGTCCCCATGGTAGAAATCCCTTCAAAAATCGCCGGATCTGTTAAAACAAGGTGAGGAGATGAAATACGTTAGCACGCAGGTATAAGGGAGTCAATTAGAATGGGAAGATGACGTAGCCCACGTAATACAACCGTCACAGTCTCGTTCCAAACTCACTGCGGGCGTGTCTTTTTGATTAGGTTATGCGATGGTGCACCTGAGATTTCCAACGGAGACGAAGATGCATCGGCACATAAGAGCTCGAGTTTTTCAATTGGTAAGTTCGACCGTATTGGTTCTGTCGTTCGTCGGAGCAAGTTCTGGGCAGGAATCGCAGCACGGCTCGCGGACAAGTCGTGATTTGGCAACGTTGGAAGACCAGGTCTTTTCCGAAATCAACTTATTGCGTTCCGACCCTAACGATTATGCCGAGCGTTTCATCGCGCCACTTAAGGAGCGGCTGGTCCGTTTGCCAAGAAACGCCGATCAACCATTTCTGCAATTTCGGGCGTTTCTCATTGGTGGCACAAAGATCGACTACCTAACGCTTGACGAAGGCGGTACCGAAGAGACCGCCCGCGCGATCTTGGACGAGGCCATCGAGGCGTTGCGAGCGGCTCCCAAACTGGCTCGTTTGCAGCGCAATGACGTCCTCGACCGCTCGGCGAGATTCTATTCACATGACTTTCTCGTCGGCGGCAAGCGGCGCGATCCCCACGTCGACAGTCTGGGACGAAAAGCCGGCGCCCGCATCGGCAGTTTTGGGGGATCACGATCTTCAATTGCCGACTGGCAACGATTTGTCAATCAATTGCCGGACAATGGGACTGACGTTGCTCGGGTGTTTAAGAAAGAAGGGCGGTATTATTGGGTCGCCTATTCAGGAAGCAACGCTTACCGCTACTGGTCCGTGCCCGATGATGTGGGTGAGTTTGTTGCCCAACACGGTGAGGAAGCAACATTGGCACGTTTGAAAGAACCGGGTTACGAGTGTTCGATCACAGTCGATCGGAAGACGAAGACGTTGCACCATGGCGACGCCCAAGTACGGTACCCGTTCTTGCTGCCGATCCATGGTGAAAACGTGACCTGGGGTAATTGGTCGCAATCCGTGGCGGCCCGAGGGATGATCTGTTGGTGGCTACTCGACCCTGGCATTCAGGAACGTGGACACCGAAAGATGTTGTTGGATCCCGACTACAAGGTTGCTGGCGTCGGTTGTGCCCGATCGCGCAGTGTTGGTTGGGTGACCACGCTCGATGCGTGCGCCGAAGAGCTCGTAGAACTTCCAGCAGAGTAACATCATGCAGCCTGTAGAGCTGACACCTCTCCCAGCGGGCTCATCGTACCACACAAGTCATGGATCGGCGGCGGCATTGCCAGCAGCGGTGGCGTTAATGGCGAGGTAGACGC
>JASLPZ010000545.1:0-3059 GCA_030744725.1 Pirellulaceae bacterium
AAAACCCTCGAACGAGCCAATCGCAAACGCCACTAAGCGAGCCCTGCGTTCAAAATTATCGCCAAACCGACGACATACGCGATACGTCAAGAATGCACCGCTCACGACAAAACGCAGGCAGTCACCGGTTCACTCTGGCTGCCGAACAGCTACAGAAGCTGTCTGACCCCTCCTGACTCGGCGTCGACGCACAACTCCGCCTGGTCACCTAGTATATCGCACTCAAAGAAGGTATACTAGTGGGAGCCTGCGGCTTCAAGTCGTTGCCGGTCGCCGGTCGGATTGAGATCGCCTATGGGACATTTCCCGGTCACGAGGGACGGGGAATCGCGACTGAAATGGCAAGAGAACTTGTGCGGATCAGCCGTCAGGAGGACTCCAGCCTGACGATCATCGCTCAGACACTGCCCGAAGAGAACGCTTCGACGTCCATTCTCAAGAAACTAAGATTTGTTCTGACCGGATCAGTTGATCATCCAGAAGACGGAACGGTCTGGGAATGGGAGTTGGATCGCCCCGAGTGTTCCGAAGGACAATAAATGGGAAACTGCACAGCGTAATGGTGCAAACGACGCAATCGCAACTGGATGAAATGCGGCACGAAGTCGGAAGACTGCGTGATGAGGTAAACAAACTCGGGAAGAGACAGTAATGGGATTCATCGATTCCCTGTTCGGCAGCCAGAAACCAAGGAATGTCGAGGTCATACCTGACCACATATGGATGACGACGGACGCCAAGTTTGTTGGTCTTGCCAAGGAGGTAGCGGAACGCTCAAATTCCGAGACCGTCGCCATCCTGCTTGTGGCACATTTTCCCGACGTGCTGGCACGCCTCGACGATCTTGCCAGCCAACGGACATCGGATGTGCCGGTGAAGGCTGCACTTGCAGGCAATTTGGCTGCTGACCTCGCCGCCAGCCTGAATCTGGACGAATCGGCCACCATCGATATCATCGTTGGCGAACGGCATCCATTGCCATCAGTTGACGACCGCCTCGAAGAGTTCGCCGATGAATTACCGTGCCGCTGTCGGTTATCACATCACCTTTCGCTGGAAGATCCTGTGTTGGAGATCTTTGCCGGTGAGTGGATTCAGAATCTTCTTATTAAGCTGGGGATGACTGAAGACGAAGCCATCGAGAGTAAGATGGTGTCTCGCCGGATCAAGCAGGCACAACAGAAGATTGAGG
This sequence comes from Pirellulaceae bacterium, assembly GCA_030744725.1. Classification (GTDB taxonomy): domain Bacteria; phylum Planctomycetota; class Planctomycetia; order Pirellulales; family Pirellulaceae; genus ARS98. The sequence goes on from JASLPZ010000545.1 coordinate 1,193, forward strand.
GCAAAGTCCTCGGGAGTTTCGATGCCGAATCAGCAGCAGAATGGCTGAAGAAGAACTGCCCATAACTGAGCAGCTAGTGACGCTTGAATCACTTGGTACATTCGGCGCTCACAAGCCGATCATCGACCAGTTCCAATCCCAGAACGGCCATTGGCCCTCTTGCAGGGCATTGCGACATTGTTTTGACGACGCTGTTCCGGCGATGGAATCCAGTTGTCTTGACACATGGCCGAAACTTCGTTTCGCTTGTTCGCGGCCTACAAAGGGTCCATGCATGAAGATCGACAGGCTGCTAGGTTTTCGAATGCACCATTTCAGATCACCAGATTGTCAGCGAGTCGCGGAATAACTCGCCAAGTTCCACTTCGCCGGCGGGGCGGGGCGAGAGTTTTGTCACACGATGTTGCGGCAGCGTCCCTTCAACTAAGGCTGGGACATCGGTTTCGGCATAGCCCACCGCGGCCAGTCCGTTCGGCATTTCAAGCGATCGCATAAAATCAATCACGCAGTCGGCGAGGATGCCGCCGGCAACGTCAGGATCCGCTCCGCGCGTATCCGCTCCAAGCGCCTCGGCCGCGCGCAAATGGCGTTGTGGCGACGTGGGTGCGGTGAAGCGAACCACGGCGGGGGTGTTCAGAATCACGGAAATTCCGTGTGGCACCATGGCGTGGTCGACATCGTAGCCAGCCGGCCGAAAGTCTCGCACGTTTCCGGCCACGGGATAAGACATGCCATGCGGAAGGTGCACGCCCGCGTTGCCAAAACCAATTCCGGCAATCGCCGCGGCCAGCAGCATCTTGCCGCGTGCTTCGTCATCTGACGTGTCAGCCACCGCACGAGGGAGGAATTCGGCCATCATTTCCAGCGCGTGGAGGGCCCATAGATCGCTGATCGGATTCGAACCTTGATAGGCCGGGCGATGCAACGGGCTGGGCGGCTTGGGGCGCTGGTCGTACGGGAGCGCCGTGTATGATTCCAGCGCGTGGCTCAGCACATCCAGCCCGGTTGCCGCCGCAACCGCAGCTGGCATCGTACGAGTGTTATCGGGATCAATGATCCCCAACAAGGGCTTGAGATAACGGTGAGCGATACCGGTCTTGGCCTTCTTTTCGACATAATCAAAGATCGCCACACCGGTCGTCTCGCTACCCGTTCCAGCCGTCGTCGGAATCGCGATGAGCGGCTTTAGTGGCCCAGGTATCGGTTCACCTTGCCCGATCGGCGCGTTGACGTAGTGAAAAAAGTCAGCCGGATAGGTCGCATAGAGATTTGCGGCCTTGGCAGTGTCGATCGTGCTGCCGCCCCCCATCGCGACAAATGAATCGAACTTGCCCTCAGTTGCAAACCGAGCTGCCCGCTGAAAACTACTGTCAGTCGGCTCGACTTCGACATCGTCAAACACTTCGAACGCGATATCGTTGTTGCGCAGTGAGTCAACGACGACATCGCCTGGCGGCAGAGAACGCAGCTTGGGATCGATCACAACAAGCGTGTGCCGAACGCCCATCTCCTTAAGGTCCATCCCAACTTCGGCCGTAGTCCCCTGGCCGTAACGGATGTTAGAGGCCGACATTTGAAAGGCAGTGTCATTTTGCATCAATTCAGATCCTGACTGGACGGTCAACGGGGCCCACAAACGGCGGTACGCAAGTTTTGAAGTTGCGCACCGTTTGTCCCCGTCCCCCGAAACACTGACGCATGAAGGGCCTCCAAGAGGGGCTTTGAACGTCGATGTTTTGGGAGAGAGGGCCGGGCTATGTTAGCATGTGGATTCCCCCTCGCCCTATCCCCCTAACAGCGTGTTGATTTCCGCGAATTCTGGAGTGGCGATGATGGCCGGGTTGCTCACGCCGCAGAAAATAGTGAC
>JASLPZ010000546.1:0-3051 GCA_030744725.1 Pirellulaceae bacterium
CCTGTTCCGGGAGGGGCTGCCTACAGGAAGGATTTCCGCCGACGCTGGAACTGGCCCAGTCCTATTCCGAGCACGCCCCAGCCATGAGCCTCGTTCCCTGGTTCAATCGCGGGATCCAATACGCCCAAAAGTCGCTTGAAATCCGCACAGCGCTGGGGGATGTGTGGGGCCAAGGACAATCACTACATTATTACGGTGTCGTACTTTACGCAGCATCCCGTTTCGAAGAATGCGTGGAAAAATGCCAGGAAGCAGTGCGTTTGCTGGAACGAACGGGTGACTTTTGGGAAGTGCACATCGCCCGTTATCAGATTGCGGCCGCGCAATACCGACTTGGTGAACTCGGAGACGCCGCACGCGAAGCCAAACGCATTCACCTGTCTGGCATCGAACTGGGCGATACCCAGGCATCTGGAATCAGTCTCGATGTGTGGGTTCGCGCGGCAGATAAGTCGCTTCCACAAGAGGCGTTGGCGATCGAATTACAACGTGTTCGCCACGACGCTCAGGGAACGGCGCAAGTCATGTTGGCCCAAGGCGTACGCCAAATTGGTGCCAAGCGATTCGTAGACGCGGCAACAACCCTCCAAGAGGCGCTCGACATCGCTTCGCGACAAGGCGTTAAGAACGCCTACGTGGTACCCTGCTGGGCCTGGCTGGCAACCGCATTGCGGAGTGAAGCCGAGTCGGCTCGCTGGACGACACCGCATCAACGCATACCGCGACTTCGCCGCGCCGACAAAGTTGCCAGGATGGCTGTGTTCATCGCACATTGGTTTCGCAACGACTTGCCGCACGCACTCCGGGAACAGGCATTGATTTCGTCCATGCAGGGGCAAAGTCGTCGTAGCGCTCGTTTGATCAATCGATCGCTGAAAATCGCCACACAGCAAAAGGCACAATACGAATATTTTCGATCGTTGGCCGTTCGCGGTCGGATTGGTGTGGAATTGGGATGGCCTGGTAGTGAAGCCGATATCGCCGAGGCAGAACGCGGGCTACGAAGCCTTCGCGGTTCAGACGGTGATTCCTTCAATGGCACCGATGGCGGCATCACACTGTCGTTGGCCGACCGGTTCGACACCGTGCTGGAAACCGGTCGACTCATTGCGGGAACACTCTTCGACGATGGCATCTACGAAGAGGTTCGCGAAGCCGGCTTGCGGCTTCTGCGAGGTGAAAAGGGGATCGTCTTACGACTCCCAGCAGGTCATGATAATGGCGAATTGGAGTTACCCGACGCGCACCAACGATACCGACCGTTGATCGAACGTTGCCTCCGTGAGGGCCGAGCTATCACGTGTGTCGACCTGAAATCAGAGGGAGAGGCAATTTGGGAGTCGAGCTACTCAGCTCAGTCCGCACTGGCAGTTCCCATCTATGTTCGCGGGAATGCAGTCGCTGTATTGCTCGTTGAACATGGACATGTGCGAGGCCTGTTTCAAGCGACGGAGAAACGTCTGGCAGACTTTGTCGCGACGATCGCTGGTGCCGCCCTGGAGAACGCAGCAGGATTCGAGGGACTCGAAGATCTGAATGCCACGCTGGAACAGCGGGTTGCCGAACGTACGGCCGCTGCCGAGAACCGCGCGCAGGCGCTCGGTAAGCTAAACTCCAAACTGGCTCGAGTGGCACGGGAGTTGAAGAGCGCCCAGGGCGAACTGCAAGACGCCAAGGATGTCGCCGAGGCAGCCAGCCGCGCAAAGAGTGATTTCCTGGCAACCATGAGCCACGAGATTCGTACGCCCATGAACGGAATCATGGGTATGACGGAACTTGCCTTGGCGACGTGCAAAGACCCCGAACTGAGTGGTTACCTCGGCACCGTCAAACAGTCCGCCGACGCGCTGCTGAGGTTGCTCAATGATTTGCTTGACGTCGCGAAGATTGAGGCCGGCAAACTCGACTTGGAGAATATCTCATTCGAACCTCGAGAAGTCGTTGGCGACGTCATACAAGTTTTCGGTGTTAGTGCTTTCAATAAGAACATCGAGCTGGCATATCGGATCGACGCAGACGTACCAGAACGACTGATTGGCGACCCCGGTCGCATCCGGCAGGTCATCATCAATCTGGTGGGGAACGCCGTGAAGTTCACCGACGCTGGATCGGTTGTCGTTGATACCTGGGTCGAACAACGTCATTCCACGGGGGTGCAACTACATTTTGCGGTCCGCGACACTGGGATCGGTATCGCGCCAGAAAAAGTCGGACGCATCTTCGAATCGTTTCAGCAGGCCGATAGTTCGACGACGCGCCGCTTCGGTGGCACCGGTCTGGGCCTTACGATCTGCTCGCAATTGGTAACGAGAATGGGTGGTCAGATCTGGGTCGACAGTGTCTTGGGAGAAGGTAGCGTTTTCCACATGACGGCACAATTCGGCGATTGCGAGCAGGCATTCGTGTTCGATGCAACGCCATCGGAAACGACCAAGGCTGACGACGCAACTCTTCAGTTCGACGGATTCCAGGTCCTGGTCGCCGACGACCATGCGACGGTACGCGAATACTGCTGCGACTTATTACAAAGTGTTGGTTTCGTATCGACGGCTGTCGCGTCGACGGAGGAAGCGATTCAGTGGTTGCGCAGTGAAGGCAAAAATGCCGGCCCCAAGAGTCTGATCGTCATCGATGCGCTGATGTCCAATGCGACCCAATTGCTGGAGGACCAACATCTCGGAGATTCGCAACTGCTGATTGCGCTCATTCCACCCGGCGATCCTGGCGTCGCGGAAACTTTTCGCAAGCTAGGTGCAGCCCGCTGCTTGACCAAGCCGGTTAATCACCGCGCATTTGTTGAGGCGATCGCACAGGTCTTGGACCTCGATCGTTCCGCAGATCCCATTGACGCTTCCGATGCAGCCACCGAACCATCGCAGGGGCTCAGGATTATGGTTGCAGATGACAGCCCAATCAATCTACAGGTGGCCGCTGGTATGCTGGAAATGCTGGGGCACGATGTCCGGACAGTATGCGACGGCCGACAGGCGTGCCAAGCAGCGACGGAAACGCCGTTTGACTTGATCTTCATGGACTTGGAGATGCCCGGAA
>JASLPZ010000547.1:0-3018 GCA_030744725.1 Pirellulaceae bacterium
AAGCGGTTATTCGAAGTGAACTTAGCTGCGATGGCGGTACATTCATTTGCAGGGAGGACAAGGCTCTCAACGTCAGCGCTGCAACTATTGAAGGAACTGTTTTTATGCGTAATGGGTTCAGGGCTGAGGGAGAGGTCAGCCTGACGAGCGCGAAAATCAATGGATACTTTTTCTACACCGATGTTGCTTCGCCAAAAACGTCTGTGCTGGACCTGCGGTCCGTCAAAGTTGGCACTTTGTGGGATGATTCCGATAGTTGGCCCGAGAAGGGCAAACTACTACTTCATGGATTCGTCTATGACCGAATTGACAGCCACGCTTCCATGAACGTTCAGGATCGCATCAGCTGGCTCCAATTACAGGGTGGCGCCCGTTTTCAGCCGCAGCCATATGAGCAACTTGCAGCAGTTTTTCGCAATGAGGGGCGAGAGTCCGAAGCGAGGCAGATTCTCATCGCTAAGAACAGAGACCGAGCGCGTTTAACTCAAATGCCAATGCTTCAGCGTTGCTGGCATCTTTTGCTTGGAATAGTCATTGGCTACGGTTATCGTCCATGGCAGGCGCTATGGTTTGTGCTGGCATTCGTTCTTGTAGGATCGATTCTATTCGGAGCAGGATGGGGAGCAGGTATCATCACCCCCACCAACGTAAAGGCCTATGATTCAGACGAGGACAGTGAGCAACGAGAGATTTCGAGTGATTATCCACGTTTCAATGCGTTGGTGTATTCAATCGATACGTTCGTTCCGCTGATTGATTTGCAGCAGGCGAAGTACTGGCTGCCAAATGCCAACAGAGAGTCGCTCGGATTCCGTACGGGTATGCTCGTGCGATTCTATCTTTGGCTGCACATCGCCGCAGGTTGGACACTAACGACACTTCTGGCGGTCGGGCTGAGCGGTTTGGTAAGAAGATAGGACTCACCGCGCGGTCTGTGGGTCCACCGACTTTCTTCGTGTACACCCATGCACTGAGGCACAACAGGGGTGTAGTGGTCCACCAAGTTTTGCGCTGAACCATAGTTCATCAACCTCACCAGATTAGTGCAATTCTGTTCACCTCAAAAATCGCTGGACCACTACACCCGTACGATCCGTCCATTCTCTGGATTCACCTTGGCGGGCAACAACGCCGCGACAAGAAGAAGCACGACGCCGCATGTCAGAATCGCCCTTGTTCGACCAGGAGAGCTGAGAATGATCATGTTGATAGCCCATGAGGGTGTTCGCTGCTTGCACCTGCATATGATAACCGGCAAGAAAGACGTGCAGCTAGCCACACGCGCGCTCGGCCAGTCCGTTGGACGCAATCCGCGCACGCTTTGACCATCTCGCGCACGCGGTAAGTCGAGCCGCCACTTTTGTTTTCGGACAGCGACGTTGGAGGGCAGCGGAAAGAGTGAATCGTGTCGACCGGGATTACTTCGTTGATTGTGTAGTTTATGATGCGTGCTGTGAATTCTGTTAAGGAGAAAACATGCGCAACTCGACGAAGTTCATCACATTATTGACGTATCTCATCGGAGCCGCTCAGTTTACCCAACCCTCAGCCGCCGTGGACCGAAAACCAGTTTTGCGTGCGGGAGTTGCTGCCGTGGACATCACGCCCAAAGAGTTTCCGCTGAACATGCCGGGCGGTTTTCGAGCAAACATGGCCGAGAGCGCTCACGATCCGCTTCACGCTCGCGCGTTGGTGCTCGATGACGGCACAACGACGCTGGCGATGGTCGTCGTCGACAGCCTGGGAGCATCACCGGAAGTGCTTGATGAGGCGAAGGCAATCGCCTCGCGGGAATCAGGCATTCCCATGGAGCGGATGCTGATCTGTTCGACGCATACACACAGCGGACCGCCGTCCAACGTCAAGGAAGGCGCCGCTTCGGCAGTGGCTTATCGCAAGGTACTGATTGACGGTCTCGCCGAGTCAATCATTCAGGCTCGCGATCGTTTGCAGCCGGCGGCCGTCGGCGCGGCGGCCCACCCGCTGCCGGACGAAGTCTTTAATCGCCGCTGGTTTCTGAAGCCCGGTAAGATGCCGCTGAATCCGTTTGGCAAGCTAGATCGCGTGAAGATGAATCCCGGCTACAGCCCCGACGTACTCGACCGTCCCGCCGGCCCCACCGATCCTGACATCACGATCATCTCGGTGCACGATGAGCGGAACAAACCGCTGGCGTTGTTTGCAAACTACTCGTTGCATTACGTGGGTGCCGTTCCGCGAGGAAAGATTTCCGCGGACTATTTCGGGGAATTCTCCCGGCTCATGCCGTCGCGGCTACGCGCCAACGACAACTTCGTCGCCATGATGTCCAATGGAACATCGGGTGACATCAACAATCTGCCGTTCCTGGTCACCCGTCCGCCGCGCGAGCGGTTCGAGCAAATACGGATCGTCGCCCGCAAGGCGGCCGACACGGCCTGGTTCGCTCACCGCAAGATTGAAGAACATCGCGGCAACGTCAGGCTTGGCATGCGGGAGCGGGACATTGTTCTGAAGCACCGCGAGGTCAGCGAAGAAGCGCTGGCCGAGGCGCGCAGCATCGTTGCGCTGAAGGACGAGAAAGAAATCGCCCGGCTGCCGCGCTTGGCACAGGCTTATGCTCGGCGCACCGTTTCGCTGGCGGAACAAGTAGAGACGGTGACCGTCACGCTACAGGCGATCCGCATCGGTGATCTGGCCGTCTGTGGAATACCATTTGAAACGTTTGTCGAAACAGGGCTCGAACTGAAGGACCGCAGCCCGTTTCCGCGGACGCTGGTGATTGGTTTGGCCAATGGCAGATACGGTTACCTGCCGACTCCGGAGCAACACCGGCTTGGCGGTTACGAAACCTGGCTCGGCACCAACAAGGTGCAGAAGGACGCGTCGGTCATCATCACGAACAATCTGCTGGAGATGCTGGCGGAACTGAGGTTGGGTGAGTAACCGTTGGCGACTATGACTCAATCGCTGAGTTTCAAAGCGGGATGTTTGCATGATAGAATGTGTGCTGGTCCACCGATTTTTGCGCACCAACGA
>JASLPZ010000548.1:0-2747 GCA_030744725.1 Pirellulaceae bacterium
TGACGATGTGAAAGCGATCGGCTGGGGAAGATCCGGGTCGCCGCTGGTCGTCGATGATCTGGTGATCGTGCCGGCCGGTGGGCCGAGGGATGGACCACACGTTTCGTTGGTTGCTTTCGACAAAACCCGTGGCACGATCGCTTGGGAATCGGGGGATCGCCAGATTAGCTATAGTTCACCGGTGTTGGCCACGCTGGGTGGCAAGCGGCAAGTTCTGATCGTCAATGAAAGCAACGCGTCCGGGCATGACCCGAAGTCTGGACGTATGCTCTGGCAAGTCGAATGGCCTGGCGGAAGCACCACCAATGCCAGCGTTTCCCAGGCAGTTCCTCTGCCCCCAAACCAATTCATGCTGTCCAAAGGATACGGCGGTGGAGCTGCGTTGTTTCAGCTAACTGCGACACGGGCCGGCAAATTCGAAGTGCGAGACGTATGGCGGAACACGCGGGTTCTGAAGACGAAGTTCTGCAACGTCGTTGTTCACCACGATCACGTTTACGGCTTGTCGGATGGGATTCTCGAATGTGTCGAATTGGCAACGGGGCAGCGAGTCTGGAAAGGAGGTCGTTACGGTCACGGGCAGCTGTTGGGAGTCCGCAATCATCTGCTCGTACAACTGGAATCCGGCAAAGTGGCGCTCGTCGACGCGACGCCAGAGGGCTTCCGCGAGGTGTCGCGGTTTTCGCCAATCAACGGGAAGACGTGGAACAACCCGACGCTGTACGGCAATCGCTTGCTAGTCAGGAATGCCGAAGAGGCCGCGTGCTATGAGTTGGTGACGGACTAGCGAGGCTGTGCCTCGGACCGACATTGGCTGCTAGTGAATCTCCGCGACAGTACCTGCTACGCAGTGTTGGATGCCGCTTTCGTTCTGTAGCAGCAACGCACCGTCGTCGTCGATGCCCTGGCAGACACCCGTTGTCCGGATTCCGCCAACGTCGACGGTGACCGTATTGCCTTCCAACATGCAGAGCGCTCGCCAGGCTTCGGTCAACGGGAATGCGTCGCGGGCAAGATCGGTTAGCGACTGGTGCAATCGCTGGAGAAAATCAACGAGGATCACTTGGCGCGAAAACTGACGGTCAGCGACATCCACCAGCGAAGTGCCGATCTTCCGCAATTCAACTGATGCATCACTCCATGAATTGTTGACGTTCAAACCGATCCCAACCACAAGTCGATGTGGCTGCCGAGAGGCGTTTTCCGTGAGGATTCCACAGATCTTGCGCCGGTCAACGAAGATATCGTTCGGCCATTTAACGCGCACCTCGTGGCTGGGTATTTGTTCCATGGCCCCTTGTTCCATGGGCAATTGACCAAGTATCGTGTTGGCGACGGCGATGCCCGTCACCAGCGAGATTCTAGGCCACCGTCGTGGTACCAGCTGCAAAGCTTCGGTGTCGAGTATCAATGAGAACGTCAACGCCCCATCAGTCGACCACCAACAATGATCACCACGACCGCGCCCTCTGGTCTGGCAGACGGCAAGCACCAGTAGGGGCAGATCTGTCGCGGGGGCGGCGATCGCCAGGTCAAGTGCCAAGTCGTTGGTCGAGGGTAGTTCGTTATGCAGTTCGACGCGTCGCACGGCAGTTTGAGAACAGATTTGGGCGCAGTCAAATTCAAGTGCGGGATCTGTCATGGCTCCAGATCGGCGTCTCACATCGAGCGATTCACGACGAACTCGGTGATCATAATCAACATCGCCAGTGAGGGACTAGGCTCGAGGTCGCGAATCTCGTCGACAGCTCGGCCAGCGAATCCGCGAGCGGCGTCCAATGAATACTCGATTGCGTCATGCTTCTTGAGCAGCGGCAGCAGGTCGTCGTCGGCATGTCCGGGCTCGCGATGCAAGATCGCCAGAAGTTGTTCACGTTCCTCGCGAGGTGCTATTTGCAAGGTGCGAATGATCGGCAGAGTCGCTTTTTGTTGTTCCAGGTCGGTACCAAGTGACTTTCCAATCGTCTGTTCATCGCCAGCCAGATCGAGTACATCGTCTGCGATCTGAAAGGCGATTCCCAGGTCGCGACCGAACCGTGTGAAACGATCGACGATGTCCGGCGTGGCACCGGCGCAATGGGCACCCAATTGGCAACTGCACGCGCAGAGCTCGGCGGTCTTGGCGGCGATGATCTCGATATACTCGGTTTCATCCAGGGTGAAATCACCGCGGCTGCCTTTCTGCCGCAACTCGCCTTCGCAGACGATGTTTGTCGCCCGCCCAATCGCGCGGCAGGCCCAGGTCGATTCGAGCGTGCTGGCAAGGTAGAACGCATGAGTAAACAGAAAGTCGCCCAGCAGGACGCTGGCCTTGCTGTCCCACCGCGAGTTGACCGTGGCCAGATGCCGCCGTGTGTCCGCTTCGTCCAGCACATCGTCATGCACCAACGTTGCTGTGTGGATCATCTCGACGACTGCCGAAAGCGTCAAGTGGTCCTTGTTCAGCGCACCTACGGATTTGCCGGCCAAAAGCAGGAGGACGGGTCGGAGTCGCTTGCCCCCCAAGAGACACCCGTACCGGACCAACTCGTCCACATACGGATAGTCGCTGCGCAACTCGGTACGAAGAATCTGCTCGACATCAGCCATTTCGCTGGCGACGGGCGAATAGACTTCGCGCAAAAGGGCTGAGGCTGTCGTTTCGGTTTCAATCTGGCTCACTAGATTCGCTTTCACGGAGGTAGTGACCGCTGCGACCACCAGATTTTTCTTCCAGGCGACCCTGTTCGATGGTCATGCTGCGATCC
>JASLPZ010000548.1:2757-2995 GCA_030744725.1 Pirellulaceae bacterium
TAGACGGTAAGGGCTGTTACGCTGACGGCGGTCAGAACTTCCATTTCGACACCCGTCCGCGCGGTGACGCTGGCCGTGGCTTCGATCGTCAGCAGACGATCACTGTCAAATCCAAACTGGATCGAGACGGCGTCCAGCCCGAGCGGATGACAGAGGGGAATCAATTCGCCGGTTCGTTTGGCCGCCATGATGCCCGCCAAACGGGCCACTTCCATAACATCGCCCTTTGACAGTTTTC
>JASLPZ010000549.1:0-2983 GCA_030744725.1 Pirellulaceae bacterium
TTGTCGTCTTTCGCTCCGCGAAAGCACGTTCCTTTCGCGGAGCGAGAGGCGACTATCGGACAGTAATTCCTCGAACGGTCCTAACCCTGTCGTGTCTGCTGTTGCTCAGTGGCAGCACGCTCGCGCATCCGCGCCATGCGAGCATTGCGGAAGCGGAATGGAATGCCAAGACGGGGCGACTAGAGATCGCGCTGCAGGTCAATCCGGTAGACCTTGAACAGGCTCTGCGGCGTATTGCCGACCGCCCGGTCGACCTGGACAGATCGGCAGGGATCGATCGTCTGATGCAGAAATATCTGAGGAGATCCTTTATCGCGAAAGAAGCTGACGGCAAACGAGCCAAGCTGGTTTGGGTGGGCCACGAAGTTGATTTGAAGGATGCTTGGTTGTATTTCGAAGTGCCGCTCAAGAAAGGGCCCGAGAATGTCACGTTTGGAGTCGCGTTCTTTCTCGAGTTGCTACCAGACCAGACAAATACGATCAACTTTCGCGTGGGTAAGCTGCGGAAGTCGTTGACGTTCACGGCCGATCAGCTGGAATCTGTCTTCCCTGCGAGCCAGTGACGAGTGCCGAACCGGTCCAGGGCTGGCACATCAAGTCGCTGTTCGCTCCGCGAACTTGGCGTTATGTTCTTGGAGCGAACAACGACTATGCGTTAGTTGTTGATCGGGCGGTCCTCAGCAGTCACTTCGCCCTCTCAGACACGTCCGGTTGGCAGCATCTTTTCTGCCGTTCACCCTACTTCCAGCCGAGCGGCATGTCAGGCTGCTGCCAAATGCTCATGCCGCCGTCGACCAACAGCATCTGTCCGTGCACGTGCCGTGCTGCGTCGCTGCAAAGGTACACCGCGCCGTCGCCCACCACCTCACTACCCGGCACCTCGCCATTGGGCGTATGCAGGCACATCCAACGTTTGAAGTTGGGATCCTCCTCGATTATCGAGGTCAAGGGCGTGACGACCAATCCAGGCGCTAGACCATTGACGCGAATGTTCTGCGGAGCAAGCTCGACACACAACGTCTTGACCATTGTCTCGACAGCTCCCTTTGACGTGTCGTAGCCCGAGTGCGTCGGTTCGGCCATGCGACCGTTGATCGATCCGATCATCAGCACGCGTCCGTTGACTCGTTGCCGTACCCAATGGCGCGCGAAGCGCTGCGTGAGAAAGAAAGGCGCGAAGACATTAAGCCGCATCGTTCGCTCAAATCGAGGCAGGTCCATTTCCAAATATGGCACGTCGTCGTAGGTCCCTGCGTTATTGACCAGAATGTCAATCTCGGGCAGTGCCGCCTGTGCTTGCTCGAACATCCGCTCGACCGCCGCGTCCGTGGGTCCGGACAGATCCCCGGTCACAAACTCCGCTCGAACGCCCTTGTCTTGGCACGCGGAAAGCACTTCGCGCGACGCCTGGCCTTCGGCACGACCATGGATGACAACGTCCGCACCGGCAGCAGCCATCGCCACTGCAATTGAACGTCCAACCCCTTTGGTCGACCCCGTGACTAGGACGGCGTGTCCTGCCAAGTCAATCATTGCTACTCCTCCCGTAGATTCACATCCGACGTTCGCATCATTCTGGCAGCCGAACCGCGGGCTGACCAGCACTCAACTCTCTCTGCCCCCATCCACGACAGCGCGATCCCCCAAAACCTCCCGGTCATGCCACGCTATCGCAGTACCCACAACTCACTGCTGCAGACCGACCAGCAATGCGACATGGATCTGCGCTGAATGTTCTCGAATGCCGTGACTAATCGCTGGATGAAGCAGGAGCTGGAAACTCAAGCGGCGTGCCGGGACGTCTTGGTAGCCGCGGACACACCCGTCGGTTTTCTTGCCAACAAGCGAAAACTGCTCTCGAAGACTGGAAATTCACGGCGCACCCAGTTTCCCACTCGAGTCCGCCACGTGTCCTCGACTTCCGGCGTCCTGTGACCGGTCATTGGGTCGCCCTGCGCGGCGAGCACCTCGTAGCCATAGTAGGTCTCGAGGGTCCGCGATAGTGTTCGCGGGTCGTAAAAGAAGAGGTGGTGAAACATGTCGTAGTGCCGCCCGCGGCGCTGCTTGAGCCGCGCCTTGCCTAGTATTGTCTTCATGCGGCTAGAGATGGACCGGATGTTCGGACAGCCGATGAACAGGACTCCGCCTGGCCTGAGAACACGATGCACTTCACGGAGATAGTCCTGGGGGTTTTTGGGGTGTTCCAACACCTGGTCCATGAAGACGCAATCGTAGTGCTCGTCCGGAAGCGAAAGTTTGAAGAGGTCGCCCGAGTAGATTGGATTATCGAGCTTCTTCCGCAACGCTTCCATGTACCCTTCGTCAACGTCGTACCCCTCCGCCTCCCAGCCGGAGCGTTCGGCCAGCAGCAATTCGATTCCATCTGAACAACCGATCGCAAGGAACCGACCTGGAGTGGTGTATCGATCAAGGAACCGGAACATATCGGTCTTTGCTGCTGCTCGGCGCGAGCCATCGTCAGGGTTGCCGATCGGAAGGTCCGGCGTTTGGCCATCGTGAAAATACTGAGCGTAGTATGCCGCCAGGTATTGGTCGGTATACTGCGGGTTCATGAACAGTAGGCTGCATCGCCGGCAACGAGCAACCTGCCGCCCCTCGTAGTCGCAATCGTAACGACTCAGTGCGGGTGACTGGCACAATGGGCACGTGCGCAACGGCGCATCGTATTCAGGCGAGGAAAGTAGGGTGGAGGGATCTGATACCACGAGCATCGCTTAGCTCACTTTCACTGTCGTGGAAGAAGATGGCGTGAAGGCAGATACCTAAATCCACCCCGCTACGCAACAGCGGTTTCCCGACGATACACCCGATCCCGCCGCCGAACTTGTGGTCTTGCCGCGCCGGCAGCTTTTCAAGGAGATTCGCGATTGGCGTGGTGAGAGTACATCTAGGCCGCGCCAAAGTTGGCATTTCCTGGTGAACTGAGCTAGTTTTTGGAGGGCAGTTTTGTTTCACTGTTGCC
>JASLPZ010000054.1:0-25762 GCA_030744725.1 Pirellulaceae bacterium
TCGGGTGTATCGGGGCTGGATTCATCGTTGCGGATTGCCATCTGGTCGCTTACCAACGCGCTGGATTCAACCCGTTAGCGATCGCGTCGCGCGATCCGGCAAAGGCCCGCAATGTTGCCCAGCAGCGTGATATTCCGCGAGTCTACGACACGTACCAACAGCTATTGCACGATCGCGACATTCAGGTCATCGATATCGGAGTACCGCCGGACATTCAACTGAACGTGGTCCGGGAAGTCGTTAAGCACAACGATCACATTCGCGGCGTGCTCGCACAAAAACCGTTGGGTGTCAATTTGGCGGAAGCAGTTGAAATCGTTCAGCTGTGCGAGGCAGCCGGGATCACGCTGGCTGTGAACCAGAACATGCGCTATGACCAGTCCGTTCGCGGCTGCAAGAGCGTGCTTGACCGAGGCTATTTGGGCACACCCGTTTTCGCCAGCATCGATATGCGCGCGATTCCACACTGGATGCCGTGGCAGGAGCGTCAAGGCTGGGTCACACTGCGGATCATGTCAATCCATCACCTGGACACATTCCGCTATTGGTTTGGCGACCCGCAGCGCGTCTTTGCCAGTGTTCGCCCGGACCCGCGCACGTCCGACCGCTTTGCCCACGAGGATGGAATCTGTTTATACATTCTAGAATACGAGAATGGCTTCCGCGCTTCCTCGTGGGACGATGTCTGGGCAGGTCCGGCAGTTGATGGGGCGGAGCCGGACATTGGCATCCGCTGGCGCGTTGAAGGAACCGAAGGCTTGGCGCGGGGGACGATCGGCTGGCCCGATTACCCGAAGCCCACGCCCAGCACACTTGACTTCTTGACCACGCACGCACCCGGCAAGTGGTTCCAACCACGCTGGAACGAAGTCTGGTTTCCTGATGCCTTTGTCGGCACGATGGCTCAGCTCTTGTGTGCCCTGGAACAGAACCGCCAGCCGGAAATTGATGGGCGGGACAATTTGAAAACGATGGCACTGGTCGATGCCTGTTATCGCTCGGTCCAGGACCATCGGGCCGTCGAAATCGCAGAGTTGCTCGAGGAGCACGACTTGACACCGTGAGCGTTATAGCCCACGCAGTTACGCGGCATCGCTTCGCGCGTTGCATTTCCCTAACCGAACATGCCATAATACCTGCGAACGCCCATTCTCTCCGAAGGAGTTGAACATGACAGCCTCGACATCAAAACAGCATCTAACAGACGCCGCCTACAACCGACGGTCGTTTCTCAAGTCTTCCGTGATCGCCACGAGCGCGTTAGCGCTTGGCTCGCCGACCATCCTGCGTGCTCGTAAATTGAATGAGAAACTTAATCTGGCGATCATTGGTACAGGCGGACGTGGCGGCGCGAACATGCGTTCCGTCGAATCGCAAAACATCGTCGCCCTTTGTGATGTGAATGAAAACAATCTCAATTTCGGCAAGTCGCGACATCCCCGCGCCAGGCACACGACAGACTTTCGAAAGTTGTACGATCATGCTGGAGAATTCGATGCCGTGGTTGTCAGTACCTGCGAACACACGCACGCCTTCGCCACCATGCCGGCGCTGCAATTGGGCAAGCACGTTTATTGCGAGAAGCCTCTGACGCACAGTATTTGGGAAGCTCGCAAGATTCGTGAAGCGGCCGCCAAAGCAAACGTGGCGACACAACAAGGGACACAGATTCATGCCGGTGACAACTATCGACGTGTCGTGGAACTCATTCAAGGCGGCGCGATTGGGACCGTCTCGGAAGCGCATGTCTGGGTAAATCGCGCCTGGGGTCGGCAATCAGCCGCCGACGCCAAGGCCAACCGTGATATCGTTTCCGTGCGTGAACGTCCAAGAGACAAACCCGTCATCCCAAGTGGTTTGAATTGGGATCTCTGGCTCGGCCCGGCACCCAAGCGTGCGTTTCACAATGTCTATTTTCCAGGCCCCAAGTGGTACCGCTGGTGGGATTTCGGCAATGGCACCATGTCGGATCTCGGCAGTCATTGGGTCGACCTTCCGTTCTGGGCTCTAGACTTGGATCACCCCCAGACAATCCACGCCAAAGGTCCATCCGCCCACGCCGAGATCGCACCGGCTTCTATGGAAGTCACTTATGAATACGGCGCCCGTGGCGAGCGAGCGCCGGTCAACCTGACTTGGTATCAGGGTACGCACAAGCCCAAGATCTGGCAGGATGGTGGCATCCCACAATGGAAGAGCGGCGTCTTGTTCGTCGGCGACAAAGGCATGTTGTTATCAGACTATGGCAAACACGCCCTGCTGCCCGAAGACAAGTTCTCGGATTTCAAACGGCCGGAACCGACGATTGCCAAATCGCTGGGCCACCACGCCGAGTGGATTCATGCGTGCAAAACGGGTGCTCCGACAACCTGCAATTTCGAATACGCCGGCTGGTTGACCGAAGCGAACCATTTGGGAAATGTGGCCTACCGCGTTGGAAAGAAACTCCAGTGGGACCACGAATCGCTTTGCGCGACCAACGCACCGGAGGCGGATGAGTTGATTCATCGCGAGTATCGCAAGGGTTGGAAACTCACGTAGTGCGGCGCGTCATTCGAAATTGTCAGTACGATGACCTTCCTTCCAAGGCGATCGATGAATTCGTAGGTCTTGGAAGGCCAAGCGTACAAGATCAGGCGAAGTGGGGCAGTAGTGCGTCTTAAACCCGCGGCTTCCGCCTGCGGCCGTGCGACCCTGAAAGGCTCCGCCAAAGGTGGGCTGGTCGGGAGACCAGCCCACAACGTGTGGCGCGAGAAATCCACCACTGTTGTGGAACGGTCTTTCGACCACTGTTGTGGCACGGTCTTTCGACCACCGTTGTGGCGAATCACGACTCACCGATTGACTTTCCCGAACGTGGGCCAGTCGGGAGACCCTCTCACAACGTGTTATTTCATGTAAACACCCCGCTTTATGGGGCAAGCTACGGCCTACGGTTATGGCCGTGGTCGATTACTGCGGTGCGGCAATGTGGCCACCGCCGGCCATCTGTGAGGCCAACGCGCAATTTCAAGACGTGCGAGCCTCACGCGCCATGACTGCAAGCACTGCATGTGTGCGAGTGTCCAGCAACTTCAGCTAATCAATAAACCTGCACACGTCGACCTATCTCGCGTGATCGTTACGACGTGAATCGCGTTGACCGTTGGAAGCCGGAAATCTACCACTTCAATCCTTGTCTTGCCATGGTTCCCTGCGATACTGGATTGATAGCCACTGGGCAATTTCATCCCCACGCGACCGCATTTCGCGCCCCATCAGGAGTTGGTTCTATGAGAGTCATCCGCACGCTTGTCCTGGCCGTTGCATCTAGTGTCTGCGTCGCGACGGGTGTGTTCGCGCAAGGAACGAATAACGCTCAACCAAGCGAGCAATTCGTGGCCCCGCCAGTGATCACATATGGGACGCCCACCGTCGTGCAATCGACTCCGATTACCGCCAATTCTCCAGTTGTCGCAGCGTCGAAAACGCAGACCGCTGGCGAAAACCGGGCACCAACGGTGACATATTCGCCAGGTACACCGGGTACCACGGCCCCTGTCACTCAGAGTGCTCCCGTCGTCACTTACTACCCCGTTGTGCCCTCGGCGGCACCGATCACAACCTACCGTGCGGTCGTGCCGCGCGGTGCGGTAGTCAATTATCGACCGTTTATCCCGGCCACCCAGGTCGATCTCTCGCCCAGGCCGGTTGTCACCTATCGTCCAGTGATTTCAGGCGTCGCACCCGTTGCAGCCTATCGTCCGGTGATTGCCGCTCCCGTCGTCACGTATCGGCCAGTGCTGCCACGCTACGCGTCGCCGATTGTAGGTCCGACGGCTGCCTACTATCCCACGACCGCTGCCTACTATCCCGCGACCGCTGCCTACAGGGTCGGACCGACAGTCACCGTGCGACCGAAGGTGTATGTCTCCGGTCAGCCAATTCGCAACGTCTTGCGTGCGATCACGCCGTAGTAGGCAATTGGTCTCAAAACCACTCGATCTTGCTGGCCTGGTTGAGGAGTTCGTCGCCGCGGACAAAACGGCCGATGTTCTCAAGCAGCACATCCAAATGCCGCTGGGCGATGTGCACCGAACAGGCCGCAACGTGGGGCGTGATGATCACGTTTTCCATCGCCCACAGCGGATGATCAGCGGGTAATGGTTCGACTTCAAATACGTCCAGCGCTGCACCGGCAATTTCACCGGCATCGAGTGACGCGACGAGATCGTCTAATTTGACGATCACGCCGCGACCAATATTGATCAAGTAGCCCGACGTTTTCATCCGTTGAAACTGCTCACAGCCAAACATCCCTTCGGTGCTCGGCGTGTGCGGAGCAGCAATCACTACAAAGTCGCTCATTGCCAGCAAGTCGTCAAATCGTTCCATATTCCAGATTTCGTCGACGCCAGGCAGAGGCTTCGCTGGATAGGGATCCACGGCCACGACCTCCATATTGAAGGCCAAACCGCGCTCTGCGATCGCCCTTCCGATCGCGCCCAATCCCACGATTCCCAACGTGCAGTCGCTCATATGCAGGTGCGCACGGTCCATCGAACTGACAACGCCCGGCCCAGACGCAAAGGTCGAACGCGCCGACTCGCCGCCAATCGGCTCCCAAGTTGTCGATATCTGTTGGCGCAGGTAGAGGTGCAGGTTGCGTGCGAAGCATAAAATGTAACCGAACACGTGGTCAGCGATCACATCAGAAAAAAGGCCCCGCATATTGGTCAACGTGCACGGATGTTCGACCAACTCGGGAAATAAGAAATGTTCTAGACTCGCCGTTGGCGACTGCACCCATCGTAGATCGTTGGCCGCTGCCAACATATCCCGAGTTAGCTTGCCAAAAAAGGCGTCCGCGTCGACGATCTCACGAACCACCGACTGCGGATCGTCAAGATTGACGACGGACATCGCACCCGCTGCTGATTTGATTTGTTCCAAACGCACATCGTCAACGGCGGGATAGATAACAAGTTTCATTGCGCTACCAACAGAGCAGGAAAGCCTCGTAACAAGCCCAGGAGCACCAAGTTTGCACACTGTCCCACTGTTTCCAGGAACGTGAACACCATGACTCCTGCGACTTCCTGGACCTAATGGATACATTCGCTGGCGACGCATGTAAAGGTGCAGCATTCTGAACAACTGTGGCCGGATGTAACGAGTGGGCATTGGTTGCGCGATAGCGTCCAGACTGCGCCAGTGCCGTCGCGACATACTCTGCGCAGTGAATTCCATCACTCGGTTTTCGGCGAACGACTCCTTTTACCGAATAACGACGGCCGACCTGCTTGTCTAAATACGTTCTCATCTTCGCAACTTGTTGTTGCGAATAAGGGCGTTTAGGTTGCAGCACGGACATGCGAGTCGGTCGCCGACGACTGGCGTTCAGCGCACGCAGTTCCTCACGATAACTGGCCATCGGCACACGTCGCACCTTTCCTGGCGTTGCTTCATAAACCCACGGTTGGCCGTCGATATTCAACACCAGAGCGACATGGGTCACCTCAGAGTCCGTCCAGCCGGCAACCATCTTGTTGCTGTTGTGCAAGACAACCATCGAACCGTCATGCCATTCGGTTGTGCCGCATAGAATCAGCGCGGCAACTGCAAGCGATTGCATATGATCCTCCTGGAAGAATTGTGATTCGAGTTCGGACAAACTACTTTCGCTTCACACACTGAGCGGAGTTTGAACGGGTAGACACGAATATCGTGGCGGATTTAGACATCGGCACCCAACTGATCATTCGACATTCACACCGTGGTGCTTGGGAGCTTTTTCTCATTCGCCTTGTGTCGACAAGGCAAACTCCCGCCCTGGAACAGCGTTACAACAATTCGCTCGCAGTGATCGTCCAGCAACCCCCCTGCAGAGTGGCTTGGATCGCAACTTGCGATTATAGTGAGCTTTACGACGTGCAGGCAGGAGACCAGACAGGCACGACAGCGACGGTGGTCGCCTGGCAAGCTGAAGCGGTCTGTGTGCTGCAAACCTTGCGAGTCACTAAACCGGTCTGATATGTTTTGATTCCGTCGCTGGTACCAGTGTTTCCCAGTGGCGCCAGGTCACCGAAGAGTATCCCACCCCTTTGAAAAGAACATCCGCGGAGAAGACTGATGCCCCATCGTATCGCGATCCTCACCTGCTCCATTCTGTTGATCCCTGGCCTCATTCAAGCTGGCGACTGGCCAGGTTTTCGTGGGCCGCACGGCAATGGTTTGGCGGACGAAAAGGACGTGCCCGTGAATTGGAGTGCGATAGAGAATGTCAAGTGGAAGACCGCGCTGCCGCGACCCTGCAACGGCAGTCCTATCGTCTCCAACGGAAAAGTGTTTGTGGCGTGTGCCGAGGACGCTGACGGCAAACTCCGATCGCTGTACTGCTTCGATCGCGTTACGGGCAAACAGGCGTGGGTTCAGACGGTCGACTTCGGCAGGGAAATGCCGACTCACAAGACGAACCCATTTTGTGGAACAACACCAACCGCCGATGGCAAACGAGTGGTCGTTTGGCACGGATCAGCGGGACTTCATTGTTATGATTTTTCTGGTCAGAAGATTTGGTCTCGCAATTTCGGCGAATTCAAGCACATCTGGGGTTATGGCACGTCCCCGGTCATTCATGGTGAACGGGTAATCCTGCACACCGGTCCCGGGGAAAGAGTTAGCGTGCTGGCGCTAAACCTAGCAACGGGCAACACTGTCTGGGAAAAAGAAGAACCCCTTGAAGGCGATGGCAGCAGGCGACCCGATGGCGAATACATGGGGTCCTGGTGCACTCCGGTCATTGCGACGGTCGGTGGTCAAGAGCAGATAATTTGTGCAATGCCAAACCGCCTGGTCGGCTACGACATTTCAAATGGCAACGTACTCTGGCATTGTGCCGGTCTGTCGCACAAGAAAGGCGACCTTGCCTATTCGTCGCCAGTTATGGCTGGGGACATTTGCGTCGATACAGGCGGTTACGGGGGTCCGGGAATTGGCGTTCGCCTGGGTGAGAGCGGTGACATTACGGCCAAATCACGATTGTGGCGAACCGAGAAGAATCCACAGAGCATCGGCACTGGTGTCTTTGTCGAAGGATTCGTCTACCGCCCAAATACCAGCCCTAACACAATCGAGTGCATTGATCCGCGTACCGGCAAGTCTCTGTGGAAAGAGGGTACAGGAGGCGGGGCGCTTTGGGGATCCATCGTTTATGTGGCTGGCCGCGGTTACCTAACCGATCAGGGCGGAACGACATTGGTCTTTTCGCTAAGCCAAGACAAGCTCACGGTGATCGCCAAGAATCGGCTCGATGAAAAATGCAATGCAACCCCCGCCGTCTCTGATGGCCAGATCTTTATCCGTACGCACGAACATCTCTATTGTATCGGCCAGTAGACTAATCGCGGCCGCCCGCCAACACATTTGAGAGTCGTAACAGAAGTGCCAATATTCCAATCCCCGCCAGGATTGACTTGCCATGCTCGAACGGCGTTCGGCCGACAAGGGCATCCCAAGGTGCGATCGCAGGCTGAGTCGGTGAAGACAGCAGTGATTGGTTGTCAACGGGATCGACCCAGGCACTGCCACCTAGCGGAGTTCCGTCGCGATAGACAGGAGCTGAAAGCGAGCTGGTATCGTTGGGCGGTGAAAGATCAGTCGATGGCACCAACCGCGGCGACGATCCAAAATACGGTGCGGCAGATGTAAGCTCGCCGGTATCAGCCGACTGAGGGGAAGATGATGGCATCCCGTGTATGTCAGGCACTGAGGGTGTAACGTTGGCGCCGATGGACGTGCCTGGTGTAACCGCCGGCCCTCCCTCGATCACTGTTCGTGTTCCGAGGGGCGGAGCGGTGCCCGCCAGCTGTTTCGATTCCACCCCACTCAAAACGGTCGCTAAGAAGGCGCTCACGCGACCACAGTAGCTTCCTGACGTTGTCCCACGGCTCGCTCCAAATAGGACGCCGGCGAGTTCTCCGCGTTCGTTGAATATCGGTCCACCCGAATCACCTTGTCGTGCTTCGGCTGACAACTCGACCATTTCATAAGGCAGATTCGCACTAGGCGCGACGTACTGCGTGCAGCGTCCAGACACGGTCCGATACTGCCCACTGCCATAACCGGCGATGGCTAGCGTGTCTCCAGGACGCGGTGCCGCAATCGCCAGCGGCACGGGTTTCATCGGCGGGCGCCAAATCTGCAGTGCCGCTAGGTCCCAGTCGTCGTCGACCTTCAAGACGCGCGCGGCTGAGCGAAAACCATCAGAGAACTCGACGAGGATTTCACCCGTTGCATCACGGACCACGTGCCAATTCGTCACGATCAATCCGTGCTGTCCGGCAACATTGACCAAGGTCCCTGTTCCATGTGACGTCGCCCCTTTTTCAGCAACGCTGATGCGTGCCACAGCCGGGTGAGGTGTCTGTGACGCAAAGGAGAACGGTAGCCGAAAGGTCCGCGCCTCGGCTGCTGAGTTGGACGCCGCAAACGACAACACACACAGCAGCGCGATACAGCGTCTGTGGACTGGGTGTCGCCGAATTGAGGATTGGGTCATCGGGAGTCTCGGGCCATTCCTACCGAACCGAAATGGCCACGTGCCAATCTTGACCATTGGGCAGGTATGCGTACGATGCGCGCAAACCGCCGCCTCTCATTACCATCGGATCGCGCCAATGCCTGAGTGAACGATGGCGATTGGGAAACGCACAGACTACCCAGGAGAAAAAAGCGGCACCCAGAGACCCGTTTTGCGGTCTATTGAAGATCAAAAAACCCACTTTGTGACCCCTGCCCCAACGGCACAAAGTGGGCTTGCCAGTCGTCCAGGGTACCGCGGTCTCTCCGAGACCACTCTGCCCCTCGGCACCCCCGACAATGACATCCCTTCAATGGGTCTATTGAGATCTGACGGAAATACCGGGGCACAATTCTGGCCATTTCGCCACATTTTTCGAGGATTGGTTTATTGGACCATGCCACTTCACGGCCTTTCCGTGCTGTAAGTCATTTTGCTGATTGAGGTTCCGGTGAAACAAAACGGCGATCTCCAACGAGAGAAAGCAAAGAACCGGGTGACTCTTGGTTCAGAAAGAATCCGTGCAGGTGGCGCTGGCTCGCCCCGTGGCAGGAATCAGGAATGATGCACTTGGGCTGACCAAATCGTGTGCGGCGAAGTCCGTTGGGTCGTCTGACCGCTGTTGTTCGGCCGAGCCGACTGGGGCGATCGCAGATGTCCTGGAAGCCTAACGCGGCAGTGCCGCAACCAAATGGGGAACATGCCTGTATTTGGTACGCTCTCCGACCAACCTGCGGTCAGTGCCCGTCGCTCACAAAACATGCGCGCGCCGAGCGCGCATGTCCGAAAGCTAGACTCTAATTCCGGTTGCCGAGCAATCCGGATCGCATCAGAAAATACAGCAGGGTGAGCAGTGTCGAAATGACCGCCGCGACGTAGGTCAAGGCAGCTGCGTTCAAGACCCGATCGATACCGACACGTTCATCAGCGTCAACGATTCCTGCCTCGACTACCAGCCGTTTGGCACGCGCCGTGGCGTCGAACTCGACAGGCAGCGTGACGATCTGAAATAGCAACACCAGGGAGAACAAGATGGCGCCGATTCCAACGACTCCGGGGTGTCGTAAGAACAGCCCAGCGATCATCACCATATAGCCAATCCCAGAGCCAATGCCGGCAGCTGGCACCAGCGCCGAGCGTGCCCATAGTGGTGCGTAGTGTCGCGCGTGCTGAATCGCGTGTCCCGCTTCGTGACAGGCAACTCCGATCGCGGCAATCGAGTTGCTCGAAAAAACTCCCTCGGAAAGCGCCAATTGCCTAGAACTCGGATTGTAGTGATCGCTCAAGTATCCGCGCGTTGGCACGACGTTAACATCGTTGATCCCGGCGCGGTCCAAGAGCAGTTGAGCGGCCTGCGCACCCGTCATGCCTCGGCGTGAGCCAACTTTCGAATAACGATTGAACGCCGCTTTCACTCGCCAGCTTGCCAGCCCGGAGATCAACATCCCTGGCAACAAGACCATCAAGATGTACTCTAAATCAAAGAAAAACATGCCACACACTCCTTATCGCACACGTTACAAGCCTGCCAAATTGGATACCAAAACGGCGTTCTTGACAAGAGTGCAACCACTGTGCCAAATTCACAATCCGTCCCCCAACATCCAACCGAACCAATGAAGGGGCAACAGATTGCATCGAATCTCGACATCCGAGGTTAAGTTGCCCACAGCCCTGGCACGGGGCCGTTTGTGCCACTCAACAACATTTAATATCGTCGAGATTCCGGACGGTCATTGAGTCAGACCAGCAACATCTTGCTACGAGTTTCGCTACAAGAACGCTCGGCTGTCCACTCGCCCGATTTCGCGGGACCATGGGCAGGACCAGGCGGTCGCAGTCGATCGAATTCACGCCCAGGTTTGGGCACTCACTCCCGCCATGGCGTGCAAACAAGTCGCACGGTATCATGTCGCGATTCTAACGAGGCAGGGCCTCGAACCAATCCGAGCTACCGCTCGGTCTTGTTAACCCGCTCCCCGACCAACCTGCGGTCGGTGCCCGTCGCTAAAACTTGACTCAAATACGACGAGTTTCCGACCATAAAGACTCAAATACGAAATGCGTCGGCGATCCGACAATGCTGCAACCGATAGAACTCCCAGATCTGTTCAGTGCGCCACCGCCTTCCGATGAAGCTCAGGCTTTGCTGCGTGAAGCGAGCGAGCGAATCGATGACTTTCTTCACCACCGCCGTAGCAACGTGATCCACGATTTCGTGTGCAGTGATTTTCTGGCTGTAGATGCCCACCTGCGCTGGATCGTGGAACAGCACCTGATCGCTGGCCGTGCTTTCTGTGAGTGGGGATGCGGCTTTGGTGTGATCACCCTCTTGGCATCACTCCAAGAATTCGACGCCTGCGGAATCGATGTCCAAGGCGAACTTGTTCAGCGTGCCGAACAGCTTGCCGCGGACTTCGGCATCCCAGCCCAATTCGCCTACGGCAGCCTGATTCCACCAGGCAGCGACGACTTGATCCTAGACGTAGAAGAGCTGGCTCACATCGACCTCGATACGCCCAGCGCTTACGAAGACCTCGGTTTGGATTTGTGCGACTTCGACCTGGTCTTTGGCTATCCCTGGCCGGGCCATGAACGCTTCATGGAAGATGTCTTCGACTACAACGCATCGGACGGTGCGCTGCTGTTGACCTACCACGGCATTGAAGATCTGCGTTTGCACCGTCGCGTGCGTGGATAGTGTTGTCGTGTACAGCGTCATTTTGGAGGCAGTTTCAAAACCAGTTCTCACCCGACGTGGGCTTTGAATCTGCTTCTGGTCATTTCGCGCGTCATGAAGACGCAACACAAGGCACGAGGTGGCCCTGATCCGCCAAGTTGACACTGTTGGGCGATGTCACCACAATGCCAGGGCGTGCTGTGTTGCTGGCCAGTCCTGGAGAACCGTAATGTGACGAACTGCCGACGGCGAAATCTTCGAGCCGAACTGCTCGCTCTGGCGTTCGCCTGTTTCGCAGTCGGCCCGTTATCGGTGCTTTGGTGCCACCAAGCCGAAGGTCAAGACGTCAAGGCCACGCCTCCGATCACGCAACTGCGTGCAAAGGCCGCGCTGATCCGACTGGGCACTACCTATTCCCGAGCTCAGGTCGCCACATGGTTGGACGCAAGACGTTTCATCGTGGGTCGGTGGGACGGCACGATCACGGTCTTCCGAACCATGTCCAGCGAATCGGAATTCGGCCCCGTCCTGGTCGATGCGTTGACGACTCCGTCAAAGCAGGGGATCGAAATGTTGGCCAACTTGGGCGGAGGTCAGTTCGTCAGTTCGAACGACGCGCAATCGCTGGTGTGGTGGCGGCAAGTTGACAACGACTTTCTGCCCCTCACCCTGCCCTTCGCTCCCAAATACGGTACGGCCGTCAGCGCGGTTCGAGTCGACCAGAACGACCAAGATTTGCTTTTCGTCGGGCATCAGCACGGCTATCTCACGATCTGGTCTCTGAGCGACGGCAACGAGCGCCGAGCCCGCCCCGCGGAACGGTCGACGCTGAGACTCATGCGGGCCATCTCGTTGCGTTCGGGTGATCCGGTGCAGTGGCAAGGGCAGTCATGGCACATTCGCGGACTTGCGGTCTGTGGACACCGTCGGGTGATCTCGGTGGCTGAAGATGGCGACATCTGCCTGCTGGAAGTCCCCAGCGGCAAGATTCTCTCGCGTCGTCGATACAACGCGTCAGCACAGCGTGGTTTGAACGATGTCGCGGTCCTCGGCGATCTGATTGCCGTCGTCAATTGCGCCGTTGGCGACGCAGACAACAACCTCTGGATCTACCGCATCGCCGGAAATTCCCTGGACCTGGTTGCCGGTAAGAGGCTGATTTTGGATAATACACGTGACCAGGTGTTCACATTTTCCGTCGAATTGTTCGAATTTGGCGGCCAGCCGCATTTTGTCGCGAGCACCGAGGAGGGGGTCATCTGGCTAGGAACGGTCAGAGGCAATAAGATAGTAACCCACAATCAGGCAAAGGTTGCGCTCGAAGGTGGCGTCGTCCTTGCCCTTGCGCCAAGTAATAAGACGGTTCTGTCGGTCGGTCACAAGATCCAGACCTTCACCATTGGCTCCAGGCCCGTCAGAGAAGGAGAAATCAAATGAAGAACCGACCCGTCATCATTGACGTCATTGTCATTTCAGTCTTGGTGATCCTTGCCGTTGCGTCGCGATTGCTGCCCCATGCGCCCGGTTTTGTGGCAGTCACGGGTGCCTCGATTTTCGCCGGGTGGTATCTCCGCCGCGGTTCGGTCGCCTACCTGATTCCACTGATCGTGTTGTCGCTGAGCGATCTGGTGCTCGGTTCTTACGAACCGATGCTCATGTCAGCCGTTTATCTGGTCGCAGTGGTGCCCGTGCTGATCGGACGTTCGATGCGTGGAAACGCGACACCGCTGCGGTTGGTGGCGTCAGCGTTATGCTGTTCCGTGCTGAGCCTGGTGACGATCAACTTTGTTGTTTGGCTGACCAGTGCTTGGTACGCGAAAACGGCGACTGGTCTGATGGAATGTTATTTGGCCGCGTTGCCGTTCTTTAAGTACCGAATGGCCGGCGATGTTTGCTCCGTCGCCGTCTTCTTTGGCCTCTATGCATTGGTTGCCTACCGCTGGCCAAGTGTGGCGATTGAACCGCTTGGTCGTGCACGAACCTGGGGTGGAGCGCTGCTCGCGCCGTGGCAAAAGAGTGAGCAATTGTAGTCGGCCCAGACGCGGCAGGTCGACCATAGGCACGCCCCTCTGAAGGCTGTGGTGTTTTTCGCGGCTAAAAGCCCTGGCCACGGAACGAACAGCAGGAGAATCAGAGCCGCGCCGCGTCCTGGATGCCGACATGCAGCCAACCGCCCACCAATCGATAATGATCCTGGGCACGGGGTCACACTGCGGAAAGACAACCATCGTGGCGGGCCTGTGCCGGTATTTTGCCAACCTTGGGTTTCGCGTCGCGCCGTTTAAATCTCAGAATATGGCGCTGAATTCGTACGTGACGGATTTCGGCGAGGAAATCGCACGTTCCATCGCCGTCCAGGCACAAGGTGCTCGACAAGCGCCACGTGTCGAAATGAACCCAATCTTGCTCAAACCAAAATCGGATACTGAATGCCAGTTGATCATCGACGGTCAAACGGTTCGCGATGTTACAGCACAAGAGAATTTCCTGGATCCGTCACTCCGCGACGAAAAGCTCGCTATCGTTGCTCAATCGATCGAAACTCTGCGGGCGGAATTCGACCTGATCATCGCCGAAGGTGCCGGCTCATGCGCAGAACCGAACCTGGCCGAGGTCGATGTCGTCAATCTCACCGTCGCCAAACTCCTCAGCGCCCGCGTCTTCGTCCTTGGTGACATTGATGTCGGCGGCGTCTTTGCCCAATTTGCTGGAACCTATGACATCCTTCGTCGAATCGATCGTGAGGGTCTTGGCCTGCTCGAAGGCTTTGTGGTCAACAAGTTTCGTGGCGACTTGGAACTGCTGCGCCCTGGTATCGCGTTTCACGATGCTTCATGTTCAGTACCAATTCGCGGCGTCCTTCCCATGCTTTACGGCTTGCAGCTCGACGAGGAAGACCGCGCGGTCTTTCCTAGTCGCCCTCACGCACCGCTCAAGATCGCCATCCCCTACCTGCCACACATCGCCAATACAACCGACTTCGACCTGCTCGCGCAAGTGGACGATGTGGAAGTTCTGCTGGTCCGCACCTCCGAAGAATTCGGTCAGCCCGATGCGGTACTCATCCCAGGCACCAAGAACACCGTCGACGACCTCAGCGTCTTACGTGAATCGGGGATGGAGAAACGCATCCGGGCGTTGGCCGAACGGATTCCCATTTTCGGGACCTGTGGTGGCTTCCAAATGCTGGGCCGACAACTACATGACCCCCATCACATTGAATCGGACCTGGATTCCATCGACGGCATGGGCTTGCTTGACATCGATTTCGCCTTCGCGACGAAGAAGACCGTAGCGCGTCGTACCTACTATCCCACGTCGTTCAACCCATTTGGTGCTGTGGGTCCAGTCAGCGGGTACGAAATCCACTGTGGTCATGTGACAGGACGATACGATCGCCCTCTGTATTCCAGTGAAGAACGAGGCGTCGAGGGACAGTATGACGGTGCCGTACATCCACATAAACCGATCTTCGGTTCGTTTGTACACGACCTGTTTCGCGACCCAAGTTTTTGCCAGGCGTTTCTCAACTTCCTGCGAGCTCGCAAAGGCCTTCCCGCACGAGACACAACGCTGGAAGCTCCCCGCCACATTGCGGACCAGAGCCTTGATCGCCTGGCCGAAATGATTCGAGCAAACTGGAGTCCAGAACTGACGCCCACTACTTAGAATTGGCCAATCGCCTATCACTTGCAAAGCAAACCCCTGTCGACTAGAAGTGAGGCAACAATGAATACCCGTTCGCCAGACTTCCGTTCTCGTCGCACGTGGTGGCTAAGCTGTCTCGGGCTTGCTGCTGCCGTCTTGTGTTCGTCGGCCCAGGCAGATGAAGACCGCAATGAGCTGCGGGTGCTCTGCTACAACATCCACTACGGTCAAGGCAACGACGGACGTTACGATGTTCAGCGGCTGGCGACTGTGATCAACAACGCAAAGCCAGATCTCGTCGCGCTGCAAGAAGTGGATGTGGGCGTGAAGCGATCAAATCGTGTCCACCAGATTCGAAGGTTGGCAGAATTGACCGGTATGAGGGCGCGTTTCGGACCGACACAGCATTACGAAGGCGGGCTGTTTGGCAACGCCGTGCTGACACACTTGCCGATCCTGGACGTAGTCATCCATCCACTCCCCTACACAGAAAGCACGCCCCAGCGCATCACGTATCCGCGTGGGGCAATCGCCGTCACGCTTCGTGGCCGCGATGGCGAGCCGCTTCGGTTTATTAGCACCCACTTCCAACACAATGTCGCGGAAGACCGACTTGCCGAAGCCAAGACCATCAATGCATTGTTTTCCCAGGACGATGACATGCCGACAATCCTGGCAGGCGACATGAATTCCAAACCCAACTCCGATCCGATTCAGTTACTACTGAAACACTGGTCCAACGCAACTGACGAACCAGCCTCCCCGACGGCGCCCGCCACGCAACCGACATCGCGGATCGACTACATCTTCTACCGACCCGCTGGCAGGTTGCGAGTCAGCCTGGCAATGGTCATCGACGAGAGGATGGCATCCGACCATCGCCCCGTACTCGCCGTCTTCGAGTTGCAGCGCTAAGGATCACCAAATGAACATTCAAGAGTTATGATGCCGTCGACAAGATTGACGGCGTTAGCTGCCGTCCTGATTTCGCAGTGCTGATCTACCCCGCATATCTGATTGACGGTGATGAACTGGCCCCCGAAATTCGAGTCACTGCGGATACACCACAGACGTTTTTTGCTCACGCCAGTGACGACGGCATCAGCTCAGAAAACAGCATCGCAATGTATCTGGCTTTGAAGAAGGCAAAAGTGCCAGCAGAACTTCACCTCTACGCCAGTGGCGGACACGGTTTCGGGTTACGGCCGACCGAACATCCTGCCTCGACTTGGCCGAAGCGTTGTGAACAATGGATGCGAAGTCGACAGCTACTTGAGGCACCAAACGGCTGACTTGACTGGGCCTTCCCTGAGCCTGTCTCATCCATTTCTTTGTTCATCTGGTTGCACTTGGTTACTTATTAGGATTTCTGCTGTCGCGTCTTGCCTTCCACCGTTTTGGCAAGGCGAGCAGCCTGGATCACACGCAGCTTGTGCGTGCCGCCGGCGATCTTTTCGTGCTCGTCGTGGGCCTCGAACTGGAACGAGATCAGTGGCCCGTCGGCGTAGATCACTCGCGCACGACAAACGACCTGTGCTCCGAGGGGCGTCGCCGCCGTGTGCTCCACGTTGAGGACCACACCGACGGTGCTCTCGCCGGGCTCAAGCAGGGGTAACACGGCGTTGCGCGCCGCGTGCTCCAGAAACCATATCAACCAGGGTGTGCACAGGATCTGGGGCATCCCGTCATGAGCGAAGTCGATCAAGTGCTGCTCGCTAACAACGAACCGCTCCTCGCCGACCGTGCCAGTTCTTGCGACGCCTTTCATGCCTCAACCTTCCTTCACAGCAGTCTCTATTGAAACTGGATTGATTCATGTATCAAATTCAACTTCCACGCTACCAAATGGCGGGGCGTCAACCCGGATGTGACAGTCCTCGCGAACCGGAATCAAACTTGGGATCGATCCGGTCAGGATAATCTGGCCCGCGCTGAGACGATCGCCACGATCCCGTACCATTTCCATCAGCCATTTGAGCGATGATTGAATCGTCTGTATCAACGAGACGCCCTTGCATTCATCGAGCAACCGATCATCAGCAAAGATCGCCAGCGACGGCTCGTCAAGCGATTCACCAGAAATGATGCCACATCCTGCAACAAACCCGGCGTGAAGCGCGTTATGAGCGATCAGTTCCCCCGCCGATGGCCGTTCACCTCGCATCACGTGATTGTGCAATTCGATCACGGGAAACACGCGAGCCACACACGCGGGAATCTCGAACCCGGAATAATCTTTCTCCGTCGGTGTGTGCGATAGCTCCACCGCTAACTCACCCTCGATCGCAAGGTTCGCGTATCCCTTACGCGACAGCGCAGCGCCCGACGGGTGTAGTTCTGAGTCGTACAGCCGACCGGTGACGCAATGATCGATCCCCAGCTGGTCCCGGATTCTCGGCGACGTGCAACCGACCTTGTAACCGATAATCCGCTCTCCCCGATCGTGACGCAATTGCGCCACAGCCGATTGAAGTTCATACCCCCCCGCCACGTCCAGCACGACACCCTCGGCAAACACCGAGCCGGGTTGGCGCGCGTCATAATCAGCGAGTTGACGAGACGCCCACCGCCGGATCCGTGATGTGACAGAGGCTGGGGATTGATTCATCGGCTCATCGCGTCCGTGGTTTGAAAGGACCGCTTGAGGTCTTGCTTCAGATGATGCACCTGACGCTCGATGACGTTTACATCGCGATAGGTCCGGGTGAGCATGATCGCACCTTCGATCACGCTGACGATGTACCGAGCCATCTCACGAGTGTCCTGATCACCCGACATACCGCAATTCGCCGCAGCCTCGTCCAGGTGAACTTGAAATTCCAAAGCCATCTCATCGAAACACTCTCCCAGCCGTTTGCGAAATGCGGGATGCGTGTCACTGAGGGCTGTGCTGAGATTCCCGATCAGGCAGCCTCCCTTTCGGTCGCGTCGCCGGACGACCATCTCGCACACGGCATCCAGACGCCGAAAAACCCGATCAAGCGGATCTTTGTCGCCATCGGCGGGCAGGTTTTTTTCGATCCGGTCCAACGCTCGGCATCGTTCTTCCATGTGGTGGTCGATCACCGCGAAACCCAGCTCTTCCTTACCTTTGAAATGATGGAAAAACGCGCCGCTGGTCACCTCGGCGGCTTTGATGATTTCGTCCAACTTGGTGTCGTGAAACCCTTTCAACGCAAACAATTGTGCTGCGTCACGCAGAACGCGATTGCGTGTCTTGATAGCGCGGGGCTGTTGCGGCGTTCTCAAATGACCCTCCAACAAAATACCGAGTACTTGGTATGTTTCTGTTCTAGTCACATGGACTCTGGGGTGCAAATGGTAAACGGAGAACCGTCATCATCGGTCGACTTCCCTTGAACTCACCCACTCTTGCAGCTTTTCACCGATTTCACGGTTCCGGCGACCGGTGTAGTTGACGACACCGAAACGCTCGGCTTGAAAATCGACTGCGATGTGACTGAACGACCCGAACAGCGCGCCGCCGTGCGAAACTGATTGCACGTTACCAGTCTTCGCATCGATGGATACGAACAATCCGAATCCGTACCCGCCGCCCGGCCGCGGCGAATGCAACTTGGTCATCTCCTTCCATTCCGTCAGCGAGAGGACTTCCTGACCCTTCGCATTTCCCTTCTGTAGCAGCATCCGGGCGAACTCGGCCGCCTCACGGGCTGGGGCGTAGATACTCCCGCCGACAAGCGCAAGCTTGTGCTGCTTCCTCAGAAGATGCGGCGTCAGTTCGACGACCGACAGTTTACCGTCTTGCATTGCGTGGCCCGTCGCGACGTTGTCATCGTCCACCGGTGGGAAATAGGTGGTCCTCGACAGTTTGAGTGGCTGGCAGACGCGCACGGCAAGCAGCTCATCGAACGGCTTGCCAGCCGCTACCTCGGCAACTCGACCCAGAACACAGTAGCCCGCTCCGCTGTATGCAGATTCTTCACCTGGTTCGACGCTCAGCGGCTCGGCAGCGATGCCCTTAACCGAGTCCACCAGTGAAAGTCTGAAGTCGCGGATCCATCGTGTCTGTTTCTTCGTCATGCGGTTACGTTGCGAGTAGATTCCGGCCCGATGACAGAGCAACTCCCGCAGGGTCGGCGCGCGGCTCGCGTTACCGCCTTCAGCCAGTTTGGGAGCGGCGAATCCTCCCAGCCATCGATCGATCGGCGCGTCGAGATCGATGGTCTTTTCCGACGCTAGCGACACGATGACCGCGCCGGCGAACATCTTCGAACAGGAACCGATGCAGAATCGCGTGTCGTCGTCGACCGGTTCAAGACCCATGACGTCGCGAACGCCGAAACTCCTCGTCACAAGGTGCGAATCAGACTCGCCGACAACAACCTGCGCCCCCGCCACGGATCCATCCTTGATCAGCTGGTCGATCAAGGCGTAAACGCGCGTCGCTTCCGGCTCGGCCGATCTTGCGTCCGTAACCGAGACCATCGTGACAAGGAAGCCAACAACAATTGCGATGACAGGCGAGTGCTTGATCATAGACGACTATCCGATTCAACAGGAATACGTCGGCAGACCAGACCGAGAGGCGGTCGATTCGATAACGACGCGGTCGCAAACAACATTTACTTCGATCAGCGAGGCTACCCGCTCGCCAGCCAAACCGCAAGCAGGATTCAGTCACATGAAATGTGGCCCGCGTCATGCTCTCACCGCGAAGCAGGGTGAACGGGCGTCAGCTTTGCATGTATTCTAACTTCCTGGCCGTCGAACGAGACTTGGACGACCCTACCCACTGGAAGCAGCTGACGATGCGGCACACCAACGCGCAACACCCCAAACGGGACGGGGGGATGCACGGCTCTCGTGTGTCCAGTGCTTTGTGCTGACAACATTGCTGAGGGGACAAGGTGTTGTAAGATATCTCAATTGGCCGGTGTGATTGGCCTGCTCCGCTCGCGCATCGTACTGTTTTTCCAAGCCGAGGATGGAATTCCATGAACATGACAAAGACCCAGGTTATCGCACTGCTAAAAGAGAACCGAAACGAACGTGGCATCGCGCACTGGAAGAAAAAACCACGTAAACTCAAGAGCTTTGGCATCGGCCTGACGCAGTTGCGCAAGCTGGCCAAGCAGATCGGCCGAGACCACAGGCTTGCACAGCGCCTCTGGAAGAGCGACATCTACGATGCAAAGATCATCGGCCTGTTGATCGACGATCCCAAACAACTCTCGCGCGAGCAAGCGGAGGAGCAGGTCGAAGGGCTACAGAGCGGCATGTTCTCGCACGTGTTCGCCTCCTGCGGCGCTACGCTGGCCAAGACACCGTTCGCCTTTGAGCTTTCTCGCGACTGGATGGAAAGCAAAGACGACATGCGCCGCCGGTGCGGTTACACGCTGTTATACGAGCTCTCCAAGAAGAACCCTAAAGGCATGGACGATGCCTATCTCCTGGGACGCATCGATCACATCGGACACGCGGTCCACGGCGAGGAAATGTGGGTCAGGGCGGCGATGGCCGGCGCGCTGATGGGGATCGGCAAGCGGAACAAGAAGCTCAACAAGGCCGCCATTCGTGTTGCCAAGGCCATCGGCCCGATCGACATCGACTACGGGGATGACAACAGCTGCGAGCCTCTGAACGTGCTTAAGCACTTGACCAGCGACTATCTGAAGAAGAAGTTGGAGGGATAGATCTGGAGATTGTGGCGAATCTCGATTTCCAGGAAACAACTGGTCTTGTCAAGGAAGCGAAGGATCGGCTGGGGCGTCCGTCGGAGCAGGTTCTGGAGATTCTGTGACTTCGCTGCTTCTTGCGAGCGAGAGTATCTCCTCCAAGGACGTGCGACGTTCGTCCGAGATTGGCACGGGGAATTCGGGGTCTTTGGTGTTGCCAATGATCCTCTCGATCTCGTACACATGAGCCTCTGCGATTTTCTGTCCAGAGCCAACCTCGTTCAACAATTCGACGTACAAGTTCAAGCTTGCCTGCTCCATTTCGTACAGATTTATCGTACGGTGTTGGACGTAAGTTGCCGTGTGCGACTGGGCGAGGATCTTCTCGATGTAGATCGATCGTACCCAAAGTGCGACGTCGACATTCTTTGTCGCCGCCAAGACGTCCCAGATGTCCGGTGTAGCTTCCCCGTAGCCAATTCGCGGCGGCGGGTCCCAATGTGGTGGAAAGTCCTCTGGGCCGCACTGCGACATGAAGGTCAACGCATCGGCAATCTGATTCTCCGCTAACGATGTTTCGACTTTACGACGGTTGGCCTGTTGAGGCTGAGTCATCGGTAGGATCGCCGCCCAAACCAACAATGCAACAGAACTCAATGCCCACAGCGGCTTCGCGACAGAAAGCCGAGACTCAGCATTGACAGCATCGCGTTCCCAAGCCAGCGGTTCTCGTGGACGCCTAACACATATAAACAATGTGCCTATCAGCCAGACTGGTGCCGACAATATGCAGAGCACGCGCAGCATGGTTGCAGTGTCAAGCAAGATGCGTTCGCTCTCGGTCAACCGGATTCCGCCCATGATGCTCAGGATTGGGAGTGGCGTCATCTCAAGTACGATCCACATTAGTGCGTCGCCAAACAGCATGACAACAAAGAAAGTGGCGAACCAATGAGTGCGGTATAGAACACTGATCACACGTGTGATCAACGTCACGCGCCAAACGGAGACAATCCCCAGAAGCCACAAGTTGGCTCGCACGGAATCAGCGGTGGACAGAAATCGCTCGACGGGGATTGCGTACAGCCAAGCCAGCGGAGCCGTCATCCAGAACAGCGGAAGGAAGATACCGTATCCCCGCCAGAACAGATTCCTCTTCCTTTGGCAACGAGCAATGCCTTCGATCAGAGAATACAGAATGAACGACAAGGCGAGCGAAGCGCCGAGCGGAATCAAGAGATACCACGGCTCGCTCCGCAGATCTTCGCCGTCGTACTCTCTCGCGAAGCCAGCCGACAGAACGAGGAGCAAGCTCAGCGGCAACGCGTATCGACTGTTGCTGATCCGAAGAATCGCGTCCCTGTCACCGAATAGAAAACGGACGAGCGTTTGAATTCTCATTTCCTGTTTGGACAGTTCAAAGTCTAGCTTCTGACATAGGTTCGATCAGGGCGGTCTTTACGTACATCTTCGTCCTGTGCGTTACACTTGCAATACTCATTTCGCCTTTTGGGCGTAGTTGGTTTGTTAAAATCGTCTCTTGATCAGTTCACCTCTGCAACCGAAATGAAGAGGGGGTGGCCGGGTCACTGTGAGCAATCTAGAAAGTACGTCACGATTGGCGCGTCGTCAAAACCTGACCTTGACCCGGCAGATCGAGGGTCCGACGCCTTCTCCCGTTCCCGGTTCTGTCCATTTTCGCCGTTCTGGCTGGACGACACTTAAAGGGCGAGCTAGGTTTCAGGCGTGATACCATTCAAACGAGGCAATCCTTCACGGATCGTCTGGAGAACAGTGACGATGAACTCCAGCTTCGAAAAAATCCTGGTTTTGGAAGACGATCTACCGTTCCAAAAAGTACTGAAGCACTGGCTTTCTAATGCGGGCTTCCAAGTCACGATCGCGGCAACTGCCGTCGACGCCCTGTACCGTGCTCGAAAGCAACAATTCGATCTTGTCATTTCGGACTACTGCTTGCCCGACTATCTGGGAACTGACTTCCTCAAACTCCTGCGAGAAATTCACAGCTACGAGTGTATTCCGGCCATTTTGGTAACTGCCAGGGCAGACGAATTGGATAAACAATGGCTACGCCGTGAACTGAAGATATTAGTGCTTCCCAAGCCGTGTAACATGGCACTCTTGTGCGACACGGTTGGCAAGTGTCTTTCCATAGCTCGCGGATCGGATTTGTCCGAGCTTTCCCATTTGGATTGAGTCTGGCGAGTAGGGGTTGGGTAACAGATTCTGCAGCCAACTACGTCGTCAATTCTGAGAGGCGTTATTAGCCAAGACTGCTATACACACTTCGTCACGTCGACTGACGTAGGTCCATGCGCTGGACGGCTGCGCGATTCGCAGAAGAGCGGTCTGCGCCGCGAATCAAAACTGCGACATCTAAGTAGGCGTCCCCCAGCTCGCAAATGGTGATTCAGTGCTGCCCCCCGGGAGCACCAAGAATCTCCTAGACAATCCCTTCTGATTCGCTAAGTTGAGAGTGTTCTCCCGCCCCAGCCTCTCGCCCAGGAGTTGTTCTGATGAAGGTCCAGCCCCATCCCGCATACCTTGTTGCCCTGGGAACGATCGTCTGGGGGTTGGCCTATATGGGAACCGCGCGGGGGGAGGATAAGTCATCGGTGCGTTGGCCACAATTCCGCGGTCCGGACGCTGCGGGCCGGGCAGAAGAGGGTACCTACCCAGTCGAGTTTGGGCTCAACAAAAACCTCCTCTGGTCCGCGGAGCTCCCCCGCGGAGTGTCATCACCATGTGTTTGGGACGACCGAATTTACCTGACCGGCTGTCTTGAAGACACGCGGGAGATGGTCACGGTGTGCCTGGACAGAGAGAGCGGTAGGGAACTTTGGCGCCGCAGCGTGGTGGCGGAGAAGATCGAGAAGATGAACGCCGTCTCGAGCCCAGCGGCCGGAACGCCGGTGAGCGACGGGCAGCGAGTTTACGTGTACTTTGGTTCCTACGGGTTGGTGTGTTACAGCTGCGATGGCAAGCAGCTTTGGGAGTATCGCCTTCCGATCCCACGGACGTTCGAGGGGAGTGGGACATCCGCTATTCTGGTCGGAGAACGTCTGATCTTAAAGAGGGACCAACTGGCCCAGCGAGGACGTCCTTCCTTTCTTTTGGCGCTGGATCGCCAAAGCGGTGATGTGGCGTGGCGCACGGATCGGGACATCGTCATCCCAGGGGCTTCGACCCCAGTTTATTGGCCGCATGACGGCCTAGATGAACTCATTGTGGCAAGCAGTGGGGAATTGATCGGTTACGACCCATCTGACGGAACGGAGCGCTGGCGGGTCGAAGGGCTGCCGAGAACCGTCAATGCGACACCGGTTGTGGCTGCAGGGCACGTGTTCTTCGTCGGCAGCGACCTTCATGGCGTGCCAGAGAACGTCGCGATTCCGCCGCCGTTCGAGGAATTCGTGAAGAAGTATGATAAGGACGACGACGATCTTGTCAGTCGCGAGGAAATCACTGAAGACCTGGTGATTATCGACCGTCACTCCGACGGGGCCGGTGATAAGACGTTGCTGAACTGGTTCTTTCGTGGCACGGACCAAAACAAGGACCAGAAGCTGGACGATGCCGAGTGGAGGGGTTTGCTGCGACGAGTGCGACGCACCGGCGAGCGTCTGCAGTCTGGCGCCTACGCGGTTCGCCTTGGCGGCGAGGGCGACGTGACCGAGACGCATGTCATTTGGCAACAGCAACGGGGCGTTCCAGAGGTGCCTTCACCGCTTTATTACGACGGTCGTATCTACTATGTCAGCAACGGTGGCATCATCTTCTGTCGCGATGCGAGAGGCGGTGATGAACTGTTCAAGGGACGGCTTGGAGTTGCCGGTGGCTACTATGCCTCGCCGGTCGTTGGTGATGGCAGAATCTACATTGCGGCCGAGCGGGGTGCGATCATCGTGATTGAGGCGGGCGAGAAGCTGAAGCTGCTCGCCACCAACGACCTGGGTGAGCCGCTGATGGCAACTCCCGCTTTGGTCGATGGCAAGATCTACGTGCGGTCTAATTCCCGCCTTCATGCGTTCGGTCTGTAGCTCTGCTGCAAGGCGGCCCTGGGTAGGTACTGGATCGAGACTGCCGTTGCCGTCAAATCTACTCCCGTTCGTCGGAGAAGAACTCGTCAACATATCCAGCAACGACGAACGCCAAGGCACAAAGTATAGCACATACGATCGCGGCAAATCGCGTTTCGTCTTCAGGGATGCCTACGTTAAATACTCTCTGATCGTCAAAAGAAGCTAAGACAAATAAAACTGAACACGCAAAACCCAGAAAAAGGCCAAACCAACGGACAGACGTTCCGATTTTTGTTGCCGCATAATAATCCTGTGAGGATTGCCCATCTGTATTTTTGGGACGAGCGCCGACCAAAATTCGGAAGTAGCCTAGCCCGGCCCAGATGAACCCTGCACAAATCGCTGTGACTACTCCTAACAGCCTGCTTTCATCACCACCAAGAATCTTAAATGGGCCCAGCAGAAACAAGACAGGAATCGCGATAGTAACCAACATGGCAAACAGCCTGTACAAGAGCACGAGCCCGTCGCCAAATGTAACTTCCCGTTCCGACAATGCATATTTTTGATGCTTCGCCGTTTTGGTTAATGCGGTAAGTTCCCGTTGTGTTGGCGTACGAACCTCGCATCCTCCCATGGCGCCCCACGACTTGATTCGAACATGCATATTTGACGTGCCCATGTCGCTGGCGACGTT
Organism: Pirellulaceae bacterium; assembly: GCA_030744725.1. GTDB lineage: Bacteria > Planctomycetota > Planctomycetia > Pirellulales > Pirellulaceae > ARS98. The sequence continues at coordinate 25,268 of JASLPZ010000054.1, forward strand.
GTCTACCGTCGCACCCATCAAGATGAATCCGTCCAAATCAACCGTGGCACCATGGGGAACGATCACTTCAACGCCTCCCATCAATGTGAGAAGTGTAAGATTGACGTCTGTCGCTCGCACGTTCGTCAAATCGAGGCAAGTTCCGCCCCACATCGTCACTGCAATTTGAGGGTCACCTGGGCGCCAGTTGCCTTTCTTTTCGCGGCCGCTCATCAAGGTAATCATGCAACGAGTACTATTGGGACGGCTGACGGATTTCTGCGGCGGCGCTGGAGTTCGATCCGTGACAGAGCCAACTACGGAATTGAAACCCATTTTGAAATGGCTTGCTTGCTGGAAACGTCGCACAGGTTCTTTTTCGAGAGCCCGCATCACGGCTTCGTCTGTTCTCATGTCAACCTGTGTTTTGCTCGATGGTGGCTGGAAACGACCGATAGGCAGTTCGCCAGTTAACATTTCGTAAATCACAACGCCCAGCGAATAGATGTCTGCGCG
>JASLPZ010000550.1:0-2930 GCA_030744725.1 Pirellulaceae bacterium
GCTCGTTGTAGTCGCCGTCATTGCTGAACTTGCCGCCATGTGGTGTGCCGTGACGTCCTGTGCGGAAATGCCAGCTGTCTCCGAAACGCCTTCACTGTTCGGGCGCAGCACCGCCACGGCGGACAATGTCAAAACACACAATGTCGCAACGACAATCTGGCGAATTCCGGAGATCTTGTTGGTGATAAGTGCGGTGGATTTCATGTCGATTCGTCTCCGTGTCCGACGCTCTGTGTCCGACATTGGCTAATCTGTCGCGGCGGTCTACTGCCACGGCCAGAGCGAGAATCCTGGCGGTTTTTCTGCCGTCAGCGGTGGCACGACGGTTTGTGGGATGCCTCCTGATGGAGCTCCGGCAAATGCCTCGGGCGAGACCCAATGCACCATTCCCGTGTTGCTAGCGATAGCCGGCGGCGTGGACGTGGGCTGCCGTTGCCACTGCAATCTCGCCTGGTGCGCCAATGGAAACTCTCCCAATCGGTGATGCACCGTTTCCAGGTTCTTCCACGTCTCATGCATCGGCCGTACTCTCGCGCTGTGTTGCAGAACTTCACGCGCCTCTCGCAAATGACCAAGGCGGGCAAGCATGACCCCGAGTTCATTGGCGGCCGCAAAGTTGCTCGAGTTCACTATCAACGCCGCCTGGAAGAAGGTCATCGCCTTCGCTGCTTCTTGGTTGTCATGGTTTTTGGCGTCGGCTAATGCCATGTGGAGTTTGCCCATCGCATACATCGCATTCGATGCCACCGGTGCCCCGCCCGAGGATGCCACCAAACGCTGCTGCGCAAACGAATAATACCGTTGCATTGCGATCAGGGCGGGCACACCTGTGACAGGCATCTGACTGAGAACCGGGGTCTGGTGAGTAGCGACGATTCGCGCAACCCGTCCGGAACCGCCCGTCGTATCTGATGCGAAGTCCGCCGCTTCCTTCATTGCCTGAAGCGCATCATGAAAGGCCTGGCTGTGGCCCGTGCTTCTGTACCTGGCGTCCAAAGCCTCGGCGATGGCGAGGATCGCCTTGCGAAATTCCGCTCGTGCTCCATACAAAGCACCTTTGTTGGCCAACTTGAACCCCACTTCGATCTGTTTTTCGATACGGCTTGCCGCGGCAGCCAAATTCACGTCGTACGAATCCCACCGATACGTGATTGGCGCGACGACTTCGCGCGCCATCTGCGGCGTGACGATCGGTTGGGTTGCTGGATATCGCCTCCACGTCGATTCGTGAGACTGTCCCGCGGCGCTTCGGTTTGAGCTAGTGGCGGACGAAAGTAGACGTGGGTCGGTCGTGGGTTGATGGGCTGGCAGACGCACAAGTTCCAGCGCGGGCGAAGCAGTCTGTGGTAACCGTATCGGAGCTGGTGGTTTTGTGACGCGGCCGACTGTTAGCGAGGATGGATGATGGGGTGCCCATCCAACGCTCTGCCCAAACAGCGTAGGGCCGCAGGTAGCGAGGAAAACGAATGCAACTGCGATTGTAAATCGTCGATCCATCTGTCGATTACCATCGAGGTAGAAGCCCGAAAGCGCGCAATCCATTCAGCATCCAAAAGCAACGCGTCCATTGAACCATCGTCCAACAATGGAAACGCGAATGATGCAAAAGGAAAGCAATCACTGCCCTGTGGCGAAGAAGCGGCCAGAAAGTCGTCACATCCCGTTTCAGCGGAACGGCGCTCCCGGCACGGATATCAAATCCCGCGCAGGCGGTATGATCGGCATCGTTGCATCGCGAGCCCGATTTGCAAAGGCAAGCGCGCTACCCCACCGTGCCATGGGGCAGTCTGAAAAGGCCGACGAAAGAAGGAAACGTGCGGAAAGTCCTTCTTAGGCTGAATGCCAGCCCGACCGCCGACCATGTTGGACGTACGCCACGTGGTCCTTGTCAGGCGTTGGCCGTCGCCAACTTGCCGCGTTTGGTCAAGCCTGCCGCCGCCCAGAGAGTGTCGAAAACCTGGCGGCACTCTTTGACGATCGTGTCGCGGTTCATTTCCGTGAGGCAAGTCGGATGGGGTGCCAAAGTCACAGGACCATCGAATTGGCCGTCGCGCAGCACTTCGAGCATCGGCCCAATCTCGACAATTCCCTCTTCGCAGGGCATCACGCGTTGTTCTTCAGTCAGTCCATCCTGCGTCGTGCCGGGCATTGCGTCGGCAATCGAAAACATAAAGACCTGGTTCGCGCCCAGTGCCTGAATCAAGTCCGTCGTCCCGCCGCCAAAATGCCAATTCCAACTGTCCAGGGCGAGGCCCACATTCGGAGAGCCAATCGACTTGATCAAGAGCACCATGGCTTCGGCGTCCGCAATGAATTGAAATTCGCGTCCTTCGCGGTGTGCTGGTGCAACCAAGAAATCAAGCGCCAATCGAACGTTGTGGGGTGCCAATACGTCGGCGATCTCACCCAGCCTCTGACGATGAATTTCAAAATTCTCGTGATAAGGATAATAGTCCGTTCCAGGCAAAACAGTTCCGTGACAAATACTAACGCCCGCTGCAGAAGCGGTGTTCGCGTCGGCTGCCAAACTTCCTAGGTTGGACTTGAATGTTGCTTCGTCTTCGCGCCAAGTGTCTGGTAATTCGAATCCACCAATTTTGAGCTGCGCACTGGAAAGAAATCGTGTGGCTTGTTCGACTCCGCGTTCCTCAACGCGTTTGAGTAGTTCGGGAAAATCCAAAACCAGACCACGATACCCGAAGGTCAAGGCCACTTCGATGATTTCACTCTGACGACCAGATATTCCCAATGCTGCGGGGTCAAAACTTCGATACATTCAAACAAGTCTCCTGATTCACGACAGATTTTTCCTGAGCGGCCCGCCCAAGTGGATTAATAGCCAGTTAGCCATTATCTGCACTTTCTGAGAAAACGTCTTCAATTGGTATCCACTAAAAAAGGCTCTTCTATCATGCTGCGGTTGCAAACAA
>JASLPZ010000551.1:0-2884 GCA_030744725.1 Pirellulaceae bacterium
AGCTCAGAATCAACAACACGCTGTAACGGCAACACGCGGCGAAGGCCAATCCGAGCAAGCCACCTGCCAACCGCACCCAAGACACGAACCATCTCGCTCCGAAAAACTGTCTAAAGAAGCGTTTCCCAAGAGAGCGGCCAAGCTTCAATCGGGCCCCTTGAACCAAGGCCTTGACACTCGGCTCCGCGAGGTCAAAGCCTTGCTTGTTCGTCGCACTGTACGTCGGTGCGGCTTCAATTGCCGATTCGGATTGCGGAAACGTTCTTGGAACCATCGAGCAGAAAAACAAATTGATCGTATACAAGCGCGTCCAATTCGATGCCCTTTGGTTCCAATTCGAGCTTCGACTTTCGTGGTTCGCCGAGCTTGTCGGTCACGTCGCTGGACGGGCTGCCGATAGTGAGTCCATTTTCGAGTGCGTAATCACTCGACGTGACGGTCACGCCCGTTAGTTCGTTTCCTTGATTGAATTCAAAGTTCAGTCCTTCGTCCGTGAATCGCTTTCTGTTTTCACGGGTGTCAGAGCCAAGAATCTCTTTCAGCTTACTCTTGCCGATCTGATAATTACCTATCGATTCTGCTTTGACGATATAGCTTGAATCGTTAGACGTCGCGACTTGAGTCACAGACGAATCGTCAGAACACCCGCTGCAAACGAGCAAGGCGAGCAGGCCGCAAACCATCCAATTGTCCATGTAAGTTTTCATATTGCTTGTCCGATGAACGTCTGCGTTAACCGGGCGGCGACGGAAAACTCTGATTTCAAAAACCGGCATACTTCGCCGCTCCGGTTCAACGTTTTGAAACTCATCATGGGCTCCTTCGAGGCGCGAGATTGTCCAATAAGGCACGAGAGCCTTGGGCATGTGAACCGCGGCTCAATCTCACGACTCAAAGGAGCCCACGATGAAGTTCTACAACCGACAACACGAACTCTAATGCGGCGTCGACCTGCACGCCAATTCGATGTACGCCTGCGTCGTCGATCGCGAAGGGCATAAGCCACTGCATCGCAACTTCGCCAACGACGATCCAGCGACCTGGCTGGCGGCGATCGAACCGTTCCGCCAACACCATCTGGTCGTTGGCTGTGAGTCGACGTTTAACTGGTACTGGCTATGCCCCCAAATCAACTCGTACATGATGAGGATGACTGGAGATAGAGCAGCGCCCCCAAAGGCAAGAAGACCGACGATCGACCAGAAACCCATCTTGGCTCTCTCCGCTTGTGTACTCCTTCGAGTATTCGCACCTGCCTGCCGGTTCTTTACGAATAATCGCCGCGAACACTCCCACAAAGATCGGTGCTGTTTCTCACAGGAAGATCTGCCGAACGGTTTGCTCAGGGATTCACTGTGCTATCCACAGCGATGGGCGGTCTTCCGTAGAGGGTTGCTTCCGCGCCGCGAACCGAACCAGGTTGTTACCCCAAAGGCCTCTGTTAAACAGAGAGCGCGAGAGTTTGGCTACGGATGTGGGAGAGACGCGGGCTCAGCGGCGCTCGCGGGCGACGAGCAGAGAACTCTCGCCAGCAGAGAGGTCGGCGCAAACCCTTGCCAGCACTGGGGAAACGACAAACGCCGGGAGTTCTCACTCTCGGCGTCGTGCGTTCACTGGTTGGTCGGCGGAAATTCCGCGTGTGGAAAGAGTTCCCTGAGCTAAACCCCCTTCGAACTTCTCGGCAAAATGTCTACGTTTTCGAATTGGGTGATCGCTGTTAACCCACACAGGAAACCCTGTCAAACGCCGGAAAAATGGCCCAATCGCGATGTCCATGTTGGCCCGTTGTCGACCGGCCGTGTCCAGCCTGGTTCGGTCAAAGGTCCATGAGCGTTCACCGCGAAAATTCTATGTTGCGTTAACCTATCGCTGATTGTTTTCCCGCGTGAAATCGTAGACATCGGTTAACCGCTCAACATCTAGGGAACGTGACATGAAACTGCGACAAACATGCGTGTTGTTGATTGGCTTACTGTTGTAGTCCAGCCGCCAAGGTCAAGGCCAAAGAGAATACCGCGATCGAGTTGATGCAAGGTGAACTACTTTGCGAACTGCAGCAGGACTCCGGAACGCACTTGCTCCATGGTGTAGCGGACTCGGCTCCTCGCCACATTTTCGGTGTCAACCAGCAACACTTCGTCTCCGTTGTTGTTCAACGGCATGGTCGGTTCGCGCATCGTCACGAGCAACGACTTCTTCGAATCGATCTTGCCGTCAAGTGAGAACATATTGCCCGCTCGATCGATCAATTTCCAGCCACGCAGGTTCACCGATTCCTTCGTTGAATTCCCGATGGTGACCTGTTCATTTCCGGCATCTGTACCTCGAGGATTCGGCAGTAAAGCAATAATCCTAATACCGTTCGGTACGATCTTGGTTTTACCTGGTTTTCGCCCAATTTCGAGGCACGGCCGCAGCGGCCCGATGTTCAGGTCCGCCATTTGCAACGCGGAGGATGTTGCTGCTCTTGCCTCCGAAATCTGCCCGTTAAACACCAGGTAAATGACCTGTTGTCCGCGTGGGAGAAGGAACTCGGTGAGCTCCTAGCTTGTCTCTCGCATCCTGCATCCTGCATCCTGCATCACGCATCCCGCATCCTGCATCCCGGACCCTACTCGTCGCCCTGATACAGCCTGGGCGGAGGTGCGGTCTTTAGGGACATCGCCTCCTCGAGCCGAATCCGATCGAACTCGGTGAGCGACTCCGAGTCAGTCAGGTCTCTTCGCAAAGGCGCGACGATTTGAGAAGTCGTTGCTTCGTCGTTGACTAGCACGTACTGCAGTCGGGGAACGCCTTGCAGCGTTTGGATGTCCTGTGTGGTAACATCATCGTCCGTCAAGTAGACGGCAGTCAAAGCATAGTACTTGGACCAGTGCTTCATGTC
>JASLPZ010000552.1:0-2874 GCA_030744725.1 Pirellulaceae bacterium
AGACATCGCCAAGGCAAAGGCTCACTTGTTTAAGCCCGCCGACGGTGTCTTGTGGGCCGGTGCGCTTTCATCAGCGAACTCGGGACACCGGAATTTCTCTAGCCAAAATGCCAACTTCGGAAGCGCTTTCTACTACTATCTGTCCGCAGAGGCCAAGGAAGTCTCTTTGGAGATCCGAGATATTAAGGGTGACCTTATCAGACAACTCGGCGCGGACAAGAAAGTTGGCTTGCATCGTACGATGTGGGACTTGCGACGTTCTTTGCCGCGCCGGCAACCGACAAACTCTGCCGCACAGGCATTCCGTCAACTCGATACGAACTCCGATGGCAAGCTGACGAAGGAGGACGCCGCCAAGGGCCAACGTGGACAGACCGTACTCCAACTGATCGAGCGATTGGATGCAAATAAGGATGGGCAACTGACTCAGGAAGAGTTAAAGGCGCGTGCAGCGCCAGGCACCTCTCGGCAGCCCCGGCCTGGACCGCAGATCGCACCGGGAACCTATCTGGCCAAGCTGATTGTGGACGGTAAAGAGCTTGTGCAAGAGGTTAAGGTCGAGCCAGATCCGGAATTTGCGTCCGCGATGTTGACGGAAGAGCTTGAAGCCTTCGAGCGAAAACAGCGCGCTGAATATATCGAATAGGCGCGCTTGCCCCTCACGAATCTGCCATCTTTTCGTACTAGGGCAACTTTCTGAAGGTCACACAATCACACTGCCTACGCTGCACCGCGGACGTCGGCCACCTTGGAAATCCATGGGGCTCGACCTAGAATGTCTATCTGAGGCTGTGCCTCAGATAGACACGAGCTTTCGCTCGGTTGCGGCGACCCGCTCCCCGACCAACCTGCGGTCGGCGCCCGTCGTTGAAGACTTGACTCATTTGTGAAGAAAAACCTGACAAAAGCTCTCTAGTTGGGTCGCCGCCGGCGATTCATTTTGAACCTGTCGCTGCCGGACTTCCTGTTCGCAGGTTCGCCCAACAGAGGTGGACCTGCCAGTACGCCGTTTGAGAAAGATCCCGTGCCCCCGACGCCATCTATGACTATTGACGAACTGCTCGAGGAATTTGAAGAACTGGGCGACTGGGACGACCAATGTGATTACCTGATCGACCTGGGCTTTGAACTTCCCAAGCTACCGGAAACGGCAATGACCGAGGAGAACAAGGTCCGTGGTTGTCAAAATAATGTCTGGTTGGTCGCGAACCTTTCGGACGACGAGCCAACGACGATTGAAATCGTTGCCAACAGTGACGCCATCATTGTTAACGGGTTGATTGCAGTTCTGCTGGCGATGTATTCCCGCAAGACCGCGGATGAGATCCTGGCCGTCGATCCACGAAACGTGTTCGGCAGACTGGGGCTGGAACGGCACCTCAGTCCACTGCGCCGCAACGGTCTGTTCAGCATGGTTCAGAGAATTCGAGATATCGCCGAGCAGGCTGCTTGATCAATCTGTAGGCCGGTAAATTAGCAGACTGGCGACTCGCATGATCGCAGGAGGTCGCTGGTTGCATCGTCGTCAGAAAAAAGGTTCGTCATGTCAGACGTCGCATCGGACAAGATACTTGACGTCGAAGCTGTTCAGCGCGACTTTCCCATTCTCGGGCGCCCGCTCGCCAAAGGCCTTCGCCTGGTTTACCTCGACAGTGCTTCGTCGGCACAAAAGCCACAAGCGGTGATCGATAAAGAGATCGAGGTCTACGAAAACTACTACGCCAATGCCTATCGAGGCGTCTATCGCTTCGGAGCCCAGGTGGACAACGCGCTGGAACTGACACGAAGCAAGGTTCAGACATTACTGAACGCTGAACGAAGTGAGGAGATCGTATTTACTTCGGGTTCAACGATGTCGCTCAACACGGTCGCCTACGGTTGGGCGAGAAAGAACCTGCGGGCCGGCGACGAAGTGCTGATCAATGAAATGGAGCATCACGCCAACTTTGTTCCGTGGCAGCAAATGGCCGCGGAGACGGGCGCCACTTGCCGCATGATTCCACTGACCGCCGACTATCAACTGGATATGGAGCGATTGGATGATGTCCTGACCGAGCATACCAAGATCGTCGCCGTCGCGGCGATGTCCAACGTGACCGGGGTTATCAACCCAATCAAAGAACTGGCCCGCCGGGCTCACCAGGTTGGTGCCGTGATTGCCGTTGACGGTGCGCAGAGCGTACCGCATCAGACGACAGACGTCCGCGATCTCGATGTCGACTTTTTGGCATTTTCGGGACATAAGATCTTCGGCCCTAGCGGCATCGGCGTTCTCTATGGCAAGTACGCACTCCTCGAGGAGATGAACCCGTTGTTGTTCGGCGGTCACATGATCGATGAGGTCACGCGTGACCATTCCACGTGGGCGGCTTCGCCCGCCAAATTTGAGGCCGGTACGGCCCCAATCGCACAATGCGTGGCGCTCGGTACCGCAATCGACTATGTTCGGAATCTTGGTTTTTCGGCGATTCACGCACACGAAAGCGACCTCACGGTGTACGCGCACGAGCAACTTCGAGAGGTACCTGGCTTGAAGATCTATGGCCCCGATCCAGATCGAAAGGGCGCCATCGTGAGCTTTACGATCGACGGGGCACATCCCGAAGATATAGCTCAATTGCTTGATCGCCGCGGTGTCTTCGTTCGACATGGACACCATTGCACGATGCCACTGCACAACTTGATCGGCGTTGACGCCACAATCCGAGCGAGCTTTGGCTTCTACACCAGCCGGGCCGACATCGATGCGCTAGCCGATGCGATTCAATTCGCCAGAGAGAAGCTACGCCTGGTGTGAGTCTAGGCTGCGCCAAAGTTAGTATTGCTTGAGCTGGGCGATCGTTCGGGTTTTGTTTACGCTTTTCTATTCCGACA
>JASLPZ010000553.1:0-2865 GCA_030744725.1 Pirellulaceae bacterium
GCCAAGGACGCTACCTCCTCTTGATTACACGCGAATCCCCCGCCCAAGCGCTAGCATTTTCGAGCGCCGTTCACAACTAGCGACGGATTACTACCCCGAACTAGTTGAAGCGCTAAGAACGGCAGGTCGCCAGACGGCGGTAGACCTTCAAGCCGCCATAGTACGGCTGGGGCCAAAGGCCAAATCGGCAACGCCGGCGCTCAACAAACTCCTCAAACAAGAGGAACCGGCCAAGAGTAACGCCTTGAACGCGCTCGGCGCATTGGGGCCGCTGGCAACGGATTCGTTGCCAGCCATTGTGCCACTGGCCAATGATCAAAACCACCATGTTCGCCTCGCGGCGATCAACGCAATCGGGAAGATTCTCTCCGCAACGACAGACAAGACCGATATTGTCTCCACCATTCAATTGCTCAAAAAACCGTACCGTGAGCACCCGGAACTAAAAATGAGAATTCTCCAAATCTGGTATCGATCGGGGTCGAACGCCGTCGTCATCAGTGATGTCCTCAGAGAGTCCACGGACGACCCGAATCCCCAGGTTCGCAATGCGGCCGCCTCAATATTGGCCCGCTTGCCGAAGTAGCGGGAGCGACGTGTGGTGAAGTTCAACTGTGCGGCTTGCCAAACCGCCAGCAATGAGTTCTCGAAAGACGTGGAATCAACGCTGCAGTAATCGGAACAGTTGACTGTTGAATCGGTACGAAAGATGATGTTGGTGTGCTGGCCGCGGACTTAGCTGCGAGCCCTGCCGAACGATCAGCCCCAAAATGAAGAGGTCACCATGCGTTTCACCCTCGCAGCAGCGAAGCAGTCGTGTCGCCACAGCTTATTGCAACGTCATTTACGACACAGAATAACGACACTGACCGCTTTCGTTCTGGTAACGGTTCTGTCACAAGTTGTTACGACCAATGCCCTTTGTGCCGATTCGAAGCCACGCCCGAACATCGTGTTCATCATGGCTGATGAACTTGGGTACTACGAACTCTCTTGTGTGGGGAGTCCGAGCCTTTTGACGCCGAATATCGATCGCATGGCTCGCGAAGGGCTGCGTTTCACGCAAGCGTTGGCCGGGTCGTCGGTTTGCGCACCAACTCGGTGTTGTTTAATGACGGGCAAACATAGTGGCCATACTTCGGTTCGCTCCAACGGTGGCGGTACACCGCTGCGCGCCGGCGAAGAGACCATCGCGTCAATTCTCAGCCGTGCGGGCTACGCGACAGGCGGCTACGGCAAATGGGGCTGCGGCGGACGCGGTTCGACGGGTGTCCCGGAAGAACACGGGTTCGATGATTTCCTGGGCTACTATGATCAGGTTCACGCCCACAGTTACTATCCGCCCTACCTGGTGCGAAACAGCAAAGAGGTCGTGCTTCCCGGTAATCGTGGTGGCAGTGAAGGTGAAATGTACTCGCATTATGTGATTGTCGATGCGGCGAAGGATTTCATTCGCACCAACAAAGACAAGCCGTTCTTTTGCTACATGCCGATCACGCCACCGCACGGTATCTTCGATATCCCGGACGAAGATCCCGCCTGGCAACTGTTCAAAGACAAGCTGTGGCCCGAGCAGGCCAAGCGTTATGCCGCAATGGTCTCTATGGTCGATCGACAGGTCGGCGATGTGCTGGCATTGCTGCGAGAGTTACAACTGGAAGAGAACACCGTCGTGTTCTTTTGTGGAGACAACGGCGGCAATGACTATTTCCGCGATGAACAGCATCCGCGTGGTTTTCATGGGGCGAACAAACACCCGGAGACAGGCGTCGAGTTTCGCGGAACGAAAGGAACGTTGTACGAGGGCGGTCTGCGGATCCCAAGTGTCGTACGCTGGCCCGGCAAGATTGCACCAGGCCGCATTAGCGATTTGCTTTGGTATTTCCCTGACGTGTTGCCGACCATCGCTGAGCTGACAAACACGCCACCAACCAAAGACAGCGATGGCATTTCGATTGTGCCCGAACTGCTGAGTGAAGCAGTTGCTGGTCGTCCACAATCCATACACGATTATCTGTACTGGGAGTTAGGCAACCAGATCGCGGTACGCAGTGCAAACTGGAAGGCGATTCAGCCCAATCCCAAGAGACCCTGGGAGCTTTACAACCTGGACACCGATATCAGTGAAGCTGTCGATCTGGCCAAAAAGCAGCCGGACGTGTTGGCAAGACTGAAAGCGTATGCCAATGATGCACACGAGCCTGTTCGCGAAGGAACGTTTCACAATCGAGACATTCACGAAAGGGATCGGCGGGCGAAGTATGGCAACACCAAAAGGCCAACACGACGGACCAAGGCGAACGCACTGCCCAAAGCCGGTTTGCTTTCCAACAAGAACTGGAAGATCACCCGCTTTAGCAGTCAGGCAGGTGCCAATAGTAGAAGTGCGGCAAACGCTATTGATGGTGATCCTCGTACACATTGGCACACGCAGTTTCAAAGTCAACTAGCGAAGCACCCGCACGAACTCGTTGTAGATCTTGGAGAGCCCGCGACCATCCGTGGCTTCCGCTACCTCGCGCGGCAAGACGGCGGCTGGAATGGGGCCGTCGCAAAGTGTGAGTTCTTCGTCAGCGAGTCGGCGACGGAATTTGGCACGCCCGTGGCAACTTCGGAATTCAAGAAATTGAAAACGTCGCAAGAAGTCTCTTGCAAGTCGGTCAAAGGTCGATTCGTCCTGCTGCGTGTTCTCTCTGAGGTCAATGGCGGGCCCTGGGCTTCCGTTGCCGAGTTGGGAGTTGTAGGCCAGCGTTGACGGCGCTGTTGAACTCCAAAGCGAGGCTCACGGAGGTTTAGATTGAGCAGGGTTCGGGCGAGCGAAAACATCGTCTCGATATTCCATTCTGGACATATCAGGTTTCTTTG
>JASLPZ010000554.1:0-2860 GCA_030744725.1 Pirellulaceae bacterium
GAGCGCAAATCGGAAAATCTGCTACAACCCGCACCACACCAACACCCAAGCAATCCGCATTGCAAGGCTTAGTTCAAACGGCGTCGGTGTGGCCACCGAAGCCACTTGGGACGATCAACTTCGATACTGCGGTGGGGTCATCAGTGCTCTGTCCGATCAAAGGTTGTTTTGATGCGTCGCCAAATCAGGCTGATTCGGCCCTGACCTCTGGATCTGTGCCAGATTGCTCGGCACGACCGTTTTTCGGGGCGCAAAGCGAATGCCGAACGACGTATGGTCGCGTGGGACTGGTCCGTGTTCGATCGCGCCGATCAAAATACGGTGGTTTAACGAAGCCTCCGAAGAACCTTGGCCGTGCTCACGAGTTGATGACACGATTGGGTGACAGACTCGCTTGGGGCATCACTTCCGCATACACTCTTTACATGAGTAAAATCATGCGACCTTCCTTCTATCGAATCACGAGACAATGAGGGTGAGCGGTCATGCACAAGTACGTTATCATGGGCGTCCAGGGGTGTGGCAAAGGAACGCAGGCCCGCATGCTCCAGGAAACTCTGGATTTGGTGCATATCAGCGTGGGCGACATTTTTCGCTGGCATGTTCAAAATCACACCACCCTGGGTGCCCAGGTGAAGCGGATTGTTGCCTCCGGAAACCTAGTCGATGATGCAGTTGTGGAAGGCATCGTCCGTCACCGGCTAGAGGAACATGATTGGAATTACGGTTTCATTCTGGATGGCTTCCCGCGGAGCGATTCGCAGGCTCAATTCTTCCTTGAGAGTTACGACATCGACGCTGTGATTCACATTCAGATGCCTGACGAGATCGTTTACAATCGTGTCTTGTCGCGGCGGCTTTGTAGCGGTTGTGGCTTGGACTATAACCTGATCTCGCATCGCCCGGCGTTGGAGAACGTGTGCGATGTCTGTGGAGCACGGCTCATTTCGCGTTCTGACGACGCGATCGAAGCATTGGCCGACCGACTGAGCGACTACCACACCAAGACTGAGCCGGTTCTGGAACTCTTCCGCCGAAAGGAATTGGTACTCGACATCGACGGGACGCGACAGCCGGAAGAGATTCAAAGGGAGATTCGTTCGCGACTCAAAATCTGAAGGCGCCACAATTATCGACCGTGTTCGTCAAATTACGATTCGTGATTGCCGCCGATGTTGGCCAGGCTTAGCAGAGTCAAGCCAAGCAATCTTGGCCGGCGCGGCTCAAGTGGACCGGCAAGCCTGCAGTTAAGACTCAGCAAAAGGCCAAGGATCAGAAGGCGACATACGCAATTCGCCGCCGCATTCGGGGGGAACGTGGAAAGCGGTTGTTACGAAGGAGAGGCGAGTTGCTCGAGCGGACGTGCTTGCCGCACGCGACCAGACTCAATCCTCGCCCGCTGCCCTTTGGCTGTGTTCGACCAGGTGCTTCATGGCCCCTGTCGGCGCTGGTATCATCTGGGTATGGTCAGACTCACGATTCTCTTGCTCGCGATGTCTTGCTGTTGCTCGGCGATGTGCGACACCCCCAACACGCTGCGCTTCACCAAACGTAACTTCGCGTACAGCACCGACGGCACCAAGCCGCTCGACCACGCACATTACCGCGACGGGAAGCTCCAGACCGACAAGTACTCCGGCATCAATTTGACCGGCCATCACGTGCAGCTGGTCGACATGGATGGTGACGGCGATCTCGACATCCTCGCGCTGGACCACAAGGCCATGCCGCGCATCCGATGGTACGAGAGTCTCCGCAATGCGAACAAGGTCCCTCCGCTCCACACGATCGACAAGCCGATCGTCGTGAACAAGGTCACCGCCATCCGCCTTCTTCTACCGGTCGACCTCGATGGCGACAAGCGGATGGACCTCGTGGCACTGGGAACCAACCTGACGGTCTTCCACAACCACGGCAAGACGAAGCCATGGACGGTCACGAAGATCGCGGAGTTGCGGCGCAATCGCCACGCTGCCCTGGCCGATGTCGACCGTGACGGAGATCAGGACGTGGTGCTGGCCGGGAATGTGCTCGCGAGTGGGAGCAAGGAAGGCGTGATCTGGTTCGCCAACACGGGCAAGGGCAAGACCTGGGAACGTGCCCGCCCCATCTTCCTGGGCGGCGGAGTGCCGCTGCTGCAACTTGCCGATCTGGATGGCGACAAGGATATGGATGTCGTCCTCTTCGAGGTGGAACTCAACCGCCTCCTCTTTCTAGCCAACGACGACAAGGGCACGTCCTGGCAGGAGCACGTGGTCGTCGACTGGCTGGGTACCACGCAGGCGTCCTACTCCTACCCAAGCCGCTTCGCCATCGGCGACATTGACAAGGACGGGCGCACCAACCTGGTTACGACCCACAACGACGGGAAGGTCTACAGCTGGAGCCACGAGGGTGGCAAGACCGGCCTGCAACGCACCGAGCTATTTACCCTGCCCGGCTCCCGCTCCGCGCCCAAGGTCGAGCAGCTGCTGGTCGTCGATCTCGATCAGGACCGCCAGCTGGACGTCGTCGTCCGCCTGCGCGTGCTGACGAAGGGGGTCGACATCTGGTGGTACCAGCGCAAACGCGACACGTGGCAGCGGAAAGACATCCCCACCAACCGCGACTACAACAACACCCAGCTGGCCATCGGCGACTGGGATGGCGACCACGACCTCGACATCGTCACCAGCACGTCCATCCGCGTGCCCCAGCCGATGATCTGGGCGGAGAACTGACAGCGGGCCGCAAACCACACCCCGCCCCCATGCCGAGTCTCGCGAGATGCAGGCGACGATCTCCGCAGATCTTGGTCGCCAGTCAATCCGGGTCTGATCCTCTACGCCCCGCTCCTGTTCAGCAAGTCGACGATTTTTGG
>JASLPZ010000555.1:0-2847 GCA_030744725.1 Pirellulaceae bacterium
CTCGCGCATGGTTCCCTTCGTCGAACGCAATTACAACCTTGTGGAACTTGGCCCTCGCGGCACCGGCAAAAGCCACCTCTTTCAACAGGTGTCTCCCTATGCTCGCCTAATCTCTGGAGGAAAGGCGACCGTGGCACAGATGTTTGTCAATCTCTCTACAGGGCAACGCGGGTTGGTCTGTCAATATGACGTCGTTTGCTTTGACGAGGTGTCGGGCATCTCGTTTGATCAAAAGGACGGCGTCAACATCATGAAGGGGTACATGGAGTCAGGAGAATTCAGCCGCGGCAAGGAAACGATTCGAGCTGACGGCGGTATCGTGCTGGTGGGTAACTTTGAGGTAGATGTTGTTCATCAGCAGCGCGTCGGCCACCTATTCGGCCCTCTTCCACTGGAAATGCGCGATGACACTGCCTTCATGGACCGATTGCATGCGTATCTGCCAGGCTGGGACATCCCGAAGATCGCCAAGGATGTCCTTACAGACCATTTTGGGCTCGTGAGTGACTTCTTGTCGGAGTGCTGGACTCAGCTTCGAAATCAAAGCCGAGTCGCGGCGTTGCATGGTCGCGTCTTTTATGGCGGTGCGCTTAGTGGTCGAGACACGAACGCGGTCAACAAGACAGTCAGCGGACTTTTGAAACTGCTTTATCCTGGCGAAACGGACCCGTCAGCCGAAGACATTGAATGGGCAGTACGTCTGGCGCTGGAGGGCAGGCGTCGCGTCAAGGAGCAGCAAAAGCGGATTGGTGCAGCGGAGTTTCGCAACACCCACTTTAGCTATGTGATGGGGGAAGACGGCGTTGAGCAATTCGTTGTGACACCTGAACTGCAAAGCGAGGGCGGAATCGGCGATGACCCGCTTGAGCCTGGTCAAATCTGGACTATTAGCCCCGGCGTTGCAGAAGAGAATCCAGGACTGTTCCGAATCGAAGTTACGGAAGGGCCTGGCTCACAGGTGAAGATTCTCAACAAGCCCGTTCCCGCCCCGTTCCGCGAATCGATTGGATTCGCCCAGCAGAACATCTACACTAGAGCAGAGCAACTCGTTGGGGATAAGGAGCCTCGGTCGCACGAGTTCTCCGTGCAATTGCGATCATTCGATGCTGCAAAGTTAGGTGCAAAGGTTGGCGTTGCCGCGTTACTCGCCATGTGTACGGCGTTGCTGAAAAAGAGCATTCGCGGCGGATTGATTGTGTGTGGCGAGATCAACTTAGGAGGCTCAATCGAACCGATCCACAACGCCGTTTCAATCGCAGAAATTGCTATAGAAAAAGGGGCGACGGCGTTGCTGATGCCAGTCGCCTGTCGTCGCGATCTCTTCGACCTCTCGGATGACATGGCAACCAAGGTTGACATTCAATACTACTCGGATGCACGGGATGCGCTTCTTAAAGCGATCGCTGAATAGACTATGACGATTCGACTTGCAGAACTACTCAAACTGATTCCGGCGGAAACCGAAGAACGGGTTGATGAAACGGGCGTCGTCGATGTCTGGTGGAACATCCACGGTTAGGCTGCGCCAGCAATTACGGCAGGCCCGTCAAGACCCTGCCATCGTTGGCGGCATGCTGAAGATGGACACGCCAGGCGGAACGGTAAAGGGCAATAGTGACCTTAGTGATGAGGTGGCGAGGTTTGCGGCCGAGAAACCGGTGATCGCATTCGTCGAGGACTTGACGGCCTCGGCTGGTGTGAGTGTCGCAAGCCAAGCCACCCGCATTATTGCGAACAACGGCAACGCGATGTATGGCGCGATGGGCACCTATGCCACGCTCGTTGATACATCCGGCATGGCGGAACAGATGGGCGTGAAGGTGCACGTTGTGCGCGCTGGCGAGTTCAAGGGCATGGGCGAGGCAGGCACCGAGTTGACCGAGCAGCAGCTTGCAGAGGCCCAGCGAATCGTCAATCGACTCAACGAACAGTATCTATCGATCATTGCCACGGGCCGGAACCGCTCTGTTGACAGTCTTCGACAGCTGGCCGACGGCCGCGTGATCTTCGCTGCGGACGCGAAAGCCCAAGGACTCATCGATGATATCGGCTCGTTCAGTGAAGCAATGGACGAACTACGCGGCATGGTGAAGTCCAAGACGAACACCTCCGTACAGATCAGAACAAACGAAGTCATTCCACAATCAGCCGCGGGCACGTCGTCCGCGTCAGACAAGACCAAGGAGACATCCGACATGGATCCCGCAACAATCAAAGAGTTGAAAGACAAGTTTCCGAAGGCGGACTCCTCGTGGGTTCTGTCGCAATTGGAGGCCAACGCATCGATCACCGACGCCGCGATTAGCTACGCTATGAACCATGAGTTTGGCGTGTCCGTCACGTTGACTCGCGGAGCGTCGGTAACAGCAGCATTCACCGCTAGACGAAGCGACAAAGTTCATGAAGCCATCGGCGAGGAGTTCGGCCTGAAAGTCAAAGTGACAATGCGTGATTTCTGGCTTCCCGTGGAGTCGCTCGTTCTGGATGGCGATCCGGTAGAACCACGAACAGGTGATCGAATCACGGAAGGATCGGAAGCGTTTGCGATCCTTCCACCAGACGACAACAAACAAGCGGTCGAATTGCAGACTGACGGCCCACCGCCGCATCGAAACTGCTTGTCCGAATTGGCCTCGTCGCGAGACCGACGCTGTTTCGAGATTTGCGAAAACCGCAGTTTATCAATTATCCTTTCGGCTTGGAGCCAACGCAACTTTTTCCGTGTTATGAGGACCGTCGTTTGTCTACACGAGCTGACCGGATTCCTCTAAAATGGGTATCCACTTCCCTCAAGTAGGTACTATATGTTGTGGTTTGGTTTGATCAACGTGTTGTAGGGTGCCGGAT
>JASLPZ010000556.1:0-2815 GCA_030744725.1 Pirellulaceae bacterium
GGAAGCGCGTATTTTGGGCCGAAGACACGAGTCTCGACAAGGAGAGCTGATGTGGAACAATCACTGACTACCGGCAGAGCCGGTAGTATGAGGAAGGCCCCTAAAAGGGGCCGGCGACGGTAACACGCACCTCTCCCACAAGCGGGAGAGGTCGGACGCGGTAGCGGCCGCGAGAGGGTTTCTTGCGTCGCTGACCCACATTGTAAATGCGCATGACCCTCTCCCGCGGTTGAAACCGCGACCTCTCCCGCAAGCGGGAGAGGTGACAGATTCGAGAAACTTACAGCCGATTGGTTGCAATAAGATAAGTACCATTCCCATCACCGTGAAACGGCGGAACCTGATGGGTACACACCAGCAGAGCTGGTGGTTTACGAAAATGAATTAGAGCCAGGAGAACTGCAACAGCTGCCGATCGCGTGGCAACAAAACCCAGGCAATTCGCTCATGAGCGATGACCACGACCGCGTATTGACGGAGGTTAGATCGCTGATCAACCAGAACCGTGCCGCTGTTCTATTCTGATCCCAAATCATGGCATTTGGCGGTGATCCAGCTAACGTAGAGATGCTCGGGATTACAGTAACGGCTAAGGCCCTTCGGGATAGACGAGTCGAACTAAGAATAGCCGATGTTGCACGCAACCTTGATACGAGAGCGACTGCGAAGGATAGAGAAACCTTGGTTCTGGCTACCACTCGCACAGACTCGAAGGCTCAGCCGACTACGGACACGATATTTATTGCCACAGCGTACGCTGTGCAGTGACGTGTGCCAGCAAAGGACCCATTCTTGCCACTTTGGCTACGTCAAAAAACGATAGTCAAGAGTCTATGGAATCGACATGAAGCTTGCCTACCTCCAAAGACGCCGAGCATCAAGTTATGTTTGTTGTTTCCCCGTACCTTTCCCAATCGGCTAGCAAAGGTGGTCGATCGTTGATGCAGACGACCCACCATGGAGATCCGGCTTTGAGGTTCGTTCAGCTATTGATGATTTGTCTGTTCGCTTCGCTTTGGACTTCTGGGGAGAAATTGCATGCTCAGCGGCGACTCCGCCTTCTCGGCCACAACGACGCAAGACAGATTCGAGACCTGGCGTTTTCTCCGGATGGAAAACTCCTTGCTTCGGCCAGCGACGACGGCACGGTGCACATCTGGGAGGCGATTACGGGCAAATCCGTCGCAACTCTAAATCACGATGGTGCCGTCAAGCGACTCGCATTTTCGTTGGACGGGAGGTTGCTCGCCACAAGCTACTCGACGCAAAACCACGCTGGTGTCCGAATCTGGCATGTCGAATCGTGGCAAGGAAGCGATCTCGGCAACTTGATGCTGGGCCACGCACGAGACGTCAATGCACTAGCATTTTCACCTGACGGCAAGCGACTCGTAACTGCAGCGGGTGCCGGAGGAGGTCTCCCCAACGAAGTGAAACTTTGGGACCCTACGACTCGCAAAGAAATTGCCGTATTGCGCAACTCCGATACGATTCTGGACGTGGGATTCTCTCCAGACGGAAAGCTGTTTGCCGCCGTCGGGATTTATGGAGTTCGACGTGGCAAAGGAGCCGTCATCATTTGGCGGACCGATGCGTTTGATGCGCCGCAAGAACTAAGGAACGAGGGACACAATTCGAAACTTGTGTTCTCCCCCAACAGTCAGCTGTTGGCGGTTGGCACAAGATTAACCGCACGTGATAACAAGGACAAAAACAAAGTCCCGTGCCGGGTGAATCTATGGCAGCTTGAAGGAGCGAAACTCGTCGACTCACTGCCAGGCTTCGTCGGCAACATCAATACCATTGCCATCTCGCCCGACAGCCAGATGCTTGTTGCATCGGCCACACTCCCAGGCGGGTTTACGACGACATTCGGAGAGGTGGTTGGCGTCTTGAATGTTGCCACCGGCGCGAGACGTGTTCTCGAACGGAACACCCATTCGCGCAGCATCCAGTTTTCTCCGATCGGCGGTCTTCTCGCCACTTCATTCACAACGCCCCGCCCGGGCGTTCGCGTTTGGGATGCACGATCTGGTCACGTCTTGACCACGCTCGAGCAAGGTAAACCACGAGACGTAGTGATGCACATCCGATACTCACCGCAGGGAGACAAGTTGGCGGTCGCCAATTTGAGCCCTTCCGGCATCGACCCGCTTTGCATTTGGTTCTTGGCGGAGCAGACCGCTGCTGCAGATGACCGTCACCAGTAGGTTCAATTGGAGTCGCAGTGCCGCCAGCGCCGTGAATCGAATCGTTGCCATACCCCTTCTCTGGCTTACTTCAAGCAGCCATTTCGCTGCGAATCCAGGGTAGATCCCCTCTCGTCTTAGAATCTCTTCTTATTGATGACAAAATAATGATCGTCACTTATCGCAATTCGGGGCAGGGGAGTCCCTCGCGAAGCCAGGCAACGACACCACCGAAAAACGATCGCACAGATTCGCGTCTAACGCACGATCGTGGTGCTCGGTGACATCTCTGGGACCTGCAAGCGATCTATGGGTTAGATGACAAGCTGGCTAGCGGATCCAATCGCCAGCACCTGACAACTTGCCAGTATGTTCGGTTGTAACACAGCCTGAGGGTGGTTTCCGAACGTCCCAGTTCGCACAAATCAATATCCTCAGGAACTTGCTTGCGGTACAATGACGCCATGGCTTCAACAACCGAAACCTACGAAGACACAATCCTCTCTGAACTGAAAGGGACATTAACACCCCAGGCAGCAGAGGGCATCTTGCTGGGACCGATCATTTTAAACCAGCCATTTTCGATCGTTTGATGCCTGCCACTTGTCCGGTGGCGAGTGACCGTT
>JASLPZ010000557.1:0-2795 GCA_030744725.1 Pirellulaceae bacterium
ACAAGCCCAAACGACGGACTCGAGCTGCCATCGCACGCGAACGTCGCCTGCAACCGTTGGCAGATCTTCTGCTGCAGCAGGATCCCCTGAATCGTCCTCGCGGTGACGTGCTGCGACCGTTCGTAAACCTGGAACTTGATGTTCCCGACGAAACAGCCGCGCTAAAGGGCGCGTGCGATATCGTGGCCGAGCAGTGGTCGGAAGACCTCGAAGTCCGTCGCTGGCTGACGGCGCAGGCCACTGACTTTGGAAAAGTCAGCTCTCGTGTAAAACGGGGAAAAAGGGAAGAAGGCAGCAAGTTCGAGATGTACTTCGAATTCGACGAGTCGCTAAAGCGAACTCCGTCGCACCGCTTGCTAGCAATGAAACGCGGCGAAACAGAAGGCATTTTGCGCGTCGGTATCACGTTGGACGAGCCATACGTCCTCGGCAAACTAAAGCCGCAATTGGCCCACAATCGACAATTTGCGTTTCATCATGACCTACTTGAGACCGTAGTCGACTGTTATCAACGCTTGTTACTTCCCAGCATCGAGTCGTCGGTGCTGCAGGGCATGAAAGAGAAGGCTGATGAGGAAGCGATCGTCGTGTTTGGCAAGAACCTCCGTAAGCTCATGCTGGCACCGCCTGCCGGCCCCAAGGTGACAATTGGCATCGACCCGGGTTTTCGCACTGGCTGCAAAGTCGCCGTCGTGGACGGCACCGGAAAATTCTTGACCAGCACCACGATCTTTCCCACGCCGCCGCGCAGCGACGTTGAATCCGCCGAGAAAACGCTGCTCGGCTTGATCGAACGTTTCGACGCCAAGCTCATTGCGATCGGCAACGGCACAGCATCCCGCGAGACGGAGGCCTTTGTGGCGGATGTGTTGAAATCAACTCGCGATGATGTCACCAAGGTCATGGTCAACGAATCCGGCGCGTCGATCTATTCAGCCAGCGAACTTGCCGCCCATGAATATCCGGACCTGGATGTCACGGTGCGAGGAGCCATCAGTATCGCGCATCGCCTGCAGGATCCACTGGCGGAATTGGTCAAGATCGATCCGAAATCGATTGGCGTTGGCCAATATCAACATGATGTCAATCAGTCACAATTGCGAAAATGCCTGGCTCGAGAAGTTGAATCGTGCGTGACTTCGGTAGGCGTGGATGTGAACATGGCAAGCGCACCACTGTTGTCCCATGTGGCGGGAATCGGCTCCAAACTCGCTGATGCTATCGTGTCTTTTCGGGACTCGCACGGCAGGTTCGAAACACGACAAGAGCTTCGCAATGTCCCAAAACTCGGCCAAAAGGCCTTCGAACAAGCTGCCGGATTTCTTCGGATTCGCAACGGCAAGCAACCCTTGGACAACTCATCAGTTCATCCGGAAAGTTACTACGTGGCGGAGAAGATGGCCGTCAGGTTAAAGACGAAGGCGACAGAACTTGTCGGCAACGCAGACCTGGCCAGCGCCCTGGACGCCAGAGATTTTGTGGATGATGGTACCGGCTTGCCAACGATCCGCGACATCATCACTGAACTGGCCAAGCCGGGCCGCGATCCACGTCACGAGTTTCGCGCTGTGAAATTCACTGACGGCGTCAATGAACTGAAAGACCTGAAGGCGGGGATGGTCCTGGAGGGTGTGATCACCAACGTGACGAAGTTTGGCGCGTTTGTGGACCTTGGCGTGTACCAGGACGGGCTCATTCACATTTCGCAGCTTGCCAACACCTATGTGCAAGATCCTAGCGACATCGTCGCGGTTGGCGATCTTGTCCGTGTCAAAGTCCTGGAAGTCGATATGTCAAGAAAGCGAATCGCCGTTTCGCGAAAGCAGGTTGACAGTTGATTGGGCCTGGCCAAGCGCCGCAGATCGATCAAAGACCGCTTGCCGATTCCCTATAGCGACTTCTTCGCCGTTTGGCCTCGCGAGACAAAGCACGGCGGACGCTACACGGCGGACGCTACACGTCGGCGCGACGCGCACTAGAGCGAGACCTTGGCGCCGCAGCGAGGGCACTTACAGACGTTTTCAACGAATGTTCTTGCACCCGATTCGAGGCCACAACTCTCGCAGGCGATGACAGCCCATTCGCCGCAAAGCGGGCATTTCCCCAACACATCGAACTTGGTGAATTCCGCCTCACATTTTGGGCAAACATACAACGGCTTTTTTGCCGTTAGGAAATTCGCGACCGCCGCGGCCTTTTGGAAGACAGAAACCGCGGCGCGTTCGACCCCCTGACGAATCACGCGAAGCTGAGTCGATGGCGTCTTTGCCTGAGGCGGTGGAACGTAGCTGGCCATCGGTGAACTCTCCGACGCCAACGTTTCACGGTGTTGTTCTTCTACCGCCTCGATCCGCTTCCGCAGTGGCCCGATCCGGCTGGCGGCAACCCATCGGCCCTGGGTCTTCTCTTCGTGCATGACAGGCGAGTCGAGCAAGATTCCACCCCTTTCCGCACAATGCTTGATCTCGTCTTCGCTCAAGATTCCAACGACTTCGCCGTCTTCACGTTTGTATTGCCATCCACTCATAGCCAATCCAACTTCTCTCACTACACGAACGCATTTGCCCTAATCTAAACGCTCGATGCATCACGGTCGAGTGTCGACGGCGGACGATCTGTTTCTCGTCCGGCGGAGTTCTGTCAAAGAAACTTGCTGGGAAGATCGATTCCTGTTATCTATTGAGGAGCTAAATGTCGTCGAGCGAAGGGCTTTTGCTGTGACGTGGTGACAAGAAATTCGGCTGAAGGGAGCTGTTGTGTTTACTTTTTTTGATGGTCCGCCACGACTTGGTCGA
>JASLPZ010000558.1:0-2770 GCA_030744725.1 Pirellulaceae bacterium
ATCTGGTTGTCGTATGCCGAAACGGATCAAGAACGATGAACTGGCAATCGCCCCATTCGAACTGATAGTAGTTCTCCGGAAGTCCGATCCCACTCTCTCGCGCTTCGTTGCCCGTGAAGAAGTCATTGGGGTGGGGATTGGGGATGTAGCGCTTCCGCGTCGTTGTCGCCCAGACGTTCGATCCGCGATTGCCTGCTTCGCCGTCGTGGTTCCCCAAGGCGAAATACAGCGCGGCGGAATGGCACAACTGCCCGAGATAGTACCGCTGAGCGAGATACTGCGGATGGGCCAGCTCGGGCTTGACGTACTTGCCCGTCATGAACGTGTCACCGAGTGCGAAATGAAAGTCCGGCTGGTCGCGCAGCGCGTTTGCCAACGTGCGTCGGTAGACGTCACCGCTGGTGTTTTCGTCCAAGTGTGAATCCGCCTGCACGGTAAACACAAACGCGCTACCCGGATCGCGTTGCGTGTGAAAGGTGTACTCGGCGCTCTGCTGAGTCTCGCTTTCCGTTTCGTATGAGAGTCGATAGAAATAGCGAGAGTTCCGCTGCAGTGAATCGATTACATAGTCGAAGGGCTCACGCGCCGAGATATCCTGTGATTCCGTTTCGGAGTCATGCTGCCCCGTTTTCGAGCCATACGTGAGGTAGACACGCGCGTCGGCGTGGAACAGCACTCGTATCGTGGCGCTGGTATCGGTGAGTCGGCCGACGATGATGTTGAACCGATGGCCTGGGACATCGTTGGCTGGTGGAGGCGTGGTGTAGCCGCCAAGTCGACTTCCGCTCCTGCGTCCCGACGTCCGATCGCCGCGTCCGGTTGACTCTTCTCGTGAAATGACGCCGTCGCTGTTGGCGTCTAACTTCCGAATCGAAGCTGCTGCTGCCTTTAACTCAGCCGCGGAAATTCTCCCGTCGCCATCCCTATCGATCGCCGATCTAACGCGATCCACTCTCTGTTGCTGTGCAAAAGCAGGTGCCGCAAGCACGAACAGCGCGGCTGCAAACGACCCAAGCCACAGCTTACGTGTCTTCATCTTGATACCTCTCGCTTGATGCGTCGTTTGCCGTCATGGTGCGACTTGTGCGAATAGAAATCGACGTCAACCTTCTCTTCTGAGACTAAGACGAATTCCACGCTCTTGGGCCCTCCGTGACCGCGGGGCAATCCGTTGAGGACCATGCGATGAATCGTTCCACTGGCTAGGTCGAAGAGGATCTCGACACGTTTCGGGCCGCGAACGTCACTGGATTTGCGTTGGCCGACCAGCGTGCCGAATTGCTCACCGCGCTCGCTTGTAAGCTCAATCTCGTAACCATGGCGAAACGCTGTAAGTTGCGAGTAAAGGTCCGTGAAGCCAAGACTTTGCCGTTGGCCGGGCAGGCCGCCACGGAAACGCGTCATATCCTGACTGACGTGCACGGGACCATCCTCGCGGAACGCCCAGCTTTCATTACCATCGCAGCCTGTGACTCGCGTGCGGCCATCCAGCAGTTTGCGCACAAAGACATAACGATTGACGCCACCGACGTAAAGGTGCGCCCCGTCCAGATCTTCGCTGGCTTCCACGCGCCATCGTTCCTCAGGGAGGTTTGCTGGTCGCCGACGGTTTGCATACTCTTCACGTACGTTGAGTCGATAAGCTCGATCGACCGACTGGGAAACCGATTCGATCATTCGCTCCAGAGCCACAGCTGCACTCACGGTTGTCGGCCGGAGCAGCGCGACGGCGATCAACACGCAAGCTGCCAGGGCGGCAAGGCTGGAGACAATCGCCAACCGCGACTTCCGCGAACTCGCCCCTGCTTCGTCCAGTGCCCCCAGCAACCGCGTTATCCGCTGTTCATCTTCAATGTCGTTCCGTTGGGCCGCGTCAGACAACAAGCCGTGAATGACCAACTCATCAGCTAGATGTCGACGATCAACCGCCGGCGACAGATCCTCATCACCGCGCGACAACACTTCATCGCCATCCAGCCAGTCGGACAAGGGATGCTGATCGTTCACGAGGTTAACTCCGTCTTGATCATGATACCCTTCCGGGTGAGACAATCGGCGAGCAATGCTCGGGCGCGCGTGAGTCGCTTCTTGCACGCCTCCACTGAAATCCCGAGACGTTCTGCCAACGACGTGGTCTTCAAGCCATCGAAGTAACGGCCGTTGATTGCGTCGCGATGCGAATCAGACAACGCACCAAGGCAATCGTGCAGGGCCGACACCTTTTCGTCCCACGTATCGCCGACCTGTGTGGCGATAGTCTCAAATTGACGGTCTAAGTGCGATAGCACGACGTCATCCAAAAAACGCGGCGACACCTTGAGCTTGCGGTAATAAGCCATGACCAATCGTGACGCGATACCACGAAGCCACGGTCCAAATGGTTGAGACAAATCGCACTCGTCCAGCCGCCTCCACGCGACAACCATCACTTCCTGAAACAGGTCATCCACCGCAGCATCATCCCTGACAATGCTGCGCAGATAGGCCATCAGCATCCGCGAGTTCTCACGGGCCAGAATCTCGAACGCCAATCTCGCCTTTCGATCCGCCAATCCATGACCTCCAATTGAATCAAACACCAATTACTGTCGGCGGAGCTCGAAACGGGGACAAGAATCTTCAAGATCTCCAGATTTTCCAACGGTCCGAGCTGAAGTTTCCCGCCAAGTCAACGCCACACGGATGTAAAGGATGCTCTAGCCCCAATACCGTTCAATGAAGCCTAAATCGCAGCCTCCTGTTAGTTTACGTGGTGTGAAACGCGTAACGC
>JASLPZ010000559.1:0-2766 GCA_030744725.1 Pirellulaceae bacterium
CGCGCCCGAAGTGCTTGGCCTCGAAGTAGTCACCGAGCCCGTTCGCTGGTAGATCGCGAAATTGGCCGGCTCCCTGGTTCTCAAAGAACTGAGCCTGCTTCGCGCCCGACCCGGCTCCATTGGGAGGATCTTCAAGGTGACCGTTGGCTACAATTAGATCCCAATCGCCATCCAGTTCTGTATCGAGGAACTGCGTTCCCCAGCCCACCGTGTTGATTGATGGACGGGCGAGCTTCGCTTCCAAGCCGCGATCGTTGAAGAGTAACACTTTTTGGTTTGCCAATTGAACAAACAGGTTGTTCGGTTCGATAATGAAGTTCGTCACGAAAAGATCGAGCAACCCATCCGCGGTGACATCACCAGCGGCGATCCCCATCGAGCCTTGCAAGCGACCGAGGTCGTCGTACGCAACGCCGGCAATGCTTCCTCGTTCGCTCATCTTCGGAACGCCACCTGCCGAGTGAGTTTCGTTTACGAACAACAAATTGGCAGTCGTGTCGTTGGTAATAAAGAGGTCGATCCCGCCAGTTCCGTCGACATCTGCGGCGAGCACTCCCATCCCCTTGCCGGCTCCATCTGGCTCTGCGATGCCTGCGCTACCCGCCTTTTCGTCAAAGTGGCCATCACCTCGATTGAGGTACAACCGGTCCTGTTGTCCTGGGAAATCGAGTGGTGAACATTGTATCAGTCTTCCGTTCACGCGACATTGCCTCGTCAAAGCATCGCCGCCAAGGTAGTTCACCACGTACAAGTCCGGTAAATGGTCCCGATTCCCACGCCCTCGCGCGAGGATGCGCTGGCAGCATATTGCTCGCCAACGCAACAATCGACGCGTTCCATGCGTTCTCTTCCGCTCCGGTGTCGTTACGAACGCTGCTCTTCGGTTCCGCTTCGATAAATCGATCTGCTTCGAACACGATCATCTTCAGCGCCGCGTTTTGGAGATCCTCATCAAGATGTTCCCACGACTGCCACGTCGCCATCGCGACAGCTCGGCACCAAAGCGCCGACTGCCACTGACCGCCCCAGGGTTTGCCGTTCAGACACGTTCCGCCGTTGGCCACGTGACTCGCCGTGAGATACCGCAACAACCCGATCGATTCCTCACGAATCGCTGCCTTCGCAGCATCATCCAGCAGCGCACGTGGCGGTTCGCATTCCGCAAGAAACGACAGCACCATCGCGGCATATGCCGTCGGACGCACATCGTCTTCTACATTGCCAAGCCGCCCGATGTACTTCCAGCCCGGCTTGTCGGGAACCGCCTTCACCCGCGTCCGGACAACGCGTCCCCAGTGTTCCAGCGATTCGTAATACTGCTGTAGCAGCTCGCGTTTCCGCCCGTCTCGGTCCGTTGGTTCTAGAGCAGCCTTCCGAAACGGAGATACCCGTGATTGTGAAGCGGTTTCCGCCGTTTTCGCAGAAACGAACGAGCGCGCGGCAAGGAACTGCTGAGTCCGCTGCATGGCATCTTCAAACAGTGGCAGTTCAAAGATGAGGTAACCGTGGATACCGTCATTATGCGACACGAATTCACAATCATTCCCCATGTCTCGCATCTCCGAGTGGAATGATTTGGCGCCGGCATACGGCGTAACGGTGTCACCCGTTCCGTGAAAGATGATCGTCGGGGGTAGGTCGCGGCGTACATGATGGACCGGCGAAAGCTGCTGCCAGTCAGCGCCGATCTTCTTTTGGCCGTAGCCAGCAGTGGACGTGTCAATTACCGGGTAATAGAGCACCAGCGCATCTGGCACACAGGATACGCTGGTGTCGTCGGCAGGATCGTCCACATCAACGAACAGTGCCGCCCCGGCAGCTACATGTCCACCTGCTGAGCAGCCAGCCACGACGATCTTCTTCGGATCGACGCCCATTTCGTCGGCATGTTGTCTAAGATACCGAACCGCTGACCGTCCATCGCGAACGCAGTCGAATACGGTTGTTCCCTGCGGCTTTTTTAGCAATCGATAGTCGATCGTTATTGCCAGCATTCCTTGCCGCCGAAAGTATTCCGCGAATGGATAACATCGCCACGGATGCCCACCACTCCAGCCACCGCCGTGAATGATCAGAAACGCGCTGCGTCGATCCGCTTTCTTGTGGCCGATCGGTTCAAATACGTGCAGTCGCAGTTCACAATCACCGACGGACTTGTAGAGTACGGTACGATCGGGCTGCAACTTCTTCGCAATCGGATCGAGTGGCCGAGTTCGTTGTGCGAAAGCGAAGTCGCCGCATTGCAGCACGCATATGATTGCCGGTATTGCCGACAGCCGGATGCGTAGATGTCGGCGTGCATGTGACGCGGAAATGCTGTCCTCGACGACGCTGCCAGCAATCACTTTCAGCCCTCCTGTCTCGTTCGAATGTTCCGCAGTTTTGGCAAGCGTTCCGGATCAAGGGTGGCGACGTCACAGCTTTGTTGGCGAGCTTCCGCCGCAGCCAGACCGGCAATCTAGCCTGTGGTCATCCAGACCGGTTCCATCCGCAAGGAAACAAAAAAGGAAACAACGGAAACAACAGAGACACACACTTTGACGCCGGGACTTAGGAAGGATGTGACAGACAATACCTTGCCCAGACTTCCCATGTCACCAACTCAAGGTCTGTGTCTTTGTTGGTTTCTTGTTGGTTTCTGCATGGCTCCAATCGCGGACTTCGGATCGAAGCCAACAGGAGCACTCAGTACTGCAGCGACGATTGCCGCCAGGCCCTGCGTCGCGTCACTGACCGTGAGCGTAAATGGTTGCGCCGCAACACCTC
>JASLPZ010000055.1:0-13703 GCA_030744725.1 Pirellulaceae bacterium
CGGTTGTTGTGGAAGACGTCACGATTGACAAGCCGCTTGTAAAGGTCGACGAAGTCTTCAACGACTTGAGCGACACCCAGCCATTCGAGAACGGTCCATGGTGGTGGGAGACTTCTCGCGGTTGTCCCGGGGATACGAAAGAGGAAAACGCGGCGTAGTCGTCTCAAACGCCGAACAACAGTGGTTTGGCAAGACGATGTTGAGACTCAGTATCTCCATCACCTTTTCTGTGCCGGTGATTTTCTTTTCGGTCGTGATTCGCGCTGGACGCGAGTTGGGTGTCCGTTATCATTTTCTGCGGGTGGCAGTTACTTGGCGACCCATTTCAGTGCGAAGCGCCATTGTCTTACGATGTCATTGTACAAATTCAAGAAAAGGAAATGTGATGGATGCCCATTTGATGAACAGACTGAACGACATCTTGCGCCATGAATGGACGGGCGTTGCCCAATACGCACAGGCCGGCTTTGTCGTGTCCGGCTTCTGGCGCGAAGTGTATGCCAGCATGTTCTTCGGTAACGCCAAAGAATCGTACGGCCACGCTCGGTTGATCGGTGACAAGATCGTTGCGCTTGGGGGCGTACCAACGATTGAGCGGAATCCCGTGCAGCAGTCGAACGATTTGGCAGAAATGCTGAATCATGCGTTGGCGTTCGAGTCTGCGGCCGTCAAGCTCTATACCGAGGCGATCGGTTGTTGCGGCGACGACCGTGCGCTCGAAGTGTTCTTGGAAGATATTCTCAAAGAAGAGCAAGCAGGGGTCGACGAGATCAGCAAGCTGCTGCGCAATCAGTCAGCGGCCGCAGGTTCCAGCGGAAGTGCGCCGAGTAAGGTGGGTTGAAGAGTTTGCTGATACAACCATCAAGGCCCGCTGGCAATTCGCCGACGGGCCTTTTTGATTTCTTGAGCCGGACTCCCGGCAAGGATCATGCGGACTCAGCGTGGACCACTCGGGGAATAAAGCCACCGGGTGTGGGTTTTCGGCTCGAACGACGTGTGGACGCGTGGGGAGCTTGCCCGAGCGTCTGCTTGAGCTCCGCGACTTGCTGCGGTTCGAGCTGCACGTTGCTCTGCGTAAACCAGCCAACACCTTCCCCCCAGGACTGCTGGCGCAATTCCACCACGCTTCCGTTAGTCTTTGCGACAAGAACCAGCACTACACGCTCGTTTTCGCGGGAACCTGCAAACGTCGCCAGTGTCGTTTCGCCGTGGGACATTGGTGGATTCCAATGATAATTGCAGAAATCAAGGCCCGGGTATGATAATGAGAATCATTCTCATTACCACGTAATTCTAGTTGCCTCGTCAGGCGGAGTCAATGGCGCGCCGGAAGTTCATTACCCACAGTCTTGGTTCTGGCCGTTTTGGGCGATCTGGTGGTGACTATTCCGCCGCGAGATCGCGAATCTGAACATCACGGAATTCCACGGGGCTGCTATGGCCAGCGAAGCCGAAATGACCCGAGGTCCGGTCTTTCCCGCTAACTGGCTTTCCCATGAATTCCTTAACGGTTGCAAGATCCGCGTTGAGGATCTGGGTCCCATTCAGTTCAACTCGAATGGTCGATCCCTTGACGGTCACTTCCTGAAAATTCCACCGTCCTATCGGTCGTAAGAAACCACGATGGGCGGCCACCATGCCATAGGCCGAGCCATGATATTGGCGTTTGTCCAGCCTTTCGTACTTAGTCGCAGTATTGTCTAGAACCTGCAATTCGCACATGCCCTTGTACGCTGTGTCTCCTTGGCCTGGATAGCGAATCGCCAGACCATTGTTGCCACCCGGCGGCAACTTGAATTGGAAGCGAACCGCAAAATCCGAGTACTCTTTTTCCGTATAGATAGTGCCGCCCTTGCCGGGCTTGCAACGGATCACACCGTCATCGACGTCGTAATTCTGAATTGGTCCTGCCCAGCCGGAAAAATCCTTGGCGTTGAATACGGAATCGAAGCCTTCGTTGGAAGCACTGGCTAGAATCTCGTTGGCGTTGTCCGAGCCAATTTCGCGAATGAAGATATTGCGCCAGCGGATTTCGCCACCGTGCGTCTGCAGCTGGATCGGACCCTTGGCGAACAGTGGGCCTTTTCGATCCCAAAAATTCTCCATACGTGCGTTCTGAACAACCAATTTGTCGTTCAGGTAAACCGTTGTGCGTTCACCAATCTGCAGGATCCGGAATCGATTCCATTGGCCAAACGGTTTGTCAGCCAGAACGAGCGGGTCCTTTCCTACGGCGCCCTTGCTATTGTTCCACAGGCCGCCGGAACCCTTGTCAGCGCCGATATTCCACTTGCCTCCCGCTTCGGTAAAGTCCCAGATCTGAACTTGTGGGTTGGCACGCAGGTAGATGCCACTATCTGCCTTGGCAACAGTCTTGTAGTCGATTAACAACTCGATATCGCCGTATTCTTTGTCCGTGGTCAGGTAGGCGCCATGTCCGTCATTTACCAGTTCATCATTTTCGACAGACCAGTGTGCTTGAGCATCTTTCAAGTCCGTTGCGTGCTTCGTGGCACGTTCTTCGTCAGTCATGCTCGCCAACTTGCGAGGGTCGAAATGTCCCATGCCGTGCCAGCCATCGAGGTTCTCGCCGTTGAATAGGGCGGTAAACCCCTCTGGTGGCTCAACAGCCTCAACCGTCGACAAACGCGTTTGTGAGGCCACGATCAGACAGAGTGTAATAAAGAGGGCATTGCGAGCTTGCATTGAGGATTCCTTCACGACGGAGGCGAGAGGGCGGGTGCAGGGTGAAGACGATAGCCTATTCCGACGGGCTGACGAAAGCAAATCGCGCCACCGGTCAGGGGGCGTTTCCAGGCCAGTGTCCGCTTAGCCGAGTGGCAGATGGAAACTTGTCAGATGCGGTGAATCGTCAACTGCCGGTCGCCTCAGAAATGATCTTCACCATGAAGTTGCGACTCCAGACGATCGGCATTGGCGGCGATTGTGAGGACACTTTCTCGTACTTCCGGTGGATCACACGTGGCTCGCGGATACGTGTCGACGGCAACAAAACACCTCTCGCCGTTGATTTCTTCTATGGCCAGTGCGCCATGCGGGATCACGGCGTTCATTTCCAGCGCGTGTTCGTACTGGTCGGCAACGGCGCGGCCGCAGATACTGTAGATGCGGACCAATTCAACGTCTGGTTGGGGACGAACCAGTTCGATAATGACCTTTTGTGATCGCGCATTGGGCAATGCGACCAGCACTTCGAACCCGTCGCCAGAATCACGGATTTCAACCGGGTCTCCCGCTAACGCTTCCTCGAGTAGACCATCGAGGCTGCGGAGCGATCCAAACAGTCTGCGGAGCGCCAGGCCAAGGGCTCTGGCGTCTTCGTACCGCTGCATGGGGCTCTTGGCCAGACAGCTCTCGACCAGTTCGATGATCTGCGGGGGCAGTTCCGGGGCCAACGTGTTGAGTTCAAACGACTGTTCCCGGTCGTGGAACTTGACCAGGTCATTCACCGATCTTGCCGCGACGGGGAGTCGCCCGGTCAGCAAAGAGAAATACGTGACTCCGACTGCGTAGACATCACTCGCCTTGCTGGCCGGTTCTCCTTTAAACAGTTCGGGTGCCATGAACGAGGGTGTGCCAGAGAGGAGCATGTTGGGCCCGGGGCTCTTGGCGAGTCGTTTGGCCAGCCCAAAGTCAGCGAGTTTGGCGTGCATCGAGCGGGCGACCATGACGTTGGCTGGCTTGATATCGCGGTGCACCATGCCCATGTCGTGGGCCACTTCCAATGCCGAGCAGATCTGCAGCATGAAATTCGTCGCGTCGAGCGGCTCGAGACGACCTACGGCTCGCACATGGTCTGCCAGCGAGGGGCCATCGATGTACTCCATTTCGATGAAATGCCGCCCCCGCTGGTCGCCAATCGTATGAATCGTTACGACATGCGGATGCATCAGTGCCGCAGCCGAACGGGCTTCGGCTAAGAATGAGGCGATGGCCTCCGTATCGCGCTGTAGGGTCGTCTCGCGCAGAACCTTAATGGCGCACGGTCGTTCCAACGCTAGATCTTGTGCTCGATACACCCGGGCCATTCCACCTTGGCCGAGGAACTCGTGGATGTGGTACTTATCGAATTCGGTATCGAGGAATTCGTCCGGCGCGTCGTCCTGATCATCCTGACCGAGCGATTCGGACATGAACTCGGAATCAATGGTCGGCATGTGCATCCAGTCGTGCCACGTCCCACCGCATCGCGGACAATTCAACTCATCCGGCACAACATCGAACTTGTGCTGGCAATCAAGGCAGTAGCGTTGGGTTGTTCTCATAATACTGAGCCCCGAGCGTGTAAGTATACTCCGATTGTGATGCCAGATAAGACGACGGGGCGTGCCGAGTTAACGGCGCTGCTTGGATCCCATCTGCTGAAATTGATTGCGCGTTGCAAGATTCCGGGCCATGAGGGCGGCGGTATTGAAATCGACAACGGTGGGAGAGTCCCAGGGAGGACCGTGGGCACTGCACGCGGACAACGGCACGTTCGGCGGATACCTGCGGAGGCGACAGGCAACATCACACTCTTTTTCAAGGCCAACGAGCCCAACGGTGGTCGTCAGACGCGTCTTCACGTCCGGCACCCGCAGAGCCTCGTTGGCGAAACATCGTCGATGTCCACATCACAGGCAGCGGCGTTCAGGCCACGCGGCGAGGACGAATTGTAATACCGGTCAGGCGATTCGCTGTTCGAAGAAAGCGGCGCAGATTCGCTCTCAGATCGACTGCCTCTGTGGGGCGAATTTGGTTTTCCAGGAAAGACCGGTATTGGCAGATGCGATGGTCGCCGACGCCATCTTCGGCCCATTGAAAGACGTTGTCCATGGCCACGTTCCAGCTGTCCAAGAACCTCTGCCACCACTGAATGTTGCTGGCCAATTGTCCATTGCTAGTGATGTACTTGAATGTGCCCAGGTGGCTGTAGCCGAACGATCTCGGCGGGATCCGGGTCACCAAGTCGTTCTGATTGACAATGCGGAATGTCGCCGCCATGAAAGCGAAATTGAAGTTGCGTGCAAACGAGTGGTCACCCGTGCGAGGTTGCCCAAACGTGTAAACGGCTTTTACGCGGCGCCCAATATCGTGCCAGCGGGCTGCCGCCAGCGTCGCTAACGCGGCACCAAGACTGTGTCCCGTCAGAAAAACCGCCTTACTCCCTCGCGGGTCCAGCCTGCGCAGAATATCGTCGACGACCTGCCAGACTTTGCTTAACGCGTCATAAAAGCCAGCATGAACTTTGCCATTCATGGGACCGGCGACCAGTTTCATGCGTGTGTCGGTTATCCAGTCGCCGATCTCCCCGACCTCGGTCCCCCGAAAGCAGACCAGGACGCAATCGTCGTTGGCTGCGAGAAATACCTGCGTGCCACCGGCGTCGACGAAGTGAAAACGGTCGTATCCCCATTCTCGAATCGCCTCGGCTTCAATCAATCCAGGTTCTTCGTAGGATAACTCGGACGCGCGGACCAGCGCGACGGCATTACCGATATCGAACGACGTCGAATAGGGCATCAATCGAATCTGGCTCACATCGGTCCTCCCTGACCATCGTCTTGTCGGCACGGATCACCCCGAATCTCATCCGGCCACGTCAACCACTTGCCGACTTAGGAGCAAGGTCGAACGACCTGCTCGAGATTCCCGAGGCACCTTTATTATCTATCGGCGATCTGGTGGGCGGACTTCCGGCGGCCGCGAGGGATTCTTGGAAACGTAACGCTAGCACAGGAAGCTTGATGATTCTCGGTCAGGCGTTCATACTGGTCTAGGCGAGGTACTTTTTCCCGGTGAATGACCAATGGCAAGCCCGACCACCGCCTCCACACGGCGACGCACGATTCCCGCTTGGGCGTTATCAGCGGTCACGCACGCGACCATTCTGATGCTGATCGCTCTCTTTTGGACAGATGCGTCATCGACGATCGTGCCGACCGCGGATCGTCGTGTCGCCATCGTTCTGGCCAGCACCGATCGCAGTCGCGTGGTCGAGTATCTAACCGAAGACGATTCCAGGGCAAAGAAAGTAACTCAAGCGGAGATTGGTGCCGAGCCGATCTCTCCGGCGGTAGCATTGCCTGCGGCAGCGACGGCTGCGGGGTTGGCTAGCAAGGAGCTTTCGCTGCCGGCCCTAGAGACCGGCGCAATCGCAGCCAACGCCGGTTTGGTCCAATCACCTCGCCTCACGGTCAGTGGCCGCAGTCGCATCCCGTCTGGGTTGGATCCGTCGGCCATCTTTGCCGAAGAGGCAGCTCGCAAACAAGCGCTTGCCGCGCGGGGGCCGTCGACCAGTTTAGGCCTCTTCGGTAGTGACCAAGCCAGCGGCAGGTCGTTCGTGTTCTTGATCGACCGATCCAAGAGCATGGGTGGTGCCGGTCTGGGGGCGATGGCAGCCGCTGAAAACGAATTGGTGCGAGCGGTCCAACACCTCAAGCCCAACCACAAGTTTCAGATTATAGCCTACCACCACCAGTGTGTTTTTCTGCACAAAAAACGTAGCCTGCTTCTCGCCACCGAAGAAAATAAACAGTCGATTCGCGGGTACCTCAGCGGCCTTGCGGCATTCGGCGCGACGGAACACTTAACGGGTCTGTTGACAGCATTGCGACTCGCACCGGATGCAATTTTCTTGCTGACCGACGGTGGCGATCCACATTTGTCGGCCGTCGAGCTGGCGCGAATCGCAAAGTTGGCCAGCGGGAAGACCGCGATTCACTGCATTCAATTCGGATCAGGGCCCCAGCAAGGGGAAGCCAATTTCCTCGAGCGTCTTGCAGCGTATTGCGACGGCGGGTACGGTTACGTCGATATGTCACAGGGAAGGAGAAAGTAGCGAGGCTGTGCCTCGGACCGATACGAGCTATCGCTCGGTTGCGACGACCTGCTCCCGAGGGCTGCTCCGATTCCTGCTGAACGAATTGCCGCCGAACTCGTGAGAGTTCGGGCCAGAAGGCACAAGACCTCTTCGACACCAATGCCCCCAATACCGAACGGCCAGCGCCAGAACTCTTTAGCCGCGTGTAACAGTCTTGAATCTCACACCTGAAGAACGAGAACGATACGACCGGCAGTTGGGACCAGGGGTTCTGTCTGAAGAAGGTCAGTTGCGGTTAAAGCAAGCTACCGCGCTGGTGACGCGCGTCGGCGGGATGGGCGGACCGGCGGCCCAGATGTTGGCAATGGCCGGCGTGGGGAACGTGATCATCGCCCACGGTGGCCAAATGATATCACCCGATCTGAATCGGCAGGTCTTGGGTTCGGAAAGTGTGTTGGGCCAACCTCGTGCTGCGGAATTCGCCGCTTACCTGCGGACCATGAACCGTATGGTCAGGGTCGAAGCGATCGATCACGAACCAGATGAAGACGAATCAAATGAGCTCGCCGCGCGGTGCGACATCATTCTCGCATGTCCACCGACCTTTGCCGAACGTTTGCGATTGAATCGAGCCGCTGTGACGGCGGGGATTCCACTGATCGATGCGGCACAGTGGGGGATGACGGGTACGCTGATCGTCGTTCAGCCAGGCATGACGGCTTGTTTGCAATGTGTTTACCCTGATGAGCCACCGTTTGAAGAGCTGTTTCCCGTAGTTGGAGCCATTTCCTGTGCGACAGGCGCGCTGGCGGCTTTGGAAGCGATCAAGATTCTCTCAGGGACCGGCACGCCACTTTTTGGTCGCCTGCTGACATACGATGGCTTCGTGGGACGACCCACAATCGTCGATCTCAAACGAAATCCAGCTTGTCCCGTGTGCGCCAACTCTAATCCTTGAATGCCACCATGAAGATTCGCATCACCTATCTCGGTCGCAGTTATCAACATGCCAAGACGCTTCCCGAGCAGATTGATTTGGAATCCGGAGCCACGATCGCCTGCGCAGTGCAAGCGGTCAATTCGCTGCTAGCGGAAACCGATTTGCCTGGTTCGTGTCTCGTGACGGTATCCGGCGAACACGTGGGGTCTGTCGCGAGTTTTACCGACCGGCCGATGCGCGAAGGTGAGGAGCTAGTCTTGATCGCACCGGTTGCCGGCGGGTAACTACGCTCGTCTTGCGTGCATGTCACCTCGGTAGACACTTCTCGGAAAACGCTGTTGCCATCAAAGACATTCGGCGGTCGCGTCGACCACCTGCCCACTGCTCAATGACACGATCTTCGCAGCACGTTCTGCTGCATCCGCGTGATGTGTAACCAGCAACACGGTACCTCCGTCGGCGTGAAATCCATCGATGGCATCCAAAACGCTTTTGGCATTTTCGGGATCGAGGTTGCCGGTTGGTTCATCCGCCAGCAACAGCTTGGGGCCGTTGAGTAAGGCACGGGCCATGGCTACGCGTTGCCTCTCACCGGCGCTTAATTGGGCGGGTCGATGTGTACGTCGATCATGGAGGCCGAATCGGTCAAGCAAAGCTTCCGCGTCTTGTTGCGATTGTGCGGAGCGAGGGTCGCGAGCCGCAATGCGTACATTATCGACGATGTTCAGGTACGGCAGCAGGTGGAACATCTGAAACACAAAGCCGACATGGTCCGCACGAAAACGAGCGCGTTCGGCCGACGGCATGGCAGAGATTTCTTCACCCCCGATGATCACTTTTCCCTGGGTCGGCAGGGCTAGTCCACCGGCCAAGGCCAGTAATGTTGACTTGCCAGACCCGCTGTGGCCTTGTACCGCAACGTACTGGCCATCGTCGATCACGAGCGACACGCCATTGAGCGCACGGACTTCCCCGTTCGCGGTCCGGTAGTGCTTATGAACCCCATCGAATTGGATCATGATGCAGCAGTCAAGTGTTATCTCAGCCAACCGAGCGACTCGAAGAAACGTCAATGCGGCCGCATGACGAAGAAAGTGACCCCGAACAGAATTACTAAACCGAGCGCCAGGCCCCCGCCCACTACAAGCATGCTGACGTATGACCGAGCCGGTTGGAAGGCAGGTACGGTTACCGTAAAGGCCTCCACAGGTGTCATGGAAGCTACTTCGTCATCGCTTCCGTGGTCCGAGTCGCGCGCAGTCGTTCCTCCTTCAGATCCGGCCGGCTCGTCCGCTGATGCAACCGCGCTCGTTGCAGTGTCGACATCGTCTGTTCTCGCGTCACGTGATGCTCCGTCACCTTCAACGGGAATATCGTCAGTTGTTGCGGCCACATTTTCGCCGTCGGTGCCCTCCGATCGTTTTGGTTCACCTGTGCTTGAGTCTTTTGTCGTGCCAGGTGCATCTGACGTTCCCGCGACGGCTTCAACCGGAGGAGCCGTGCTGGATGGGATGATCAACTGCGGCAGAAAGTCCGTCGGTCCGAACTGTCCCTCGTTGCCCTCTTCGGTCCCAAAACGATCGGCTAATGCGGCCGATGCCGCATCCCAATCGTAACGGACCAACAAGTCGACGCCCGGGTTCTGTTCCTTGACGGTGCACGAGCAAGCGCCGCTGATGAACTCGACCTCACGAAGCAGATTCTCGCGCGTGATGCCTTCGCCAATGTACGGCAACAAAGCTCGCCCGCGCCCGTAGGACAGGAACACCATGGGGCGAGATTCGTCTGGCAGGTCGGATTCCATGGCCAACAGCGATCGCACCAGCCATGCTTCTTTTTTATCGTCACGTTTGACCTCGATCAAGCCGAGCTCCAGGCCGGGATTGGCCGTGGCGGATTCTTCTTCCGACGCGGCATCGTCGCTCGGTGCCGAGTAGAGGGAGATCTTGCCCTCGCCTACTTCTTTCACGAGTCCCTGCAAGATTTTCTTGGTCCGTTCGTTCTCCTTCTTGTCCTTGCCACTAAGAAACAACAGTACGCCAATCTTGCCAGCTTCCAATTGCTGTGCCATCAGTTTGCGGGCGGGCGACTCGACGAGCGTCTCGATCGTGCCGATATCAAGCTTTCCGGAGTAGATTTGGACACCATAAGGTGTTGAAATCAGATAGGACGGTAGAGATCGGTCTTTTTGCGATGTCCAGGCCGCTTTGATGTCCGGCGTCAGGCCGTTCAACTCGGGGTCGGCCGTCAGGTTGACTGGAATGAAAACGACGTTGGCTCGATTGTCGGTCCCTTCAGACACATCGGCAATCGCCTCTTCAACTGCGGCGTGTGCCTCAGAATTGGAGTCATCGTGGAACGAGTAGACTTCGTAAGGTGTCGGCTGCCAGCGATACATGGCGTAACGGTAGACTGGTGTCTCACACGCCCAACTCGAACCAACGGTCAGCAGCAGTGCCAGGAGGCCGATGAGGCCACGTGACCAATTTTGGGAAGCTCCGTTTAGTCCAAACCAGTTTCTTGTCGCTCGCGGCAGTCGTGCCCACATGACAGTTTTCCTTGGGTTGTCTGAAACCAACAATCGTCAGTCCATAAGGATATCAGAATCGGTGCCGTTACAACAATGAAACCCGCTCATCGCCCCGCCGCAAGCCACCCATATGAGTGGCATCTCGCCGGTAGAATTGGCGGACCGCAATCTCCAAGATGGGCAGTTACTCATCGCTGATTGTGACCTTTTCCATCACGTCACCTTGCTCGATCGCGTCGACAATGTCCTGTCCTTCGAGAACGCGGCCGAAGACCGAATGCTTGCCGTCCAGCCAGCTCGTTTCAACGTGTGTGATGAAGAACTGAGATCCGTTTGTACCGGGGCCGGCATTGGCCATGGACAGGATGCCCGGGCCGTCGTGCTTGAGATCCGCATGAAATTCGTCGTCGAACTGATAGCCAGGTCCGCCAGTGCCAGTGCCTTGCGGGCATCCGGCCTGCACCATGAAGTTTGGAATCACGCGGTGGAATTTTAGACCGTCGTAGAATCCGTCGGTGGTCAGTTTTTCGAAATTGGCGACGGTCTTGGGTGTTTTGTCTTCGTGCAGTTGCAGTCTGATAGTGCCTTTGCTCGTCTCAATCGTTGCGACTTTCATCAATGCTCCTTGATAGTTGAAAAAGTCTGTGAAAACGGCCGATGCCGGTTCTATTCTTGTGGATTTTGTAACTGCTGTTTTACCGGCGCACGTCCGTTGCGATCAATGGCCTGCTTGGAAACATCGCCATTTTCTAGCTTGAAAAGCGAGTCACCCAGATGCAAAACGTCTTGCATATGGTGGGTGACATGTAGCGTGGAAACGCCGGTGGCCTGCTGCACGTGCTTGAGCAATGCGTACATCTGTTCGCGTGTATCGTCGTCCAATGCGCTCAACGGTTCGTCAAGCAACAGCGTACTGGGTCGAAAAGCGAGTGCTCGCCCGATCGCCACGCGTTGTTTCTCACCACCGCTGAGATTCCTGGGGAATCGCGTCAATAGATCGCGGATCTCCAGCAAGTCGGCCAGTTCCGCGACACGCAGGTCAATCTTCGAGGCGGTGGCGTTGCGGATCTTCAACGCGAAAGCCAAGTGGTTTCGAACAGACATCGTGGCGAACAAGGCACCATCTTGCGGTACATAACCGATATTCCGCTCGGCCGGCTTCAATGTGGTAACGTCACGATCGCCCAGGCGAATCTGCCCGGAGACGACGTGTTTTAGTCCGGCGATCGCTTCGAGAATCGTTGTCTTGCCACACCCCGTTCGCCCCATCAACATTCCGTAGTCGCCGGTAGGCACCTCGAGCGAGGCCTCTTCAAGCCGAAACTGGCCAGCTTGAATTGTCACCTTGTCGAGCACGATCACCTATTCTGTTCTCCCAATTTCTTCGCGTGCTCGAGACCTAGACCGCCAGGTTCCTGGTTCCCCAGGCTCGCGCCAGTACCAATACCATGACCGCTGCGGCGACCATGATCAACGAGACGGCCACTGCGGCACCCAGATTTCCCACATTCAGTTCTAGAAAGACGGTCGTCGAGAGAACCTCGGTCTTATTTCTTGTCGTTCCAGCAAAAACCAACAACGGCCCAAACTCTCCCAGTGATCTGGCCCAGGCGAGCGTGGCGGCAGTCACGATGCCCCGTTTCGCCTCTGGTATGACAATCATTCCAAAGGCCTGCATGCGACTGCAGCCCAGCGTCAGCGCGACTTGTTCATGCCTCGCGTCGATCTGATCAAATGTCGCGCGCATTGTCCGCACTGCGAAGGCACATGCGACCGAAAACTGGGCGATAATCACCGCTGGGATCTGATAGACCACGGCTTCACGCAAGCTCGTCGGCACATACTGGAACAGAATCAAAAGGCTCAAGCCGACAACCAGCGGTGGCAATACGATTGGAATATCCAAAACCGCATCAATCAGATTCCGGCCCGGAAACCGGTGTCGCGACATTAAATACCCAATTGGGACTGCCACCCACAACGACAAGATCGCCGTGATCGTGCACGAGATCATCGTCAATTTGATCGAATAGCGGATCTCTGGTTTGCTCAGTGCATCGGTGATCGGATTGAAAACGACCTTAGCCAACCTTGGATGGTCACGTTGCCAGGCAGATCTTACCCGCCGCTGCCAGGTAAAGTGCATTTCAGCCAGAGCCCCGCCGCCAGGCAAGTGGATTTCCAGTCGGGCGACATCGGGTATCTGCAGGCGGAGCTTTTGGAAGCTGTTGGGGCCCAAATCTGCAATAGCGCGTCGCGCCAGTGATTTTCCCGCCAAATCAAATAGCTGCAATTCGCCGCCAATGTCGTTGATGTCCAGCAGTTGGATTTCATCGACCTCAACCGGATCAACCCATTGGCAGACGATGGTGCCCGATTTGTCCGAAGGTCGAATCTGGACTGCCTCGCTCGGAACGACACGAACGCTACCGGCTCGCACGGTCTGGCGACCAGGTTTATCCAGGTCGGCGGTCAGTTGCCCAGAAGCGGTGTAATCAAGAAATGCCAGGGCGCGATCGTCCGCGAGCACAACATCAATCCGTGAAACCTCGTCGTCGCGGATCTCCATGACTAACGTCCCGTCAGCTGCCGGCGCACCAATCTCGGTACGGCTAATCACCTCGCCAGCCATGTTGTATGTGACGGCGTGTCCACCGGCTTTGGTCATTTGTTCCAGGCGCAACCGATCCAGGTGGACTGGCGAAACCCAGTTTGCCACCAGTTCGGCCGTTGCACCTTCGGCTGAATTCAAATCGTCGGCTGCCGTGATGGCGATCGCATTGCCCAAGGGTAAGCTGTTTTCGCCAGTGCTCCGCAATCGTCCCCCCACGCCGACGCCAGGTCCGCCAAAGTCCTGATGCGGTGAGCCCAGATTACTGTTTGCCGCAGAAGGCTTATCGGTGTCGATGATCCGCGCTTGGTGTTGCCCTGGATCGTCGGTCGTGATCGACAGGCCATACCGGGCGAAGCGGTCCGCTAGAAGGTCGCCCGTTGCCAGCATCTTGCCTTCGCCATCACTGGAGAAATCCAGTACGAGACGTTCGCTCATATCGCTGGTGAATACATACGCCACGTCGGCCAATAGCATGCCAACCACCAGCAAGACGTAGGTGCTGCCGATGACGCCGAGCATCGCGTAAAAAAACGGGTCCGTGCGAATGCGCCGAACTTGTGGTTCATCTTCAGATCTGGACGCCACCGCGACTACTCCAACGTGTTTTTGGCTGGCGCGGCGTCGTTGCCTTGAGTTCGCGTTTGCGAATCGGCGTCATCCAATCGCCAGTTAAAACCACGCGATTCAAATCTGTCCCGCGAACGCGCGATCGTCTCGTACAAGCGATGGCCCAACTGCTTGTACTCGCTGGATCGGGCAACGCTGAAAGGCTGGATTGCCTTGGCCAAGTGCGAGT
>JASLPZ010000055.1:13713-25596 GCA_030744725.1 Pirellulaceae bacterium
ACTTGCTTCTGATCGTGTATCGGTCCGATAGGCCAGCACGACATCGGCTGCACCGGTGGCGATTTGCGGGACCAGCAACGCCGAACTGGTTGTCTGATTGACCAAGTTGCCAGTCGAGTTGAGCGATTCGTAAGAAAGGCCTTCGCTCTCCAGTAGTCGTTTTGAAAGAATGCCGATTGTGCATTTTTCTGGTTGTCCCAATACCACGCGGACTCCTGGCTTGGCCAAGTCTTTGACAGATTTGATGGCCTTGGGGTTGCCTTTCTGCGTTACCGCGACGATGTCCGTGTCGGAGATATTCACGGCATCTTGAAAAAGCTCTTCAACAACATTCAGGTAGTAGACATCGCAGGCCATATAGACATCGGGAAAACTGCCAGCCTGCCCGCTCCTGATGCCCCGCATCGTGGAAGTCAGAATTCCACAGCCATCAAAGCGAGTGTTGACGATCACGCCCTCGCGCCGTTCGAATTCCTTGATTACCGGCTCCAAAGCTGCGCGATTGACGGCTCCGGCAAAAAATGTGATTTCCGGAGTTTCGCTCCACTGGTCGCCATCCAACACTTCGAACCCCGTTGCGCGAAAAATCTCCTGCCCTTTGTCACGAGCGGTCAGGTAACGAGCGAATGTTAACGCGGCCGTTGGATTTTTTGAATTCTTGACGACGGCAATCTCAATCGTCGCCAGTCCTGCATCTAATTCAGGTGCGGCGACAGGCTTGAGTTCCGAATACTGGGCAACGGTTGAATCCCAGATCACGCCAGCGTCCACACTACCAAGTTTGATGGCGTTGGCGACATCGTTGACGGTCGGCTTAAAGACGCCGCTCTTGGTGACCTGTTCTTCGAGCTGGCGCCACTGCCCTGAGGCGGACAGCAGTCGTTTGCACTTCTTGCCGATTGCTGCGGCGCCAGGGTCGCCGAGGGCGACTTTGACGTCTTCGCGCAATAAGTCGTCAATCGTGAGAATGTTCTTGGGGTTATCGACTGGCACGGCGATGACCGGCTTCATCAGCGCCATGGGAATCGCCTCGACAGCAAGCCCTTTCTCCTGTGCCAAACGGATGTAGCTTTCGTCGCCCGCCAAATACAAATCGCCCGTTTGGTTTACCTCGAGCTGATTCAGCAGAGTGTTCGATCCGCCGTATTGCAGTCGCACGAGCACACCCATCTCTTCTTCGTATTGCGCGCGGACCTTCTCCATGGCGTACCGCATGCCTGCCGCACAATACACGAACAATTCTTTGGATTGTGGCGTCTCGCCTTCCTGGGAGGCGTCTGTCCCGGTCGACGGTTCGTGCGTCACGATCGGTCTTCCTTGACCGCTAAGAAGCATGTAAGCGAGCATACCCAACAGGACTAGCGACCCAACGGCCAACATGTAAAACGAGTTCGCAGATCCATGACGCCTGGTGGATTTCATGCGGCACCTAGTGAAATTCAAGCGGAGGGTGGGATAGCAGATCGAAGAGTACGTGGTGGGCAACTTGGACAGCAGATCCAAGTAT
Organism: Pirellulaceae bacterium; assembly: GCA_030744725.1. GTDB lineage: Bacteria > Planctomycetota > Planctomycetia > Pirellulales > Pirellulaceae > ARS98. The sequence goes on from JASLPZ010000055.1 coordinate 15,221, forward strand.
CTCAAACTGATAGCTTGACACATCGCATGGCACAGGGCAAGTGTGACGGCTAATCCGTTGCCAAGACCTCGATCCCACTGATGACCGGCGTGCCAGTGACCGGGCGAAATGAGATTTCAAGGTGGTCTTTGATGGCAACGTCGTTGAACTCGCGGACGACACCCCAGTGCTCTTTTTTCGCAGAACCTGCAATGTCGAATCCAGTCAGTACATTTTGACCTTGTAACGCGACGTCGAATACTCGCCGCCCACGCACCAGTTCCCCGGGCTCGCAAAAATACAATCGCACGGTGTGACGACGGCTGATGACGTCTGCGTCTTGACTGAGGGTCAACTTCAGCGACGTGACGCCTTCAACCCCGGAGGCCTGCACCCAGGCGTGGCCGGCGGCGCGGGTTGTCGATGCATGTTGACGATGGTAGCGGAGTGGCGTCCCCTTGATTTCCAGAGGCAGGTCAGGCGATCGGCCTCCGACACTCGGATAGTCCAGCCAAAGTACCCCATCGTCATCGCGCTTGTCGCCCGGCGCGCCAAAGTTGATGCCGACCTGCTTGACACGTTTCCCCGTCCACTTTGACGCATGAAATGTCCACGTTTCAACGTCAGGCATATGGACCAAAGCCAAGGAACATTGGTTTTGATAACTGCAGGTGCATGTGCGTGTGTAGTCCGGCGCATTGAGCACGCCATCGGCTGGGACCAGATTCGAAGTACAACTCGAACGGAAGCCGCCCCAGTTGCCCGTCCCACCGTCGCCCGCCAAATCAAAAAAGCCGGCAGCCGCGCTGCGAAACGTCAACAGGTTGGGACAACCGATCGCTGTGTTGCATCCGTAATTGCGCGAGTACAGCCAACGCACTGGTTGGCCGGTGAGCGGATCGTTGCGTAGCACGGCTTCTCCGGTCAACAGGCTTACGGCGCTGTCTTGCGTGATGATCATGTCGCCATGCAGCAAAGGAGGACCGCCGTAGACCTCGTTGGAATGCCAACGGACCGAACCGTTGTCGGCGTCGTAGACGGTCATGCCACGCGTGACTTCGTCTTTCGCCCGATCGCGGTAAGCGCTACCCGCCTGCAATAGAAGGTTGTGCGGGGCACTATATGAAAGCCAAGTTCCAAAGACGTTGTCGTCGGTCTCCCAAATGACTTTTCCCGTGCTCGCATCGAGCACCAGCAAGCGTGCCGCGCCGTCGAGCGGCTTGCCACGCCGTTGCAGATATTCAATGCGGGCGTCGGTCATGTGGTCCAAGCAATAAATCTTGTCCCCGCCAGCTACGATGGCATTGTGTCGGAAGTTAAACACTGCGTCACGCTTCCACAGCACCTTGCCAGTGTGGCGATCCATAACGACGAGTCTCCGGCTCCCTTCGCCGAAACGTGTAAAGACCGTGTTCTCGTCTTCCTTGGCGCGGCTCTTTGTGAAGGGAGCGACGGGCGAACTACCCGCGATCAGCAACTCACCGTGCACACCAACGAATCCCCACACCGGGTTGTTACCACTTTCGTCTGCGGGCAACGAAAATGTCGAAACCGTCTCGCCGGACGCGGCGTCCAGTCGTAAGCATCGACGGTCCCACGCGACATAAATGCCATCGGGCAGTGAAACGAAGTTGCTGCCAATTGCGCTGGCACCAGGATGGTGCCCCGTGTTGTTGTAATAAAGGCCCACATCGGGGAGTTTACGCTGCCACAGTTTGCGGCCTGTGTAGACATCGACTGCGCGTAACATGTCCGGACCTTCAATAATTAAACGCCCGCCCGCGACTTGGGGTGTTGGGCCGTGCCCGTGACGTGGCAATACGTCCTTATTCGACGGTCCACCAAACCATAGAAGTCCCAACGGTGCTTTTACCCGTGTGTCTTCGGACATCTGCGTGTTTGAGATGTTCCCACCTTGATGTGTCCAAGGGGCCGCACCAATCAACGAGCCGGCGCGCGTGATGATGCTGGTGTCTTCCTGTCGGGTTAGTTCCATTCCTGCCAGTTGCGCCTGAGATCTTACCAGTGCCGCGTGATCGACCTCCGACGTGGATACGACACCTGTCCCGCCATAGGGTCGGAGCACGTGGAAACAAGCGGAGGCTAGTTCGGCCATGTTGGTCGTTCCCACAGCATTACGATCAAGGCAAAATAGTAATGTTGCCATGTAAGGAGGCAAACCTGCCGAGGTCAAATCGCTTTCGACAACGGCAATGCGTCGCCCCAAGTCGCCCGAGGTTTCGAACTGAAGCCGTGCAGCGGCGCAGCGGGCCGGATCAGGGTCCAGTGCGATCACGTGCGAGTCGCTTGCGCGGACAACATCGTTGAGCGACTTTAGATCGCCCAGCCCGACCACGACGCAATAGCCTTGGTGGTGCTTGGGATCAATGAAAGACAGTGCCGAGTTCGAGATCGTGCGTGACGGCGGATCCGTGGCGGCAACCCGCTCGTTTCGCACTTGTGGCTGTATCTTGCTGTTAGCGCCAAAACAGAACAGTTCACCTTGTCTTGTCACAACAATCAGTCGGTCGTCGGATGCGAGCATACTCCAGACATCACCGCGCACTTTGCCATGCCATGTGACCTGCGCGGGTTTACCTTCGACTGGCAGACGGATCGCGGTCAGCTGCCCATCTTTTCCTGCGCCATACACCTTCGATCCGGCTCGCAGGAACAGCGCCTCCAATCCCGCTGGCAAGTCGCTCGTCCAACGTGTTGGAAAGACAAGTTCTTTGACCTTTTGCGGTTTACCTTTCCGATCTTTCGTGGTCCGCTCCTGCAAGACAGGTTGAGGCACATGCCCCACCATCTTCCCCTTGGTGATTGCGATCACCAGATCTTCGCCAACGATACTAGGTGCGAACCGACCGCCCACCGAACCATCCTTAGTCCTGTAGAGGCCGCCTCGGTTAGTGTACCAATCATCGCCTGCCACGACGCGATAGCCGCCTGCGTCTTTACCCAACGAACGCTCGCCCGGTCGAAAGTACAGAAACTCGCCGGTTTTGCGGTCCAGTGCCGCCGGAACAGTCATTCCGCCCGAAATCAGCAAGACATCTTCAGTCGCTGCGAGGTAGCCCTGCGGTGCGACGCCGGCAAAGGCCGGGCTGCCGTGTTGTTGGACGAGATAATTCGAACCGGTGCCGCTGTTGGTCCACTGCACCTCGCCCGTTTCGGCATCCAGCGCATGAATAAAAACGCCCATGAACGGCCAAATGCCCGCGGCAAAGTAGATCGTCCCGTCATACACGACGGGGGCACCACGAATCGGCCACATCGAAATCAGGCGTTCATTGCCCAGAATGCGGCGGCCATCGGGACCCCCACGAAATTTCCAACGAAGGCTACCGTCATCCGCACCAAGGCAATAGAGAAATCCGTCATCGCTGCCGAAGAGCACTCGATCTTCGACAACCACCGGCGCGAAGCGGACGGGCCCTTCAGTGTAGAACCGCCATAATGATTCGCCACTTTGCAGATCGTACGCGGTCACGTGGTCACTGGCCATCGATGGCACAAACAAGCGGCCCTGCGACGCGACCGGTTCGTAGGAGGCGTCAAATTGGATCTTGCCCTGTTCGGCAGGCCAAGCGGGCTGGGGTTCAGGCAGCGTCAACGTCCACTGAAGGTGCAATTTGGTCGGTAGTTCGTCGACCGTCACGGCACTTCGGTTGGGAGTTCCGCGCCAGGTCGTCCAGTCGGCCATTGCCGGCGACGATCCGAGCGCACACAAGGCACTGTATAAGACCACGGAACGAATGAGCCGTGGCCCATCTGGTTTCGTCAGTTTGTCAAACATTTTGTGTTCGTTACTTTCCCTGTTTCGCGAGGCCAGATGCTCAACATCGACGCTACAATGGTAACGCAAGCATCTAACCCTCAAAAGCCAACGGTACGCCGGAATCTGCCGATTGTTCGGCCGTCTCCAGTACGGCGACTGCGCGGGCGGCTTCTTCGGGCGAGATGACATCCGGCGGTCGTCCGTCGCGAATGCACGTCGCAAAATACTCGATTTCATCACGCAAGATTCCGACCAGTCCACCGTGTTGTTCGGGCCAGTAATCTGTGTCGAGCATCTTCAATCCGTTGCCGTCCAGAATTGTCAGGCCGGTCTGTGAGCAGTCGATGGTCAACGCACCCTCGTTTCCCACGACTTCGATCTTGGCGTCGATCACGGTTGGCGTATTGGCTGGCAGACACCAATTCGTTTCCACAACACCAATCGCCTCGTTGCCGAATTCGAGCATTGCCCAGCCAATGTCCGGATACGTGAATTGGTTGACACGCACGTACCGTGCGAAGACACGTGTCGGTGCCTGGCCCAAAAACCACATCATCAGGTCCGTGTCATGGATGCCATCGCCCATTAATGGCGACGTCTTGTCCAGACGCAACCATCCAGGCGCCGTTGGCAAGTTGCGTTTGGCGTGCATCGACACGATTCGGCCGATGCGTCCTGCATCGATCGCCGCTTTGGCCAACGTGACGCGTGGATCAAATCGGCAGATATGCGCGACCATGAAACGGCCCTCTGCCTGCCGCGCCAGTTCGACCAGTTCATTGCATTGTTCCGCCGATTCTGCCATTGGCTTTTCCAGCAAGACGTGTTTGCCCGCCGCCAAAGCGGCCTTCGTGATCTCAAAGTGGTCGCGCCAATGTGTCGTGATACTCACGGCATCCACGTTTGGATCGACCAGCAGTTGCTCGAAATCTGGATAGGAATGCGGAACTTGAAAATCGGACACTGCCTGGTCCAATCGTTCGCTCGACCGGTTGCTCATCGCAACCAGCTCAAGCCCGGGCAGTGCTTGAATCGCTTTGGCGTGAATACGACCAAAGCGACCAGTGCCGATGATTCCCCAGCGAAGCAGAGCCGTGCTCATGTTACTGGCTGTCCTCGGCTGTCGGATCGGGCATCTGTGAGGCACCCACTCGGATATTGCGGTACCAGACCTCTTCGCTGTGATTCTGCAGTCCGAGAAACCCAGCCATCCGCCGTTTGCCTAGTGCCGGGAATTCATCGATATCAGCATCAATGATCGTGATGCCGTTGTGCGTAATTCGATATCGACTTCCATGACAATCCATCTCCAACGCGTTCCACTGACCTGGCTCGCGACCGACGTGCTGCTGTGCGGCGGCGATGGCATATACGCTGCCGGTATACTGATACGCTTTGAGTGTCCGGTAGCGTTCGGCGCGGTCATCGAGTACTTGGATTTCGACTCCTTGGCCAGGATCGCGGTGGGCACCGTCTTTAGCGACTCGGAGATACACCCCCGAATTACCGCCCGCTTTCAGCTTATAGTCGAGCCGCAGATTGAAGTCGTCAAACTCTTCGACGCTCCGCAGCCACGGCCCTTTCGCGCCGGTGCAAAGCAGTTCGCCGTCGGTGACTTTCCAACAAAGCTCGGCGGCCGCGCCACCGCCTTCCCAGCCGCTCAAGTCGGTGCCGTTGAACAATGGACGGGCGTCAAGCTCGGTCACGTAAATGTTTTTGAATTCAAATTGGCCACCGCCGGGCGCTTCGACCTGCAAACCGATATAACCTTGTGGCGATTCGATCCCGTCAGTTTTCCAGGCGGGCTTGCCATTGATTTCCAACTCCGCTCTCTCGCCGACCACGCTCAGCTTGAATTGATTCCACTCGCCCGCCTTGACCAACCCCTTGCTAACCGCTTCGGGCAGGCCGACTCCGTTGCCCTCTTGGCCTTGCAGCAAGTTGATTTGGTAGCGCTTGGGCCACGGTCGTTTTCCCTTCGGTAGCTCACATCGAAAATAGACACCTGAATCCCATTTGTCCGCCTTCCGCGGCCGGCAGGCCCATTCCAGAACAAAGTCTTTGTACTGGTGGTCAGTGCGAACAAGACCGTTTCCGGCCTCGGCCACCATCAGACCGTCTTCGACTGCTACTTCGCAATTCGTTACGTGCCAGCCGTTGAGATTCTGGCCGTTGAACAACGAGACGCGGACACCAGATGGCTTTGCGGCCACGTATCCTGAGGAAACCAACGCGATCAAGAAAAAAAACGGCAGCATGATTTGGTGTTTCATGGTGGGCATGTTCCAATGCGGAAAGACTAGATGGCTTGTATCAGCTGATACTCTACAAATGAGTCAAGTTCTTAGCGACGGGCACCGACCGCAGGTTGGTCGGGGAGCGGGTCGCCGCAACCGAGCGATAGCTCACGTCGGTCTGAGGCACAGCCTCACTGTGGGTGTGGTTTGCAGCGGGTCCATGATCGCTGAGCGACTGAGCTGTTGCAAGTTCCCACCTGTAACGAAATGCAGATTGCTTGTCAGCCCACAAGAGGAGAACCGCCATGGAAAACTGTCCTGACCTGAAGCTGGCCTGATCAAAAACCGCCTATTCAGTTCAATTCAATACTGTTCCGTTCAAAAACAGGAGCCGCGCGCGACCCGCCTGCGGCTTCGCATACGAAAGTCAATTCGATGAAACTCACTCGTCGACGATTCAATGAACTGGTTGGTCGACGATTCAATGAACTGGTTGTTGGTACGTTGGTGGCCCCCGTTTTACAGGCCGCGGAGGACACAAACAAACAGTCGCTGGTAGGCGAAGTCGGCGTCACGACATCTTCCTTCTCCGGCCACCTCGTCAAGGACGCACAGCTGGCGGGCTTTACCTTGTTGGAGTTGCCGCAAATCCTGCGTGAGGAATTGGACATGCGGGTGATCGACTTGAACACTTCGTCGCTGGGCTCGCAGGAGCCTGACTATTTGGACCAATGTCGGGCCGCCGCGGAGAAAGCCGGCTGTGTGTTTACCAATCTGAAGATGAACCAGCGCAACGTCGACATGAATCACTCGGATCCGATGATTCGTGCTCGGGCACTGGCGATCTATAAGCAATCAATCGACACGGCAGCTCGCTTGGGTGCGCGATGGGCGCGGCCCTTGCCGCAGGCTACACGACCTGACATGGAAATCCATATTGCCGCCTATCGCGAACTTGCCGATTACGCGGCCACACGCGACGTGACCATGTTGGTAGAAAACTACGGCTGGATGCAAGGCAACCCGCGCTCGGTCGTCGAACTTGTTACCGCCATCGGAAAGAACGTCTTCGCTTGTCCAGACATTGGCAACTGGAACACCAATGAGATTCGTTATGAAGCACTCAAAGAGACCTTCCCGGATGCGGTGTCGTGCGACTTTAAGGCGCGTGAATTAGGTCCGGATGGCGAGCATCGTAAGTATGACTTGCGGCGCTGCTACGACATCGGGCGGCAAGCTGGATTCAAGGGCCCCTGGTGTCTCGAACATGCGCATCGTGATCGGAAAACGCTGTTCCGAGACTTGGGGCTGCTGCGCGATCAACTACGACAGTGGATGAGATCATCTGAATAGGGACAGTGAGGAAATAGGCAACTTATTCCGATCACCAAGTTTGTTTCGAACCTTTGCCGTCAGACGTACCGATGGAAAGGTAGGTAGGTCCCAATTCCCGTCAACGCCATGAGAACACAGCCGGTCGTCATGCAGCATACTCACCAGTTAGAGGCGATCCGCGATGTCGTCTTGAGTACATTTTCAGAATACTCTGGGGCCGAACTGGAATGCAGTGAGACTGTTCTGATCCGCGACGGTATCTATTGCGGTCGCTGCTATACGTGCGACGCGATCCGGGCCATCTGGTTTGCCGAGGAAAACCTCGTTAAATTCTACGGCAAAGACGGTCAGTTTCTGGCTTCACGTCCGGTAAACGGTGGCATTGACCATGAATGGCGGCAACAAGCCGCTTGAATGTGATTACTCGTCCGGAATCCCCCAGATTGCCGGCGAAGTCAATTCCAAGCTGTTGCCAGCCGGGTCACGAAAATAGAGCGAGCGACCACCGGTCGGCCATTTGACGATCTTCTCGATCACAACTCCTGCCTCGCTGAGCCGAGTTTGCCAGGCTGGCAGGTCTCGCTGATTCACGGCAAATGCCACATGGCCGTTGCCAGATGATCCATGGCGGGGCAACGTCGAGGCTGCCTGGGCGCTTTGGCGAGGATCGAAAATCAGGAGCATACTGCGGCCAATCCGAAAAAAGACGTGTCGGCCCTCCTGACGTCTGACCGGTACCAGTCCCAGCGTCTGCCCGTAAAACAGCTCGGCGATGGCCAGATCGTCCACATAGAGGCAGGTTTCCAGCACGCCTTCGAGTTTCATGTCTTGCACGCCGCCGCCTCCCAACTGTCACGTATCGGTGGTAGCACGAATCAACTGAGGTTGTCTGGTTTTTCTGTCTTTCTTAAACTCGCCGCCCACAAAGTCGTGGATCGTGATCTGCTCGAGGAGTTTGACATGGATGTTTCGGTTGTCATACCGGTTTACAACGAACTTGACAACATTTGCCGTCTGCACGAGCAGGTGAGTACCGTGATGCGCGACTTCGGTCGCAGCTACGAGCTGTTATTTATCGACGACGGTTCGGACGACGGAGGAATCGCACATCTTCGCTCACTTGCCGCGAACGACCCCTGCGTGAAGGCTGTACTGTTTCGGCGAAATTACGGCCAGACTGCGGCGATGCAAGCGGGGCTCCAAATGGCCAGGGGGGACGTCATCGTAACGATGGATGGCGATTTACAAAACGATCCTGGCGACATCCCCATGATGGTCGAGAAGATCGATGAAGGATACGATCTCGTTCATGGTTGGCGCAAGAACCGTCAGGACAAATGGTTAAGCCGCAAGCTGCCTTCGAAGATGGCGAATTGGCTGATTTCGCGAACAACTCGCTTCCCAATTCATGATTTGGGCTGTACGCTCAAGGCGATTCGCCGCGAGATTGCACAGGAACTTGAGCTGTATGGCGAGATGCATCGTTTCATTCCAATCTTGGCACATCAGCGCGGCGCAAAGTGCGTGGAGGTCGTCACTCGGCATCACTCCCGTAAGTTCGGGACCTCGAAATACGGTATCTCGCGAACGTTCCGCGTAGTGCTCGACTTGATCACCGTCAAATACCTGCTGGACTATTTTGCCAGCCCCATGAAGTTGTTCGGCTTGTTGGGGCTGGCGAGTTGCGGACTGGCCGGTGCGTCGGGTGTCGGTACGGTTACAATGAAGTTGCTGGGCCAGGTCGACATGACGGGCAATCCGTTGCTACTGTTGACCATCTTCTCCATGATGGCCGCGTTGCAGTTCTTCAGCCTAGGATTGTTGGGAGAAGTCTGTGCACGCATCTACTACACGTCACAGCCCAAACAACACTACGCCATCCGTGAGACGTTGAATCTGAACGCGGAAGGATCGGGCTTTCCACGTGTGAAACGCGCGGCATAGGGAAGGCAATGTTGTGGTAGGGCCTCCCGATCTTCCACGCGTTGTGACCAATGGTCTCCCTTCCTCTCCACGTTGTGGTAGGGTCTCCCGACCCTCCACGCGTTGTGACCGAAGGTCTCCCTTTCTCGCTAGCTGAAACTCCCGTTACGAAGTGGAGACCTACGGTCCGCGTGGTGTCCCGGTCGGGAGACCGGGCCACAACAGTGTCGGCGTCATTGCCGTCAAGCGAACGGCCACTGCTTTCCAAGCGTCTTGACTTGGATTCCGGTGAGTTGCTTCGTGCCGCGACGCGCCAACTTGACTAGCGCCTCGAATTCGTCCTGATCGAACGTCGCCTCTTCACCTGTCCCTTGGACTTCGATGAAGCGACCGCCGCCGGTCATGACGACATTCATATCGACAGCGGCTGCAAAATCCTGTTCGTAGTCCAGGTCTAACGTCGGGCGGCGGTTGACCAGGCCCACACTAATGGCCGCAACACTGTCCCTCAGCGGGTAATGCTGGCGGTCTGGCAATTCCTTACGGATCGCGTGCAAGGCGTCGACCAACGCAATAAACCCGCCAGTGATGCTGGCAGTGCGTGTGCCGCCATCCGCGTCCAGGACATCACAATCGACTGTGATCATCCGTTCGCCGAGCGCTCCGAGGTCGGCAACCGCGCGGAGACTGCGACCGATCAGCCGCTGGATCTCTGTTGTTCGGCCATCGACTTTCTGCCGATCGCGACGTTTCCGCGGGCTTGTGCTGCCGGGCAACATGTTGTATTCCGCGGTAATCCACCCTTTTCCGCTGCCGACCATCCAATGTGGAACTTTGGTCTCGACGCTGGCGGTGCAGAGGACGGTTGTGTTGCCGGATTGATAGAGCACACTGCCAGGTGTGGCCCTTGTGTAGCGACGTTTGATTTTGACGGGTCGGAGTTCGTTGGGACGGCGTGTCATCTGTTTTTCAGTCACCGTGACGGGAGGAATTGCGTTGTCTCGTTTAGCAGCCAGGCGAGCAGCCCTTTTTGCAGATGCAGTCGATTTCCCGCCTGCTGAATTACGACACTTTGCCGGCCGTCAATGACTTCTGCGACAACCTCCTCACCTCGACGCGCG
>JASLPZ010000560.1:0-2765 GCA_030744725.1 Pirellulaceae bacterium
GACCGTTCAATGAGGTGACGTAAGTCGAGACCCATCGGAAACCAATCATCCATGAAACGCTCTCTCTTTTTGACATTTGCCTTCGTCTTTGCCCTTGCGTCGCTGAACGTCACCCTAGCAATGGCACAACGGGGCCGCCGTTCGAGCCAATCGGCCACGCGGCAGAGTTGGAGTTCGAACTATCAGGAATCGCTTGCCACCGCGCGGCGACTGGACAAGCCACTGATGGTTGTGTTTCGCTGCATCCCGTGAGCGGATTGCCGTGAATTCGACGAGCAGGTCGTTCGTCTGGAAGGAATCAAAGAGATTGCCGACGCGTTCGTTCGAGTGCGTCTGGATCGCATCGCTGACTCTGATCTTAGTGTGTTCGAATTTGACTACGATCTGACCCTGATGATCTTCTTCATCAACGCGGACGAGCAGATCTTGGGCAGATACGGCGGTCGTGACGCAAGGGGGCCAGACACGCGGCAATCGCTTGCAGGACTCAAATACACAATGCAACAGTCCTTGAACACGTTTCGGCGTGGCCTGGAACTGCCGCTGCGCCCCAGCAAGTCGACCAATGTTCGTCAGTTCATGGACTCCAACGGCAGTGGACGTCGTGGCTGCATTCATTGCCACGACGTCAAGGAGGTGTTGAACGAACGGCGAGTGAAGCAGGGTGCCGCGAATCACGAGTTGGCTTGGCGTTTCCCCCTTCCGGAAAATGTAGGTATTGTGCTGGAAGTTGATCGAGGCAACGTTGTCAGGAAGGTCATGACCGGTTCGGCGGCCGCTGCGATTGGTCTGCAACCCGGCGATGTCGTGGAGTCGTTGGGAGGAATTCGCGTTCGCTCGTTCGCCGACGCACAATACGCGCTCGACAAGGCACCCGCCAAAGGTACGCTGCAGATTGTCTGGCAACGGCGCGATGAGTGGTTCGACAAGCAACTGCGTCTGAACAGTGGTTGGCGTAGATCCGATATCCTCTGGCGGCCTTCGATGTACAAGATGATCGCGGCGCCACGGGTCTTTGGAGACGACCTGAATGCGACAGCGAAGGCGACGCTTGGTCTCGCTGAAAAGCAGTTGGCCTTTCGTCAAAGAGATTCCGTCTCAACCCAGGCTCGCAAGGCCGGAATCCGAGCAGGCGATATTATTTTGGGATTCGAAGGGAAGCAGCTTGAAATGGACGCCTACGAATTTCAGAGCTACGTGCGGCGCGAGTACTTGTCAGGCGACATCGTCAAAGTAATTGTAATCCGCGACGGTCAGAAGATCATTTTGCCGATGAAACTGCATTGACCGTCCAGCAGGGCTGTGCCTCGGACCGACGCGAGCTATCGTTCGGTTGCGGCGACGCGCTCCCTGACCAACCTGCGGTCGGTGCCCGTCGCTGATCACTTGACTCATCTGTAAGGAAGAACCTGGTACGAGCTTTCCAGTGACTCGCCGCTCGGCGCCCGACATTCAATCAGACGCGTTGGACGATGATCGCGACTGCGTTGCCGCCGCCCAAACAGAGCGCTGCCATGCCAACTTCCAAGTCTCGCTCCGCCAGGGCATAGAGCAACGTGGTCAGCACCCTGGCGCCACTGGCACCGATTGGGTGCCCCAAGGCGATAGCACCTCCATTCACGTTGACCTTATCATGGTCGAGCCCCAATGGACGAAGGCACGCCAGGGCCTGCGATGCGAACGCCTCGTTGAGCTCGATCAAGTCGAGATCAGCAACGGACATGCCTGCTCGGTCTAGCACCTGTTTCATCGCCAAAACCGGGGCAATAAACAGATCTTTCGCCGCGACGCCGCTGACGGCCGTCGCCACGATGCGTGCTTTGAGGTTGGTCTTGATGTCACCCGCAGTTGCCTCATCCACGACGATCACGGCCGCGGCGCCGTCGCTAATCTGCGACGCGTTACCAGCCGTTGCGGTACCATCGCGATCAAACGCTGGACGCAGGGCGGCTAGACTTTCGAGCGTCACATCCGCACGAGGCCCCTCGTCGCGGGTGACCGAGACGGTCTTTGCGCGTTTCCGAATTTCGACCGGAACAGTTTCCGCAGTCATGCGACCGCTCTCTATCGCGTCAATTGCACGCCGATGGCTGGCGACCGCAAAGGCATCCTGTTCTTCCCGGCTGATCTGATTTTCGCCGGCCGTGGCGTCGGCCAGGCAACCCATCACGACTTGCTCCTGAGCACACCAAAGGCCGTCATGCAACATTGAATCGACAACTTCTTGATGCCCGAACTTCCAGCCCAGTCGCGTGTTCATCAGCAAGTGCGGCGCTCGGCTCATGCTCTCCATCCCGCCGGCAGCCACGACGCGCGTATCGCCGACACGGATTGACTGATCGGCCAACATGACAGCCTTCAGACCCGATCCGCACATCTTGTTAATGGTCAGCGCCGCGACGGTTGGCGAGCAACCTGCGTCCAGGGCTGCCTGCCGCGCCGGCGCTTGCCCGATTCCCGCTGACAGAACATTGCCCATAACGACTTCGTCAACCTGCTCCGGGGCAATCCCCGCCCGCGACATGGCTTCGCGAATGACGACAGCACCCAATTGCGGCGCTGCCGCGGTGGAGAGATTGCCGAGCATCTTCCCAATCGGCGTGCGGCAGGCAGCAACGATGAAAGACGCGGCCATCACACCCATCGCTTTCCGGGACGCTCTAAAGGACTCTGGCAGCCGAATTTGTGAGAAATGGGTATCCACTTCCCTCAAGTAGGTACTATATGTTGTGGTTTGGTTTGATCAACGTGTTGTAGGGTGCCGG
>JASLPZ010000561.1:0-2755 GCA_030744725.1 Pirellulaceae bacterium
ACGGCAATCTACGAAGTCCTGGCAAAGGCAACTCGCCGCAATCTCGGCAAAGAATGCGTTTCATGTACCCTCAATTGCGAGTTGTGGCACTAGTGAACGAGGCTGGGAAGAACTGAATGGATGATCGTTCATCATACTGACAAAACTGGCCGTCGATGTCCACTTCTTTTTTGCTGAATGACGCCACCGACAAGAGGCCTCAGCGGACCCACAGAAAGTGGATTGGACGATTCTTCCTACTGCGGACCGACAGCCTCTACCAAAGTGCCAGGCACAATCCGTGTGTCGCGTGCCTACTACTATCAAACACGCGCACGGCGCGGAGACGTGACCAAGAAAGACTCCAGAATGTCGATGGGGCGAATATTCCGAATGGTGATCGACGATGACCCGCCAACTGAAAAACGCCCACAGTTTCGTGTGGGCGTTGAATCAGCGATCCCCAAATTGCGTTTGCCGACTACTCATCGTAGTCGCTTCCCTTCAGCACATAGAGGCGATACGGCATGTCGGATCGATCGTCACGCAGCGTCAGCAACGACTGGTAAACGTGGTACGCGATGTTCTCGCTCAGGAATCGCGTATTTCCATCCGCAAACGCCACATTGACACCGCCCGAGTGAATAGCCGACGGGCGAGCAAATTCAGCGGCGGTTGAGGCTATAACCTTCTTATCGCCATTGATCCTGGCTATGGGTGGAGGAGGAACAGTCGGTGCAATTACGGCTCCCGTGGCAATTGATGGATTGACAGGTTGGTTCGGCTCGTTGGCATACAGCCACACCATGCCCGTTGCCAAACCGGGGACGTCCCATGTTCCAGCAGCCAGATTTTCAGAAAACAACATTGTGTTGCTCTTGCCGTCTCGCATGTCCGTGGAGGTAACCGTAATCAAGTACTTATCAACAGACCAGGTGCCGGTCACGCGGTCAACAAAGGCACCGTTTTCTTTCCGGTGGGCATCCCAGTAGTCGTATGTGCTGGTCGGAGCAGTTTTTGTAGCTGCACGACCGAAAGGTGACGGGTCACTGCCGCGCGGCGCGAACCCCAGATTGGCGACATAAGAATTTGTGGCCACGCCCGTGTTTCTGTTAGGACGGCTGGGGCAGTACATCGATGCAAGAAAGGGCTTAGGAGCAGCCGCCAAGGAAACCGTGTTATCGGCCCAACGATCGTATATCTGCTGCTGTTCGAGGTCGGCCAGCATCGCGACGACCCAATTGGCCCGTTTCCCACCAATCACTTCCTGAAAACCTGGGTAACGTTGCTTACGGCTTTCATGCCCCTGCGCGGCAACGGCCAACTGGCGCAGATTGCTGACGCAGTTCGCTCGGCGAGCCGCTTCGCGGGCATATTGAACGGCAGGCAACAGCATGGCCGCGATGATGCCAATAATGGCAATCACCACTAGCAATTCGACAAGCGTAAACGCATTGCGTGACCGAGTCATGGCGGTCCCCTCCTCTGAATGAGAATCTACCAGTGAACGAGGCTGGGAAGAAGATGTGTAGAGTACCTAGCTCCATAGTCGCAAATATCACAACCAATGTCCACTGCTTTCGGAAAAAGGTAGTTGAGTAGAAGCACCCAGCGGGGTTCCAACCCGTCAGATCCATTCGCATTGCAGGAAGGGGTCGGGAGTCTTTTTCGGATGACAGCGTACGAGTGTGCGGGCGAGCTTTGGCCGAAAAAGACTCCCGACCCCCTCGATCGCACCGCCCAGTCCATTCGAAATGCCGTATATCCCTATCTTGTAATCGCTTGCGACGACATTCCCCGCTCAAGGACTGCTCGGAGGTGACTTTCGCGGTCCGCCCGTCGCATGGTCGGGAGGTGGGGATCGTTGCCGGCCGTCACTCGCACCTTGGCGGGCAATTCTCGTTCGGATAGATTTGAGAGACGGATCGGGTGACAGCGCCCACGTGTGCGCCGACGCCACGCCGCATCTTGATTTTCTCCGATGACCCGCATGCCAATTCGCATCGTCAAAATCCCACTTCAGATGGAGCAAGCCGCGGGCACCACGGGTGGCCCTTCGCGCAATCTGTGGCTGGGATACATCGCCAGTGGCGTGAGCCATTTAGCGGGCGGGCTTTTCTTAGGCTCGGTCTGGGGAACAGCACTCATCCAACTTGTGCCGCCACCTTATGGGATGAATGCGATCCAGCTTACGGCCTCGCAAACGGTCGCCTTGGATGCAACGATGGAGGAAGAACCCGGGCAAGCAATGCTAGAGACGACGATGGGCGTCGAGAATTCCAA
This sequence comes from Pirellulaceae bacterium, assembly GCA_030744725.1. Taxonomy (GTDB): domain Bacteria; phylum Planctomycetota; class Planctomycetia; order Pirellulales; family Pirellulaceae; genus ARS98. The sequence continues at coordinate 2,263 of JASLPZ010000561.1, forward strand.
AGTCGCCACGGGCAGCCTCCCGCGAGCGCAACAGCAAATTCGACCCGATGTGGGCGAAATGCCGCCAGCGTGGTCAATCGTCGATCAAGTCGAACTGATGGAAACAGCCTTGGCGCGCGGGCTCGAACAGGCGTCTCCCCGTCCGGTGATGACACCACCCAAAAAACCGATCCACGATGCACGGCACGTCGTGAAGCCGGAGTCGACTCGCTTGTTCAAAAAGTCCGTTGTTCCGCCGCCACCCGTCACGTCAGACGCCGTGGCGGCTCCTGCCATGCCGTCCACGCAACGGCAGGGACAAGACGCCGAATCTCTGCCGCAAAAAGTTTACAGCCCCACGCCCACGTATCCCGCGTCAGCCCTGCGTCAGGGGCTCACGGGGCGTGTTGTCCTACGCGTCCATGTCGACGCTGATGGCACCGTGGTTTCGGCCGGCGTGCTACGGTCGAGCGGGCATCCGATTCTTGACGACGCGGCCTTGGCGGGAGTCCGA
>JASLPZ010000562.1:0-2754 GCA_030744725.1 Pirellulaceae bacterium
CACCTAGAAACGGTAGCACTGATAGCGGCCCATTTCCCTGGATTCCACCGATTTAATACCGTTCCGGGAATCGCTGTCCTGTAGGTTCATTCCCCGCAAGTGCGTCCAGAGCACATGGATTTTGCTGCGGGTAAACCAGTAGGCGTGCGCTAAACGGCTGAACAAGCGAAATGCCAGTAGCTCTTCGGCCGCCGGTGTGTTGGATAACCGATTCACAAACAGGCGAGGTAAGAGGGTGTGCAACGTCTGGATGACGGCCTCCCAGAGAAACATCACAACGAACGCCGCAGTCCACGTGGGGACAAATCGACGCAAGAGTCGCAATGCCTCTTCGAAAGAACAGCGAGCAATTTCCATTTCGCCCCGCTTGAACGCCAGTTCGCCGATCTTGCCTCGGATCTCCGCTCGATCGAGCTGGGTGTCAGCAAGGTCGGCGGCGCGCTCGAAACAATCTTCTGCTTCGAGATATCGACCACGCAGCATCAGGACTTCGCCCAAACCTTCGGCCGTCTGGTAACGCGTGTGACGATCAGCCAGCTCGGCGCCGCGTTCGGCAATACGATATTGTTGTTCTGCAATATCCAACGTATGCTGACGCCGAGCTTGATTCGCGGCAGCTAAGGCGTGACGAAGTGCAAAACTGCTTTGCCCAGCCGCATCGAAGTGATAGGCCAAATCGAAGACACGGTCGTCATGAGTTTGCTGCAAATGGAGTGCGGCACGTGAATGCAATTCACTCCGCGTCTTGGCAGGTATCGCTTCGAGCAGTGCTTCGCGAATTCGATCGTGGACGAATGAGCACTCACCCATCGACTCGTCGAACCAAACCAGTTGCCGCGTGCGGGCGGCGTCTAGTGCGGACAGGGTGTCGGTCTGGTCTTGGTCGCATAAAGCTGCAGCGGACTCGACGTCGAATTGTTTGCCAAGCACTGCACCAACGGTAAGCACGGTGAGCGTCTGGGGAGGCAGCAGTTCCAGTCGTCGTGCCAGGACCACGCCCGCATGTCGAGATGACTGGAGGTCTTCCAATGCCAAGGGTTCGACGCGCCAACCATCTGCAGTTGGGAGCAGACCACCGGTTTCGACAAGCCCGTGAAGGACCGCGGCGGCCATGAACGGGCTACCGTCCGATAAGCGTTCGACTACATCGATCGCCTGGTCAGGCAACGGGCCAGCCATTGATTCGGCCAAACGCCGGATTTCATCCGGCGTGAAACCGTCTAGGCGTAGGTGGATTTGGGTCTTGAGATTGGTCAACGGATGATTTGCGACCAAGGCCTCCGAACGGCAACCGATAACCAGCGTTACATGGCACGGATCGTTTGACCTCGCTAAGCGAGCACTGAGGTTGTGCAACAGTTTGAAAGTGAGCTCGTCGCTCCACTGCATGTCATCCAAGAGGAGTAACGTTGGACGCTGAGCTGTTCCAATGACTTGTAGGAGGGCTGAGATCGCATTAGCGCTACGAGCTTCGCCAAACGCTTCTGGACCGAGGTGGGTTGTGGCGTTCCAACCAAGGCGGCCAGCGAAGTCGGGCAATGCTGCACAAACCGCGTCCCAATCTTCTCCGAGTCGATCCCGCATCGCATCGGCAACTTGTTGGTCTTTCTCGACAGCAGATACTAATTCGGCAAGCACTCCATCGAGCATCTGATAGGGTTGCTGTCCAATCTGATCGAAACACTGTCCGGTGAGGACCCACAGTCCTTGTGCTGCAGCCCTTTGGGCAACCTCGACCAGAAATCGCGACTTACCGCTGCCTGACGCAGCCTCCAGAAATACCACGCCACCATGTCCGGTGACCGTCCGACGAATCTGGTCGTCTACAGCCTCAAGTTCGCGCACGCGACCGACAAAATCCGGTTCGGTTAGGGTGCGACGACAGTCTGCAGTCCCCAGCACGTGAGTGGGTTCTTCGACACCTTTGTCTGTGCTCTCAATCAGCGCGTCAAGATCGACAAGCAGTGCCTTCGCTGACTGATAACGATCTCGTGGGTCTTTGCGCATCAGGCGTTGGATCATCTCGTCCAACAGTCTTGGAATCGCCAGGCCGGTTCGTCGCAACTCAGGCACGCTCGCTGTCATATGCTGCATGAGCACGGCGCCAGCCGTGTTTCCAATGAATGGTGGGCTACCGACCAGGCATTCGTAGATCAACACCCCCAACGAATAGAGATCCGACGGTGCCCTCAGTTCGTAGCTCAGGGCACCGGATTGCTCGGGCGAAAGGTAATGCGCGGCGCCCACTGGCAATGCTGCGGCCCCATCTTCGAGCAAGCGATCTTCGCGCCAGCCAAAGTCTGTTAGGACGGATTTGGAAAAAGAAGTGTTCTCGGGCGTTATCACATTCGTGGGCCTGATGGCCTGATGGAGTACGCCATGTGCATGAGCGAAGGCAAGTGTATCGGTGAGCGACCGCGCCACCGCTATGGTATCGGCGACACTCAAAGGTCCTTGTTGCAGACGCTCCGCCAAGCTGACCCCAGGCACGAAGCGACGTATCAGCTTTGAAAAGCTCTCGTGTTTTTCCACCGCCAACCAGGGACCGAGCAGGGCTTCCGTGTCACCAGACAACTGGATCGCGTCGACTTGCAGTCGTTCGTCGGCGAGTTCAGGCAAGAGATTGGCGTCAATGTGCTTGACGATCAGCTGGCTGCCGTCAGCGCCTTGGGCTAAGAATGTCTCACGGCCCGGACTCTCTGCCAGACGGCGAACCACGCGATGGTCGCGAAACAGTTCGTTGCAGGGTGAGAA
>JASLPZ010000563.1:0-2737 GCA_030744725.1 Pirellulaceae bacterium
GAACTGGAACCATTCGTTTCCGGAGCGCCGCTACCAGTCGCGGATCTCTTGATTCACCCAACTGATGGTGCGCTATATTTCTTGGTTGGGGGTCGACGAGTCACGTCGGCTCTCTACCGCGTCACCTACACGGGTACTGAGTCGACCGGCGCCCTCCAGCCAGTCGCGGACGATTTTTATCCGGTGCGATTGGAACGAAGAAGGTTAGAGGCCTTGCACGGCCGGAATGACGCGGCGACCCTGGAAATTGCCTGGCCTTATCTTGCTCACGCTGACCGTTCACTCCGCTACGCTGCCCGTGTGGCGGTCGAGCACCAAAAGCTCTCCGCGTGGCAAGCGCGTGCTCTTGTCGAGCGAGATCCGCGAGCTGCGATAGCGGCTGTTGTGGCGCTGGCGCGAGTTGGCGGGACATCCGCGGAGCGAATGGGCAAGGTCTTGGATGGCGTTCAGTGGGATACCCTTTCAGTTGGTGATCGAGTTGATCTTTTGCGCGCATACGCTTTGGTCCTCAGTCGTTCTGCTGTTGTCGGCGATGAAGTTCGCGCGGCCATTATTGGCCGGTTAAATCCTCATTTTCCGTCGAATGTCTCGCGACTAGATCGAGAACTTGCAGAGATACTTGCCTATTTACAGGCTCCCAAGATCATCAGCCGTACGCTCGGTAGGCTGGAGGCGGTGCAGACGCAAGAGGAACAGATTCACTATGCTACTTGCCTGTTAACGATCAAGGACGGCTGGTCGCTGGACGAACGGCGGCAGTACTTCCGTTGGTTCGCACGTGCCAATGCACATCGAGGCGGTGTGTCGCTTGGCGGTTTCGTGGGGCGATTGAAGTGGGTGGCGGCAAGCCAGCTCAGCGACCAGCAGCGCGAAACTCTGTCCCCAGAACTTCAGGAAGCGTTTCGAGAAAGGCCAACAGAGGATTCCCTGAAGCTGGAAAAACGCGCGGTCGTGAAGCAGTGGTCTGTGGAGGACGTTGTGGGGATCATCGACACCGACGAGGCCAAAATCGATCTGCAGCGCGGGCATGCGGTCTTTGCCTCGGCGCTCTGTTACCGCTGTCATCGACTCGCTGAGGCCGGCGGCACAGGCGGACCAGATCTGACAACAGTTGGCAAGCGTTTTGGAGTACGTGAAATCGTGGAGGCGATTGTCGATCCGAATCGCGTGATTTCAGATCAATACCGGATGGCGAAGATCATTCTAGATGACGGCAAGATCGTTACGGCTAAGGTATCGGACGTGGCCGGCGACAGACTCCTACTGGTTAACGATCCACTCAATTTCACGATGAGCACGCTTGATCGCAACCGCGTCGACGAAATCGTCCCCTCGGATGTTTCCATGATGCCATCGGGATTGCTCGACCGTTTCACGGCGAATGAGGTTCGAGATCTGGTCGCATTCTTGCGGTCTCGAGGAGTTAAACTAGACGACAGTCGAGACAACTAAAAAGGAAATCTCAGACAGCGTGGGGTAAAAATATTCGGCCGACGTTCAATCCTAGGGATTCGTGGTGGAGACAGGCTCTCACCCCGCGTGACTTCCGGCCGGTCGATCTGCCGCCAATCTCGACGCGAGCGGAATACTCGCTGTCGTCTTGATCGGGTGCATCTCGGCCGCTTGCGGCGTCACAGTTACCCCAATCCCTTTACTTTATTGCGGTCCGGGCCGTCCGGAATTCGTTCTCATAAACAGGAAGAAATCCAGAAAACAGCGGCACTTTCACTTCGGCCGAGTTTTTTGACCCTACGGGATATTGGCTTCGGTCTGGCCAACCAAACTACCCATCAATGCTCCGATACCGAGACATGCAGTTGTCACGGCGCACGGGGACGAACGAACAGATGAAAGAGACGCTATGCGTGTTGCACTGACTGGCGCCACGGGATTCATTGGTCACTACATCGCCACACACCTCGCGGACCGGGGGCACCAGCTTCGTTGTTGGCATCGGCCCTCCAGCGAACGCGAGGGATTCGACCACATCAGTGATCTCGAATGGATCGAGGGCGACCTGGGCGACCCGGACAGTGCCAACAGCTTGGTCGATGGCTGCGACGCAGTTATCCACGCAGCGCTCTACCGACCGGGTATGGGATTCCGGGGGGCCGAAGGTGACCCGATCGAGTTCGTCCAGAAGAACGTGGTCGGCACGCTGGAGTTGATCGAGGCGGCACGGCGAGCACGCGTTGGTCGCTTCATCTTCATTTCCACTTGTGCCGTGCATGAGAGGATTCTTGACGACCGTCCGCTCAATGAGGCTCATCCGCTCTGGCCGACGAGTCACTATGGTGCGTACAAGGCCGCCGTTGAGAAGTTCGTTCACAGCTACGGTCTCGGGCACGGATACCCGATCTGCGCCCTGCGACCCACGGGTGTCTATGGCGTGGCCCGTCCAATCCAGAACAGCAAATGTCATGACATTGTTTCGGCGGTCGTGCGTGGCGAGACGGTCCAATGTTCACGTGGCGGAAAGGGAGTCCACGCTGCCGACGTCGCCAAGGCGACCGGCATTCTATTGACGGCGGACGGAATCGCCGGAGAAGCCTTCAACTGCTATGATCGCTACATATCTGAGCTAGACGTGGCCACACTTGCGAAGGAATTGTCCGGTAGCACGAGCGAGATCATTGGCGAGCCGATGCAGCCGAAACACCAGATCGTCACCGACAAGATCCGTGCTCTGGGCATGCAGTTCGGTGGCGACGAACTTTTGAGGCAGACCATCGCGGAG
>JASLPZ010000564.1:0-2724 GCA_030744725.1 Pirellulaceae bacterium
GATCGCTCCGCGATCAAAACGTTTGGTTCGCGGAGCGAACCACGACAATCAGGCTCGACAACCCTAATTCTTAGTCTCGACAAAACACTAGGTATCGAATAGATCGAGAGGCTCATGCGCCAACGGGGGAATGCCGAGCCAGTTCTGGAGAACGGAGGAGTAGATCTGGCGAAAGTCAACGGACATCTTCAGATCGCCCTTTGACAGATCACTAAGGCTGGGTGTCTTGGCATGGAGGCCAGGCTTGACGTCGGGGCCGGCGAGGAAGACGGGGCCAGCGGTGCCGTGGTCGGTGCCGAGCGATGCGTTTTCCTTGACGCGGCGGCCGAATTCGCTGAAACAGAGGATCGCAACGCGATCGTCGAGCTTGGAGGCCCGAAGGTCTTCGAGGAAGGCAAAGACAGCGCGGGAGAGATCGCGGAGCAACCTCGAGTGAGTGGGGAGTTGCGCGGCGTGTGTGTCGTAGCCGGATTGGACGGCGTAGAAGACGCGAGTGCCAAAGCCAGACTTGATCAGCCGCGAGACAAGACGCAATCGCTTCGCCAACTCGTTGCTCGGGTAGCTTCTGCCGGCATCGGGCTTGGCGGCGAATTCACTCAGACGTTCGGCGGTGGCGAGCGCATCAAGCGAGCTGCGCTGGAGAAACGAAGTGAGGTCGTTGGATGAAGTCTTGGGGTCTGATTTCGTAGTCGAAACCGCATCGGGCAACGTGAATTCATCGATCCCGTTGATCGCGGCGGCGACACTGCGACGGCCGCGGATCGCAATAGGCGGTTGCGCGTTGCCGATCAACAATGCGGCCGGCGAGCCGTCTTGTGGTCGCTTGGTTTGATCCAAAGCGCGGCCGAGCCATCCATGCGTATTATGCTCCTCTTGGTCGAAGCTGCACGTCTGCCAAATCGCCATGCTCACGTTGTGCGAGCGATTTGGGTTTGGGTAGCCGACGCCTTGAACAATCGCGAGCCGGTCGCTTTCCCACAGCTTGCCGAAATCTCCCATCGACTGATGCAAGCCAACAGCGTCGTTTAGCTTGATCAACTGGCTAGACGGGAGTTGCAGTCGTGTCCGATGTTTCCGGTAGCCTTCGTCCATGAACGGCACGACTGTGTTGATACCATCGTTGCCGCCATCGAGCTGAATCACGACCAAGATGCGGTCGTCCTGCATAGATTCAACAGCGCGCGCCGTACTGGCCAAGAACGCAGGAACTGTGGGAGCAAGCGACAACAGCGACGAGCGTTTCAGAAACTCACGGCGGTTGAACATCGTCTGGTCTCCATAATGTAGATGCCATCTCGCTCTGTGCGGTGGCCACTATCCCAATTGCGCCTCGGGCGAGGCAAGTACCGATTCGAACATCCTACGGGCAAGATCGCCAGTGTCTTCTTTCGCCGGCACACTGTCACGGATACGCAGGCAGTATTCTTCCGATGTACCGGTAACGAGCAGCGTTGCAGCGAAGTCAGCAACCGTGGCCTGTGTAACGTCGCCGTCAATATGTTGACTCAGCTTCACTATGTCCAGCGGCTTCGCCGGTTGTCGTAGCGAACCGCGAGTCAGCTCGGATGCGAAAGCGGCTCGGCCGATCCTCGAACGCGTCGTGATCCATTGGCGACCACCGGGCCAACCGAAAACGTTGGGCGGATAGAACACATCTTGGCCCAACCTGGCCGTCCACTCGCTCAGAACCAGTGTGCTCGGCGGCGGATCGCACATCTCCAGCGCTCGAACCGCGCCGACAATGTACTCCAGCGGGCCTAGTACTCGCGTTCCGATGTTGTTCAGTGCGAAGAAAGCTTCACAACGGAGGATCGTCTCGACGGCCCAGCCAATATCCAGATCGTGTGCGCGCAGCTCCGTTGCCAATTCCTCGATGAATGTGTCGTCGATGACTCCTTCGCCGAAGAAGTGGTCGCACAGACGCCACGCAATGCGCTGCGCGGTGGCGGGATGTTCGAGAACCGTCTGCAAAACGTCATCACCCGCGAAGTTACCGTTCTTCCCAAGAAAAGTCTTCTCGCCATCGTCGTGATACTCTTCAACGAAGCTAAGCTGGCCCTTCTTCGTCGTCCAGCCAGCCAACGCCCGCGAGGCCTCTTTCACGTCGTCTTCCGTGTAGTTGCCGACGCCCAGGCTGAACAGTTCCATCAGCTCGCGAGCGAGATTCTCGTTGGGATGCTGCTTGCGATTGGAATCGGCATCGAGCCAGATCAGGATCGCCGGATCTTTGACCACACGAGTCAGAATCTCACCGAATGGTTTGCGAGCACACTCGCGCAAGATCTCATTCTGTCGCCGCATCACTTGGACATCGGCGACCTTCAGGTTGCTGGTGGCGAAGTGGTTATGCCACATCAAAGTGAGTCGCTCCGTCAGCGGATCGGGCGCGAAGATCATCCGGTACAACCACCACGCCTTCAATCGATTCGAGTTGCTCGCCGCCACTGCCGCATCGCCGATCACTTGCGACATGGCCTCGAAGTCCGTGGGTACGCCTGTCGAATACGCCTTTCCAACGAGCAACCGATCGATCGCGGCGTCTGGACCATCCTTCAAGTCACGTTGGATTTCATCCCACGTCGCAGCGAACCCAGCGCGGCGATGCAGATGAACCACGCGCCGCACGTTCCAAGGAGTTTGTTCGCTCGGCTGATAGGCTGTCCACGCTGATCCAGTCATGGCGATCGTCTTAACTCATCTCAGTTTCCGAATCTTCAAATCGTT
>JASLPZ010000565.1:0-2634 GCA_030744725.1 Pirellulaceae bacterium
AGGTGGTCGAAGAGAACTCGCCTGACGCGCGCGAAGCCATCTTGAAATATCAAGTGATCCAGCGCCGCGACAAGCTCACTTGGTTGCAGATCCAGTTGGAAACGGGCCGAATGCATCAGATCCGCGTCCAGGCAGCCGCACGTGGTTGCCCGGTCTTGGGTGATGAACAATATGGTGCGAAACGACCGTTCGGGAAGCAGTTCGAGGATGTTCGCGAGCGGTTGATTGGACTTCATGCACGCGAGTTGGGATTTCGGCAGCCGAAAGGTTGGGAACGGATCCTCGTCGAAGCGCCGCTTCCGACTCCCTGGCATGACCTTGGAATCACGGAAGATGTCGCTGCCGCGACGTGCAAACAGCTTGCGAACCAGCCGGGTAGATGGACCTGACTGGGCGTCGTGATTCAATCGCGTTAATTGCCGCCTTGGGCTGCGGTTTTTCAAAGAGGAACGTGGCATTGGCCCTTGGCGGAGTTGCCGAAGGGGACCTATAATCCGGCGATTGTCAGCCGAGTGAGTAGAACATGAGCGTCCTTCATAAGTTACGAATCGGTGCGGTTTCCTACCTGAATACCAAGCCATTGGTGTATCAGTTAGACAAGATGCTGCCAAACGCGGAAATCGTCTATGATCTTCCCAGTCGGCTGTCCGACGATCTTGCCGGGGGCTCGCTGGATATCGCACTGATTCCGTCGGTCGAATCTTTTCGAGACTCCGCATACCAGATAATCTCTGACGCCTGCATCGCCTGCCGCGGACCTGTTTTGAGCGTCAAACTGCTGAGCCGCTGCCCGTTTGATCAAATCAAGACACTGGCTTTAGACGAAGGATCGCGGACGAGTGTTGCGTTGGCGCGGATCCTCCTTCAGCAGCGTTTTCAGTTGTCGCCGTCCATGCAGCCTTTCCCGATCGGGTCAGAGATTGCTGAAACCACTGCGGATGCCGTGCTCTTGATTGGGGATCGCGCGATGCACTCTCCCGCGGGATTCGTGGCCGAATGGGACTTGGGGGACCAATGGTGTCGCTGGGCCGAATTGCCCTTTGTGTTTGCCATGTGGACCGCCCGTGCGGGTGTACACGTTGACGGTCTCGCCACCGCGCTTCAGCAGGCGCGAGATAATGGCGTGAAACATCTCACTGAAATTGCCACACAAGAAGCGAGTTCGGTTGGCTTAAGCGATGATCAATCGTTGCGATACCTGCGGGATAGTCTTCACTTCTACTTGGGACCGCGTGAACAATGTGGTTTGAACTTGTTTCGAAAGCACGCGGCACAGCTTGGAATTGTCCCGGCAGCGCGGCAGAACGACGAAGAAAACGAAGAAGCTCATGGTTGCAAGACTCCTTGATAAAGCTGTCGCGGGTGAACGATTGACTCCCAGTGAAGGGCTCGCGCTGCTGGAATCCCATGATCTAGCAGCTTTGGGGCGAGCGGCCGACGCCGTTGCCCGTCGGCTGCATCCCGAGCCGTATCGCACATACAACATCGATCGAAATATCAATTACACGAATGTTTGTACCGCAGTCTGCAACTTCTGCGCGTTCTACCGGCGGCCAGGTCATGAAGAAGCCTACGTCTTGCCGCGCGCCGAACTGCTCAAGAAGATCGCCGAAACCGTCGATCTTGGCGGCGATCAGATCCTCCTGCAGGGAGGCTTGCATCCGAAGTTCGGTTTGAGCTGGTACGAGGAGCTACTCGGCGACATTAGGCGAGACTTTCCACAAGTCAATGTGCATGGCTTCAGTCCTCCGGAATTGCATCATTTCACTAAGGTCAACAATTTGCCGATCCGCACGGTGCTCGAGCGTCTGAAAGCCGCGGGACTGGGTAGCATTCCTGGCGGCGGCGCGGAGATTCTGGTTGACCGTGTCCGCGCCGAGATTACTCGCGGTAAGGTGATGACCGACGATTGGCTCGATGTCATGCGTGCCTGGCATGATCTGGGCGGTCGCAGCACGGCGACTATGATGTTTGGACATGTCGAGACGTTGGCCGAACGGATTGAGCATCTGGAACGAGTCCGTCAACTGCAAGACGAAACGGGCGGTTTCACATCGTTCATCTGCTGGACCTTTCAGCCCGATCACGCGAACATGCCTGATATCGCACCGGCGGGATCTTTCGACTACCTCAAAAACCAAGCTGTGTCACGATTGTACTTGGACAACGTGCCAAGTATCCAATCAAGCTGGGTCACCCAAGGGCTACGGATCGGTCAGTTGGCGTTATTGTTTGGGGCAAATGACATGGGTAGCTTGATGATCGAAGAGAACGTCGTGGCCGAAGCGGGTACGGTACATGCCCTGACGCTCGCTCAGATTCGCGCGGCGATTTCCGAATTGGGATTTGTGCCGCGCCAACGTGACGTCTTCTATCAGCTTGTCGATCCGCAACGGGAACAGTTTGCGATCGACGCGAATCACCGTCGCGACCAGAATCCGATTCCTCTGTTGGCTTAAAGGAGTCCGTGGCAGGCTGTGCGTGCCCGTACTCGGAAAAGGGGACACGGAAAAGGGGATGAGTCCAATAACACGATAATTGGACTTATCCCCTTTCCGGTAACCGTTCACGGAGTTACGTTCAATAGGCTTGGGGCCGGTTGATTTTGCCGTTTGGCCCTGATGGATTTGTGAA
>JASLPZ010000566.1:0-2617 GCA_030744725.1 Pirellulaceae bacterium
CGGAATAGAAAAGCGTAAACAAAACCCGAACGATCGCCCAGCTCAAGCAATACTAACTTTGGCGCAGCCTAGAGCAGCACCGCAAAATCGGGGCGACAACTGACTTCGTCGAATTCGTCAATTGGCTCATACCAGCGCTGCTGGTGATTGATCGCCAGTGACGCTGCCGCGTGCCCACCCGCGGAAAAGCCTCCAATGCCGATCTTGTTCGGGTCGATCTTCCACTCAGCAGCCCGAGCTCGCAGAATTCCCATCGCACGCTGCGCGTCTTGCAGAGGCTGATGATTCATCGCATAGCCGTTATGCCGTTTTGGGACCCGATACTTCAACAGCACAACGGCGATCCCGCGCTCGTTCATCCACTCGGCAGTCTCTTTCACCGTTTCCGAACCCAGGCTCCCATAGCCGCCGCCCGGGCAGAGCACAATCGCAGCGCCAGTGTTCTTATCCTCAGGCGGCGTCAAGATGAGTATCGACGGGTTCGTGACTGCCGAGATGTTCAACAATCCAGTTCGTTTGCGTTTCTCATTAACCGTGCTGAACCGTTCTGCGCCGATTTTCTTAGGCTCGTCCGGGGTCTTGCCTTCCGGCCAAAGCCTCACCACAGGGCAATCGCGGCCTGCAGCCTCGATGAATTCGCGTTCGCCGATTGTGAGTTCCGTGTCACCCTGCAAATCACCGATTGGCAACAGTTCAAATTCGATATTGCGATACCAGACTTCACTGCCATGATCGGTCAACATGATCTTACCGAAGCGATTCCTGCCAAAGCCTTCGACATCTGAAAACTTGCTCTGTGCGATTCGCTGATCCCAATCGTCATCACCGACAGTCGCAGTCACAATCTTGTGACTATTCAACCAATGTTCGATCGTATTGCCCTGCACAATGATTTGTGCCGAGTTGAATTCGCCAACCGGCTTGAGCTGCTTCTCCTCGTTTGGCTCGTACAAGGCATAGAGTGAAGCGGCACTTTGTTTCGACGATAGCGTTCGCCCTCCATCGTCGTAGATCTGGTACTCGCAGCCGAGCGCTCGGTTGTTGAACTTGCGCACTCGATACTTCAAGCCGCTGTTTCCACGCTCGGCGATCGCCCACTCGAAGGACAGGCAAAAATCACCGAACGATCGTTCAGTGACAATGTGACCGGCTCGCTTCCCTTCTTTCTTCAGATGGATCATCCCATCGACAACCTCCCAACCGCGGGTGATCGGCTTGCCATCACTCATCGTCCAACCGTCCAACGTGTTGCCGTCAAAAAGCGAACACTCTGGCTGATCTGCAGCCACCTGTGCCGTGAACAGAAGGACGATCCCAATCAGGGGCATTCGTGAAAGCTGCCTATTCTTTGCGTGCATGATTCAAAATAACTTTCTTTCTGTAGCCGCGACAAAAGGATCGTATTGGCCTACGGGAACGCTGAACGCCTCATTTCCTGAAAAACTAACACGTCCCATCTTAATCGCATACGTACACTTTCCGCTTTATGACCTATGTTTCCCATACAGGAACAGCCGGAATCTCATCTGCCACAAAATGGAGGTTTAGAAATGAAGAATGCGATCATTGTACTACTTCCGTTGCTGCTAGTGTGCTTGACGTCCTGCAGTCAAAAACAGCACGTTTATCGTGGCGATGTTGAGGTTGAGGTCGACATCGAAGAGGGACTTCATGATGAGGTCCAGGTTGTTTCTGTGGCGAGCAAGAAGCCGGGAGAACTGAACCCGGTCGAAACATTGGTAGAACTACGCAATGCCGGCCACACCGAAACACGTGTTCTGTGTGAAGGAACATGGCTTGCCAGGGGCGGAAGTTTTTGTGGAAGTCAACGTTCAGTCGTCGTCTTACCGCCACAACAAACGCAGCAGATAAAGACGGGAACAGGCTCGCAACGGGCAACGTCCTTCAGGTTGGTCGTCAATCGCACCGCGATGACGGGAGCCGAGTTGCTGGCCACGTCTCTTGAGAACAGCCAACAGCGCGTAGCAGAAGGATACGGTGTCTCGTTTACGGAGACTCCGACATTGGCGGAGATACCTGGATGGAATCTGCAAGGTGTTGCCAACGGTGAAGCATTCGTAGCACGAACAGTCATGTTCTCGCCGTTCAAGTCGAAATGGAAACTTCAGATCATTGATAAAGAGATCGACCCATTGAAGGGTCTGGGAATTGCCAAACAAGAACATCCCGGCTTGCAGGTCATAACGATCGATCTGCCGAGTGAACCCAAACAAGGTGATTTCTTGCAGAAGAAAATGTCCGCCGGTGACGGGTATTTTCAAATCAAGAAATCCCCGGAATCCATGGAAACGACCAGCTGGAATACCGACAACGCCTGGGTCATTCGATTCACATCTTGGGAGAAGGCACCCTGGGTTGATGGCGGCGGCACATTTCAACAGTTAGGTACCGCCAGCGGTCGCCTGTACGTAACGTACAAAGGTTCAGAATACGGCAACTTGGAAAGCTCATGGGTTTCCGGCACGTTCGAGGACGCAGCAATCGTCTGTTACGGAAAGCCGGATTGAACACGGCTGTCATCCAGGGCCAGCGCACACTAAGTGTATTGTCCAGTAAGGATTTGGATCAAGAAGTCGACGCTCCATCCGGCCATTCG
>JASLPZ010000567.1:0-2275 GCA_030744725.1 Pirellulaceae bacterium
CCTAAAATCAAAAATTGACACTGCACTAGCCTCTTTCGAGGTGGTTTGGGCAAGATAGAAGGGTCCGATGCCCCGTACCGCAGCGCAAGTTCGCTTGTCCCTTCCCGTTGCTATCTGTATCCTGCCCTGTATAATCGACTTTTTACGGTGAATTGCGGGCGAGTAAGCTCCCAACGACACCGTTGTGGCATTTTGAGGAATCGGACGAAATGGCTGAAGGTACGATCAAGCGGCTGACGGACAAGGGATTTGGATTTATCGACTCGGGAACTGGTGAAGACATGTTTTTTCACCAATCAAGTCTCGACGGCGTGCGATACGACGAGCTTCGCGAGGGACAGCGCGTTTCGTTCACGGAAGGCCAGGGACCGAAGGGTCCACGAGCCGAAAACGTTAAGGTTGTCTGAGCGTTAATCGTTCAGGCGATGAACGCAGGTTGATTTGGGCTCCGTCCTACGTCTGGTACCTGCGGTGCGAAGGCCCTGTCAATTCGCAGGGCATTCAGCAGACGTCAAACGAAGATTGTCGTTGGTGGTCTGGTGTTTGGCTGTAGTCACAATAGGAGAACTAATGGTTAGCATGCGCGTTCGCGACCGCGAATCAATTCAGGAAGCGGTCCGCCGGTTCCGAAAGCTTGTTGAGCGAAGCGGCTTAAAAAGGGAAATGCGGCGTCGGCAGTTCTACGAGAAGCCGAGTGAAACCAAACGTCGTGCTCGCCTGCGTGCAGAGCGTCGCGCCTTGAGTGCGCGTCGTGCGCTCACGAAGGGCCGGTAGTCTACTGGTCAGTCAGGCCGTTTTGCTGACGGCCTGTAGTGCTGTGCGTTGCTTGATAGACCCTTACGGTGAACTTGGACGTTTCTGTTCGAGCAGCCATCGGTAAAAGTCTGGATTGTCATACGTCTCGGTCCAGGAATCGTGATCCGCCTCTGGATACACCGTCAGCTTCACGTTGCCTTTCTTCTTCTCTAACGCATCGACCATCTCCTGCGAGCGTCGCACCGGCACGGTCTGGTCTTTGCCGCCGTGGAAGACCCAGGTCGGCAGATGTGTCAGGTCACGAACCCAGTAGGTTTCGCCGCCGCCGCAAACGGGTGCGATGGCTGCGAAGCGATGCGGGGCGAATGAGGCCAGAGCCCAGGTGCCGAATCCGCCCATGCTTAGCCCCGTCACATAGACACGATCCGAGTCGACGTTATGGTCTTCCTCAATCTGATCCAACAAAGTGGCTAGTTCAGCTGCCTGCCAGCGGTAGTTCTTAGGACACTGTGGCGAGACGACTATGAACGGAAAGTTCTTGCCCTGACCAATCAGCTTGGGAGGGCCGTGGACCTTGACCCGTTCCAGGTCGTCACCCCGTTCACCTGATCCGTGCAAGAATAGTAATAGCGGCCACGATTCACGCTCTTCGTACTCTTCGGGCAAATAGATCAGATAATTCATCTGCACACGAAACGGTCGATCCAGTTTGGCGGCCCGTTGTGACGACGCAGGTTCCTTGGCATGCGCAGCGCTCGCGAAACCAGAAACTGCTGAGCAAATGACGATCGCAAGGCAACACGGGCTGGGTCGAAAAGAAGTTGATTTCACGGTGATTCTCTTGGTGTCTGGGGTTGTCACTTCTGCCAGCCGCCGGTGGATCCTACGTCGGTTGCGGCCAGCGGAACTCGGTCGAGAATTCTCCCACGAAGATCGTGGCTCGTCAAATGACACGTGCCGTGACAAAACAGTTGTCACAAGACACCCGGGACAAGACACCCTTGGCAGTACCACTAAAGCACGTGCCAATTCACGGTAGCGGCTTTTCATCGTTCGGGCTCATGAAACAGAGCGCCGCGAACGCCACACGTTGGTGTGACACGCACAGGCACATTTTCAGTGAAACGCGATGGTGATTGGCAGTTTGCCCAGCCGCCTTGCACATCGGCGGTGGCGATCTGGTTATAATCAGCTTCCTGCGGATAAAGAGGTCGTGCAGCTTTTCAGTAGTTGGTTTGCAACAGTTGGACGAAGCGGCTACGCCGCGGGAGCGGTGAGCGGTTCTTAATGTTGTCTCTCACACCATGTCACCTCTCCCTTGGGAGAGGTCGCGGCTTTAGCCGCGGGAGAGGGGCTTTATCGGCTTTCATAGAATGAAACGGTTCGCACTGATCAACGTCGCCCTCTCCCGGACAGACTTTTTCGCTTTGGAGGATTAGGAAAGCCTTGAACATGTCCTTCTCCCTTCGGGAGAAGGTGGCCGAAGGCCGGATGAGGGGTGGTTGATTTCATTTGGCGG
>JASLPZ010000568.1:0-2160 GCA_030744725.1 Pirellulaceae bacterium
GCACTGGCAGGAGCTCGTTCCTGGCCATGTCCAAGCGGATTCGGGCAGCTTCGATCTCCTGTGCGGCGGCGTCGATGTCGGGCCGATTGTGTAGTGCCGTCGCCAGCGCATCTTCCAGGTTCACAGGTACAAAATAGCTCAACGGTGTCTGGGCCGGGACTAGTTCCGACGTGCGATCGGCCAGCATGGCAGGAGAATTGACTAGCGCTCGCAGAAACGACTCGGCATTGCGAATCGCCGTTCTGGCTCGAATTAACTCCGTCCGCCGCGTCGCCACGGCAGCATTGGCCCGGGCGATCTGGCTGTCGAGAGAGTCCACGTCGCGGCGTTTCTCCAGCCGCTTATGGATCATGATTGCCCGCTCCAGATGTCGGTGCTTTTGCAACAGCAGCGACCGCTGAACGTACAGTTCCCACATCGATTCGGTGACTTCGAGCAATTGGTCTTGAAGTTGCGTCGTAGTGCGATCCTCCGCGACCCGCGTGTCGACGTCGGCCAGTAATATCAGGCTGGAATTGTAGGCTTCGCCCGCACCGTTAAGAAGCGGTTGGTTGTAGCTCAAAGTTAACCGTGAGTTACCCTGGTTAAGGGGTGAAAAGAATTCTGAACTGCTGTCCTTCGAGCCGATCTGCTGAGCGGCCTCGAGGCGACCACCGTAGCCGTTCTTCTTGCGTAGTCCCGCGCGATAGAACCAATCTTCTTCTCGCAGCCGCACTGCGGTGGGGCCAGCTTCCAGTTCGCTGCCCGTGGGGACACTGGTGCTCACCATTTTTGATTCCATGAAGCCGTGGACGTCAAATTCGGCAGCGGCTCGAGTGATCGCCGTTTCCGCGATGATTGCGTTGTCGCTGATCGCCCGCACTTGGGCCGAGTATCGCAGTGCATCGACGATCAGTGAATTAACGTCGATGGTGATCCGCTGGGGCGATTCGCGTAATGGTCGCAGTGCCGCCGCTTGCCACCAGGGCTCGAAATCGGCTGGAATCTTGACTGGCGAGCCCAAACGTTCATCCGCGACAACCACTGGTGGTGGACGCACACCGGCAACGTCACCTGGGCTCCGTGCATTTTCACCCTGCGAGGCCGGGTTTTGAACAGGCCTTCGAATTGCCCTAAAACGTAAGTCCGCAATCCCAACCGGTGGCAGGTGCCGGATCTGCGGCCGCGGATTGGCTCGCGACGGTCCGTCCGTGGCAACGGCTTGCGGACGTGGCACGTGCGACGGGCGGGGACCCTGAGCGCCAACGCGACTCACAAAGCCCAGCATGACCTGCGCAATCACCGCAATCGTGATTATCTTCCGTGACCCTATCATCCAGAACCTATCCTGGTCCGTTTCATCTAGAGGAGGTGCAGCCAGCTCCTTGGAAAACGCCATTTCCATTCGTCTCATTCGACCAGGGAAGTGGGAATGCATGACCGACCTTTGGTTGGAACAGGACTGATCTGCACGATTAGTCCTCCCGAAATTCCGATTACCCGAGTTTTGATCGTTGTGGTGGTCGACTCGCGTCACACGGACGGCGGTGTGTGGCAATACCAAAGGAGGTGACGGATAAGCCGCTGGTGCCATCTTGTTCGATTGTGTGGGGCCCCAACTTGGTGGACCTTTTGCCAAAACGCACAAGGCGAGGCAGTTTGCGGACCTTTTTGTGGCAAGTGTGAGGTAGGTTTTCAGTGGTAAAACAGGCACTTTGCGCGCGGATTGTCGCGGCTGCCGCTCCGCGAGAGGATGCGGACAACCGCGACCCAACCGCTTGGCTTCGGCCGATCGTGATTCCCCAATATACACCCGGTTGCGAGACCGGAATCAGCACTTGTCGGCGAACGCCTTGAGCCTGTTACCGTCACGGAAGAATGCCTGATCTGTTGATGTGCACCGTGGAGTTAACGAATGTGGTTGAAGACGATTCTCCGACACTTCCGCTCGCAACCTGGCGAGCGGCGCGTGTTGGATTTGTGTCAGCTTGAAGACCGTGTGATGCTGAGCGCTTCGCCAGTGGCCGCGGTACTGGAAGGCGCCGAAATTCCTGTCGATGCTCAGGACGATGGTGCGATTGCCGATCAAGTTGCGGTACAGTGGCAAGATTCACGGAGCGAGGTGGATTCCGGCACACGCGACCGATGGGCGGTTAATGAAGGTGCTGCCGGTGCACGGCT
>JASLPZ010000569.1:0-2151 GCA_030744725.1 Pirellulaceae bacterium
GTCTTTCGCTCCGCGAAAGCACGTTCCTTTCGCGGAGCGAAAGGCGACTATCGGACAGTAATTCCTCGAACGATCCTCAGCTATTCGTTGGGTGGGCGTCTTGGACGCTGACCTTCCCGCTGCTGATTGTTGCCAGGGCGATTGCCGAAGCTGCCGCCGCGAGAAAACCCACGAAAACGTTCGGCAAGTTGTTCCAGCTCCTTCTTATCGATGAAGCCATCGCTGTTGGTGTCCATGCGATCCCAACGCTGCAGCATTTGCTGCGGGACTTCCGACTTGGACACCTTGCCATCGCCGTTGGCATCCATCCGCGTCAGCATCTCTGCTGGATTGGGCCGCCCACCACCGAAGCCGCCGGGAGGTCCACCGAAACGTCCGCCACGTTGACCGGCAGGCGCGGGGGCGATTTCATTGGGCGTTAGCTGACCGTCGCTGTTCCTGTCCAGAGTGCGCAGCGATTGGGACACGCTGGCCAACTCGTCGGTCGAGAGCGCACCGTCGCCGTCAGTGTCGAGTGCAGCGAGCAGCACATCGCCGATATCACGTTGCGCGACGGCGCGGCTCCTGAAGTCTCTCGATGGAGTCGACTGGGCGTTGATCGCAGCGACCAGTTCGCCGAGCGAAACGAGGCCATCTTTATCGGCGTCCGAATCGGCCGGCACATTCTCGACGCGAGCCAACTCGCTCTTGTCGATCTTGCCGTCCTCGTTTGCATCGTGTTCGCGGAAGATCGCGACGGCAGCCTTCAGGTTCTTGCTTCGCCTTGCCGCCTCTTCGTCAGCGGAAGTGGAACTTGCTGTCGCTCCTCCGAACGGCCGCCCGGCAAAGCTGCCGGGAGGACGGCCACCGCCGCGCCGCGAACCGCCATCGCGATCGCGTTGGACCGTGACCAGATAATGCTGGGTGACCGCCTTGCAGAATGTGTCCGCATCATCGCAGGCAAAGTACTTGACGGTCAATCTGATCGGATCTTGCGATTCTCCCGAAAGCTCTAGGAGGAACTCGCGAGGATCGGCGTCCGCTTTCTCTTCAACCTTCGGGCCATTGCCCTCGAGTGGCGTGATTTCGACACCCTCAGGCGCTTCGATTTCATAAGCGACCGGCGCGACCTGGTTGTTCCAATGAACCTCATACAGCGGATCGAGGAAAAAGCCCAGGTAGAGTTTTCCTTTGCCCTCTTGAAAATACTGCGAGTCAACTTCTGCACGCAGCTTCACATACAGTGGCTCTCCACCGGTCAGATCGTCTGCCAGTGGCGGCGTGGACAACGACAAGCCCTTCGAAGGTTGCACTTTGATCGACGTCATCCGGCCCGGCAGTTGCAGCCGGGCGACGATGCCCTTTGGTGCCGTCTTCGCTGGTTCAAGCCGCTTCATCCCAATGTCCGCGATCGACGTTGGATTCTCGACCACTCCGACAAGCTCTTCGAGATCGGCCCTCAATTCATCGGGGCGACTCCAACGGCGGACTTTAACAAACTTGCCGTTGGGGCCGATGATGAACTCGGAATTCGGTGCATCACCCAGACCATGTTTGGCATCGTTGGCCATCGTGTCGCAAAGCCAAGTGATTCGCGAACCGAGCTTCTTCTTGGCCTCGGCGACGTGCATCAAACGCTCTTGAAGCGTGAACGGCGTGATGTATCCGTTCGTTTCCGGGTGAGCGAGCGCTTTGTAGATGTAATAGAACTTGACACCCTTTTCCGAGAAATCTCGCTGGACTGTCTCCAAACTGGGGACATTTCGCAGGAAGGGCGGTCACGTTAAGCAGCCGAACACCAGCACCGAGTATTGTCCACGGAGACTGGACGTCGAGAAAGTCTTGCCGCCATCGTCATACAACGTGATGTCGGGCAGCGTCGCGCCGACCTCTGGCAGGTTCCCCCCGGGGCCGCGGCTGGCACCAGGACCGCGGCTAGCACCAGGACCGCCACCTGGGATTCCTCCCGGTTGCGCATAGGCGTTGCCTGCAAGAACAGTCGAAATTCCCACCAAAAGTGCTAGTTCGATGCGCAACACGTGACGTCTCCTATTCTTTGGTGTCTTCTGGAACGTAGATATTCAACACCACGAAGGAATGTTAGTTTCGCCTTGTGAACGGCGTTTGAAAACGCTAGCGCTTGGGCGGTTGAAAAGGCTAGCGCCCGATGTG
>JASLPZ010000056.1:0-25537 GCA_030744725.1 Pirellulaceae bacterium
ATGCCGACGCGGTCCAGTGGTTGCCAGCGACGAAGTAACTTAAAAGCTGCACGATCTCCCAGACAGACTTCTTTGCTTTTGACTACGAGAAAAAGCCGGCAGCGAGTCCCTTCTCCCCTCGGGGAGAAGGATAGGATGAGGGGGCGAACTGCCACATGAAGTCAGCCACCCCTCATCCGGCCTTCGGCCATCTTCTCCCGAAGGGAGAAGGACATGTTCAAGGCTCTCCTAAACCGCCAAAGCGAAGAAGTCTTAAAGAACGATGGCAACACATCCAACGACACGGCGAACAGTCCGGAGACCCAAATGGCAACCGTTCACAGGTCGGGATCTGGCTCGTTTTTCGGTGGCAAATTTTGGCCTTTGGAAGTATGCGTTGGCCGAAAAATGTGCCTAGCCCCTTGGTTTTCACGTTCGCCACCAAAAACCAGCCGGAGGTGTGTAGATAGGGACGTGCAGCGAGAGTATGCTGTCAGCGTACCGGGACTGCGCGAAGGGGCGCAGTGGATGTGCCCCCAGCACGCTACCAACACGATCAGGAGATCAGTCATGTCGAAGAAGCGAACGCAACTTCATCGGCGTCGGTTTTTGAAGACCGCACTTTCAGCTGGTGGTGCCGCAGTGATGGCACCGACGATTATCCCCAGTTCGGCCTTGGGCCGCGACGGTGCCGTCGTCCCCAGCGAGCGGATCGTGGTCGGTGGGATCGGCATTGGAAACCGGGGAACGTACGACCTCGGTTGCTTCCTCGAACAGAAGGACGTTCAGTTCATCGCCGTTTGCGATGTGAAGGAGAAGCGTCGTGTTGCCGTCAAGAAGACTGTCGATGGCAAATACGGCACGGACAACTGCGATATGCATCGCGACTTTCGCGAACTGTTGGATCGCAAAGATATCGATGCCGTGCTGATCGCCACGGGGCCGAACTGGCATGCCACGGCCGCGATGACTGCCGCGAAGGCCGGCAAGGATATGTATTGTGAGAAACCGGTCACGAAGAACATCAGCCAGAGCTTGATCCTGGCCGAAACGATGCGCCGCACCGCACGCGTGTTCCAGGCCGGCACCCAGCGACGAAACCTACCGCACTTCGCGTTTGCCTGCGAGCTGGCTCGAATCGGAAAACTCGGCAAACTCAAGAAGGTCTTTGCCCACCCGGCGGGGATGCAAGCCATGATGAGTGGCTGGTTGCCCCCACAGCCTGAGCCGAATAAAGAAGTCGTCGACTGGGACATGTATCTCGGGCCAGCTGCATGGAGGCCGTTCAATGCGAAGCTGCTTGATGGATTCAATTTCGAAAAGGGTGGCGGGCTGGTTGGCGGTGGCGTCCTCGAATGGGGCTCGCATTGCGTGGACCTTTGCCAATGGGCCGTCGACGATTGCCTGCCTCCGGTCGAATACAACGCGCCAAAAGACGGCCACCTGGTCGCGCGTTACGAGAATGGCGTGGAGCTGATTTTCCGGGAGACAGGCTGGATTCCACTCGGCTCGTGCCCAGTACGTTTCGAAGGCGAGACGGGGTGGGTTGAAGCAGGGGACAGCGGCAAACTCGTGTTGAGCTCGCCGAAATTGCTCGCCGGCAGAACGGTCGCTGAAATCGGCGGCTATCCGGCAACCTACCACGTTCGCGATTTCCTCGACTGTGTGAAGTCGAGAAGTCTGACCAAGGGCAATGCCGACGCGGCCTGCAATGCACACATTGCCTGCCACGCTGCAAATATCGCACTCCACTTGGGACGTCAGGTTAAATACGACAACAAAGAACACGTATTCATCGACGACGAACAGGCCAATCGTCTGCGATCCGAGGCATTGCGTGAACCGTGGAGACTGTAAGGCTGCCAACGCCACTTGCGGTTAAAAACTGAAACCACACCGTCCTCAACGCTCTGGACCGATACCATGCATACAACTCGAAGATCTTCAAACGCCGTCGTTCTTCTCGCTGGATTGATTGTGATGGGCATTGCGCCGGTGCGGGCTGCCGACGGTCCCAACACGTCCCCTGAAAAGGAAAAGGAATTGCTGGCAGTCCTTCGATCGGACGCACCGGCAAGCGAGAAAGCGCTCACATGCAAACGCCTGGCCATCCACGGATCGAGTGCTGCCGTTCCTGATCTGGAGCTTCTCTTGCATGACGTGCAGTTGGCGTCGTGGGCGCGGATTGCGCTGGAGGCGATTCCCGGGGCGGCAGCGGACGAAGCGTTGCGGAAGGCGATCGATTCGCTTCAGGGAAGACTACTGGTTGGCACGATCAATTCGATCGGCGTCCGGCGGGATGCCAATGCCGTCGATCCGTTGACTGCGCGTTTACAGGACAAGGACGCTGACGTCGCGTCGGCCGCCGCCGTTGCTCTGGGACGCATCGGAAATGCCGCCGCCGCCAAGTCACTCCGACAATCGCTAGCCATCACTTCGGCCAAAGTCCGTTCGGCCGTTGCCGAAGGGTGTGTGCTATGCGCCGAGCGGCTTGTCTCCGAAGGCAAGGCGGTCGAAGCAGTGGATTTCTATGACGCAGTCCGAAGATCCGATGTTCCCAAGCAGAGAATTATCGAAGCGACGCGGGGAGCGATTCTCGCTCGGAACCAAAAAGGGATCCCGCTCTTGCTTGAGCAGTTTCGGTCACCGGACAAGCGATTCTTCCAGCTCGCCCTGACCACGGCTCGTGAGTTTCCGGGCGGTGAATTCGACAAGGCTCTCGCAGCCGAAATAGGACGCGCGGCACCGCAGCGGGCAGCCTTGATCATCCAGGCCATGGCTGACCGCCAGGAGACCGTTGTTTTGACGGCCGTGTTGATGGCTGCCGAGCAAGGCCCCAAGCCAGTTCGACTGGCCGCCATCGACGCACTTCAGCGCGTGGGAGACGCTTCGTGTCTGTCCGTTCTGATGCAGATTGCGATCGAAGCCGACGCAGACTTGGCACGAACAGCGAAGGCGACATTGGCTGATCTTCAAGACGAGAAAGTAGACGCGCAGATCGTCGCACTCCTCCCCACAGCCAAAGGAGCAAGCTATCCGCTGCTGATTGAGCTGGTTGGGCAGAGACGCATTGACGCCGTGCCCGTTCTGCTGAAGGCGTTGGACGACTCCGATAAAGTGGTGCGCAACGCCGCTTTGACCGCCTTGGGAGAAACGGTCAACCTCAAGGGGCTCTCCGTGCTGGTCTCGCAGGTCGTGACCCCCAAATTTCCCGACGATGCACTAGTGGCTCGACAGGCACTGAAGGCGGCGAGCATTCGTATGCCGGACCGTGAAGCGTGCGCGTCTGAACTCGCGATCGCCCTTGCACGCTCGCCGTCGGCGACGAAAAGCACTCTGTTGGAAATTCTGAGTGACGTCGGGGGAACCAAGGCCTTGAACACACTGGGCGCGGCGGCCAAGAGTGACGATCCTGAACTTCAGGATACGGCCAGCCGTCTGCTGGGCAAGTGGAACAGCGTGGATGCAGCGCCAGTTCTGCTGGATCTGGCGAAGACTGGGCCGGCGAACAAGTATCAGGTCCGAGCGCTGCGCGGCTACATCGGTCTGGCGCGAAAGTTCGCTATGCCAGAACCACGACGCGCGGAGATGTGCCAGAAAGCGTTGGACGCTGCCCGTCAGCCCGCCGAGCAGAAGCTGGTGCTGGAAGTGCTTAAACTCCATCCGAGCACCGCGGCGCTCAAACTGGCCATCAATACCATGCAGGTCCCTAAGCTGAAGGACGAGGCGACTCAAGCCACGTTAGTTATCGCCCAGAAGATTGGCGGTAAGGGAGTCGACGTAAGTCAACTGCTCTCTGGCGCAGGTCTCGCCAAGGTGAAGCTGGAAATCATCAAAGCGGAATACGGAAATGGGTCGACTCAGAAGGATGTGACGGCTGTGGTCCGGAAGCAAGCCGGTAGCCTGCCGCTGATCGCCTTGGCGTCAAAAAGTTACAACACCAGCTTCGGCGGCGATCCTGCCCCGGGAGTTGTGAAGCGGTTGAGAATTCAGTACCGCATCAACGGCAAGACCGGCGAGGCATCATTCGCGGAGAATGCCCTCATCATCCTTCCCATGCCGAAGTAGTCCTCGCTAGCGGTAGAGCCATTCGAGGCTGAACCGGGTGATCTGTGTTTCGGCCAGCCCGTTGTTCTTGCGCCGGTCGCCGGCGCAATGGCCGAGCAGAACATGGTCATCGACGAACTGAACCGCCGTGTAGCAGTACCAACCGCTCGGGTTGTCCGCGAGTGTCTTAATGTGACGCCACGTCTTTCCTTCATCTTTCGAGATCGCCACATTCAGCGGCGTTCGCTTGTTGACGTATTCGGGAGCGACGTCTTGATGGTTGTTCCAAACCAAAAACAGGTCTGCTGTGTTGGGAATCCTTTCGATCGAAGCTGGCGATACTGGTGAGACGATGTTCGAGGCAACCAGTGGCGACCATGTTTCTCCTTGGTCGTTCGAGAAGGAAATCAACTGACTTCCCGCGTTCGAGCGCACGAACATCATCAGCCGCCTGTCCTTCAACTCGACGATGCCCGGTTCCTGCGCAATCAGTCGCTTGCCTGCCTTGTCTGTGGCGGTCATGATGCTCTTGCTGCGCTGCCATGACTTTCCGTTGTCGTCGGACAGGTAGCACATGATGTGGCCGTTCCAATCCGGTTTTGGATAATCCGATTTGTTGTGTAAAGCAACGGGAAGCACGAGACGACCGCTCTCGAGCTGCACGGCCCGGTCGTTGTTCAGGACGTAGTATCCGACTTCGTCCGTGATGCACACGGACGGTTCACTCCACGTCCTCCCTTCGTCGGTGGAAGTTCGCATGATGGGCCGGCAGTCGGTCAGTGAGTTCTTGCGGGCATAGAACAGGGCGATCTCGCTGTTCTGCAAACGCAGCATCGACACCGACATCACGTTCCAATCACCTTCGTTGGCGACGATTTCAATATCTTCGTCAGTCCATGTGCGGCCAGCATCCGTCGAGAAGCGAGCCACGATCGACGCCCGATCATGGTCTCCTCCGCCGCCGGAAAATCGTGTGTATGCGAACATCAGACGACCATCCTTGAGCCGAACAAAATCGCCTTCGCTGTTTCGCGGATTTTTGGTAGAAGGCGGAAGCGCCAAGACCTTTTGTGGATCGGCCTGCTCCTTTCTATGGCTGTCATCTGCAACAGCGGAGGATGGCGAAAACAGGCAGATAGCGAGCAGGCAGTTGAGCCAGAACATCGGCGGACGGCTTTCTGAAGCTGTGTTAATCGAAGCCCTGTTAAATGTCATGGTGATCTCTCTGATGGATGGATGTACTCAGTCAGTGACTCCAGTTACTTCCCCAATTCAACTTGGTCCAACGAACGCAGCAGTTCAATGCGGTCGAACAACGCCTCGCCACTCATCGCCGTGGGCGCGATGCCGGTCAGCGTGAAGTTGCCGAAATCTTTCCAGAGGTCGCGCGTCACGACGCTCCACTGCGTCGGAGCTTGGTCGGAGACTTCCGTCGCCTCCCAGTCGGTGGTGTTCTTGCCGCTGTAATAGCGGCGGAGTGCCTTGTCGGCGGGTGGCCAGTTACCATCGGCGGCCAGTTCGATCAAGACGCCGGAGCCGCCGCGAGTTTTCCAGGCCAATCGGATGTAGCGGAACTCGCCAGGAGCAGGCCTCTCACGAATGCGATAGTTCCAGCCGGGAATCCGTGGCGAATGGCGTTGCAGCGGCGTCACACGCAGGGCCGCCGTTCCCGTGAACTTGTCTCCCGTATCGAGCGTGGCAGTACCGGAACCTTGGCTGAGCGCGGCGATGAACGCGCGGTCGTCATCGAACAGTGTGAGTACCGATGGTGGAACCGGTCCTAGCGTCTTCCGGAGATACGCGATCAGGTCTGCCACATCTTGCGGTGAAACTTCCTTCTCCAAATTATCCGGCATCAGCGACTGATCCGAGGCGTTCATCGCTTCGATGTCCTTACGCAGGATCGTCTGCTCGACAACCTGGCGAGCATCTTTCGCAATGGCCTGATCGGCCGCGCTGCGCAGCGTGACGCTAGTCGCGGTTTCGGATGCCAAGATGCCGGTAAAGACTCGCCCCCTGACATCCGCCACAACGTAGGTGCGATAGCCGGCGGTGATCTTGGCGCTTGGTTGAAGCATGTCGAGCAGGAAGGAATCATCGGCCCGGTTCTGGGAGGCAGACAAGTCAGGGCCCACTTGGCTGCCCTGACTTTTCAGTCGATGACACTTCGCGCAGACCTTCTGAAATACGGCTTCACCTCGCGTAGCATCGCGCGCGCCTGCCAGCGCCACGCGGTAACGCTCGACCAACTCACGGCTTTTCTGCGGAACTTGTTTGGCGAGTAGCGTCACAGCGCGTTTGCGAAGTTCGGGATCGGAGTGTTCGAGTAATTGGACACGGCGGAGTGTGCCAAGGCTTTGCGGCGAGACGTCGCCTCGCTCGATCGCGTCGAGCAGTCTCGTCAGGCGGTTGGTGCGGCTGAAGATCGCGTCAATCACGGCCGTTTGAACACTCGGTGTGAAAGCGGACCAGTTGGACAACAAGACCGTGGCAACGGCAGGGTCATCTGCCGAGGAAAGCGATTTGATAGCCGCCACTTGAACTTCCAGTGGCTGGCGAGGATCGAGCAGCGCAGCGACAGTCTGGGCGAGAATCTCATAGGGCGCGCTGGCCAACATACCGATGGCGGCCTGACGCGTCTTGAGCGGTTGGTTCTCGTTCAGCGCCTCCTTCGCGGCGTCGACAAAAGCTGCTTTCATCAACGGCGATTCGGACAGCTTCACCAGGCCGGCCACTCGCAGCGCCAGCAGGCGAACTTCGCCCGAAGGGGCACCGAGAAGTCGCAACAGTGCCTGTCGTCCATCCGCTGACGCAAGGGCCAGCGATTGTCCGCGCTGGAGCCCCTCGAACAGTCCGGTCAAACAGGCAATCTGTGCCTCGGAACGGTCCTTGTTCTCACTGGCAGCAATGGTGACAAGCAGGTTGCCGATCTCGTTGTCCTGATGCCGGGCGCCGGTGATCGAAGCGAGCCCGCTGAGAAGTGATCTACTGTCGCCAGCGTTGTCCGGATCACGGAAAATCGCGGCCAACAACTCGTGCGACGACTGCACCACGGAACTCAAGATGGCGGCCCGCATCCACGGGTCGGTCCGATCGTTGGCGTTCAATTGTCGTAGTGTTTGACTTATGCGTCGGCTGTGACTCTCGCCCAGAGTTAGTGCCAGTTGCAGCCGTACTCTCACATTCGGATCGCCCGCCATCGATAGCGCGTCGTCCAACAAGGCCGCTTCCTTGTCCAACCATCGCTCTGACAACCGGAGAGCGTGCACACGGACGGCAAAATGATCGTCGGCGAGTGCCTGCTTGACGACACCTGCTTCAAGTGCCTTCAGACCATTCAGCGCATAAAGAGCGTGCAGCCGGGCTTGGGGTGTCGCTCCAGTTCGGACCGTCTCGGTCAATGAACCGGCGGCCGCCTTTTCAGTGCGTTCTATCAGCAGTCGCTGCGCGGTCTGCCGCCACCAGCCGTTTGAATGCGACAGGTAGGCAACCAGCTGGGAAATGGTGGTGTCAGCAAGATTCGGTTTACGCTCAGCAGAAGCCTTGCCTTCCCGGACAATGCGCCAGATGCGGCCCCGATCTTGGCCTTCGATCAGGCCATATTGTTGCTGCAAGTAGCGGGGGATTGCCGAGTAGTCTTCGATGATCTCCCGATACATGTCGACAACATAGATTCCGCCGTCCGGCCCCAAGGCGAGATTGGTGGGCCGGAACCATTGGTCGGTCGAAGTGAGGAATTCTGACCGCTCTTCACTCGGCGCGCGGCGAGCGTTGAACCGCAGCCCGTCGTGCTCGATCAGACAGCGATGGATCAAGTTCTGTGACGGTTCGCAACAGAAGAGATTGCCGTGATACGCTTCAGGCAGTGCATCGGCACGATAGATCAACTGCCCACAGGCGGAGGTGAAGTATCCGTTGGGCGCTGATTCGGCCTCGCCATACCGATCGCTGTAATACTTGGCCCACTCTCCCTTCTGGCTCCGTTCCAAACGCCACGGGTGAGGCCGGCTGGCCGGATAGACGCGGATGTAGTCGGCTGCATTGGCAACCGCACTGGGCGATGCCACGTAAGGGTTCCGCGCCAAATAGCGATACGGTAACGGCGCGGCGTATAAGGCCGGCGACCGCGTCGTGATCAAGAATCGGTCACCCCAGTCGTTCATCGTTTGGCCGAACGTGGACGTGCGGCCCGTGACCGGCTCGATCGCCGTGCCGTCTGGCTTGAAACGAAAGTCCGTCGTGCCAATCTGGACGGGCGTCTTTAAGTACGGTCCGGTGATCCGGCCGCCCGCGTTTCCGCCAGAGACGTAGATCCAGTTGTCCAGACTCCAGCGCGGGTTGTTAATCGAACGTTCCATCGTCGTGAGTCCGAAACCGGTGAACAACGTCTCTCGCACTTCCGCCCTGCCATCGCCATCGCGATCGGCCAGAAAGATGATGTCCGGCCGGCACACGACAATCACACCGCCGCGAGACACCACCAGCCCATGACACGGCGGAAGACGATCAGCCCAAACATCCGCCTGGTCCATGCGACCGTCGCCGTCGGTGTCCGTCAACAACTTTACGGTGCCGTAGGTTTCCTCTTCGGCAGCTTTCTTCGCTTCCGGACCTGCCGGAATGCGGCGAACGACCTTGTCCAGCACGCCTGTCTTGTTGAGCTGCTGGACGTCCAGATGCCCTTCGAGGTTGTAGCCGTGCATTTCGCATACGAACAATCGTCCCCGCTGGTCGAACGCGACTGCAGACGGATCTGCAACCAGCGGCTCGCTAGCGACTAACTCGATACGCAAATCCTTCGGCAAGCGAAAATGCTTGATGCTCTGTTCAGGCGAAAGAGGTCTCGGCGCGTCGGCCCGACGTCTGATTTCATCCGCGTCGATCGTCATGCTGCAAGTCATCCAACACAACCCAGCCAGAGTGACAACCGGCAGCAGCTTGTGATCTCTATTTGTCATCGTCTTTTCTCTCCGACTCATCTATTGACGAACTGGCGGATAGGTTCCGATCTCGATGTTGTCGCCGTCGGGGTCGTGGAAGAACAATTGTGTCATGCAACTGTCGGCGACGTAATTGCCTTTATACGGGATGCCGTGCTGCTGTGCCTGCTCCAGCGATTTTTCCGTACCGGCAATCCCGTTGCAACACCGTTCACATTCTCGAGTTATCGTGATGGTGAGAGCACCAGTGGCGATGCCGATCATGCTCGACGCACCAGACGCAGTCTCCAGACCAACTGGCTCCAGACCGACTGAAATGAGACCGGAAAGATGCCCGCCTCGCTTGCTGAGGCGAACAACCTCGCGTTTGCTTCTCTGGGCGATTTCCATCGCGGGTCCAATGCTTTCGGCGTCGGGCCGGGTGCAGGAACTGCCGTGGAAAGTGGGGCTGCCAGCGTTTGTGTTACAATATCAGACGTATCCAGGAGATTAATTTGGCGTGATGGAAAATCTGTCCAGTACGAATGATATTGCGACTCTGGATAGGATCTCTCGGGAAGTCCGTCACAAGCTGATTGAAATCTCTGAGCGGGCTCAAAGTGCGCATCTGGCGGGATCACTTTCGTGTGTGGATTTGCTGGTCGCTCTGTATTGGACGGCGCTGCGTGTGGACGGAGCCAATTCGACGGATCCCGATCGTGATCGACTTATATTTAGCAAAGGGCACGCAATTTGTGCACTCTATGTCGTTCTCGCCCGCCGCGGATTCTTCCCGGAAGAAGACTTGGAGACCTACAATCAGCCGGGGAGTCATCTGCCTGAGCAGCCGTATCCGGGTTGCGCTCCCGGGGTAGAATGGGCCACGGGATCGCTCGGCCACGGTTTGGGTGTGGGATTAGGCATGGCGCTCAATGCTAAGATCCAGAACGGTCCCAGTCGTTCGTTTGTTGTGATGAGTGACGGTGAATGCCAGGAGGGATCTGTGTGGGAAGGCGCCATGCTTGCGCCGCGTCTGCAGTTAGACAACTTGATAGCCTTAGTCGATTTTAATAAGTGGCAGGCTACAGGTAGAAGCTGTGAAATCATGCAGATGGAACCGCTTAAGGAGAAATGGGAAGCCTTTGGATGGGAATGCCGTGAGGTGGATGGCCACAACTTGAATGAAATCGTTTCAGCCTTGAAGGCTCCAGTGGTAGAAGGAAAGCCTCGTATTATCGTAGCGCATACGGTGAAGGGTAAAGGCGCTTCCTTTATGGAGGACGACAACAACTGGCACTACCGCTCTCCTACCCCTCAAGAAGTCGAGCAAGCCAGGATAGAATTGTTGGGCGAATAAGGTTCTATGAGAAACGCATTTGCAGATGAAATCAGCAAGCTTGCGGAGTCTGATCCAAGAATCGTAATGCTGAGTTCAGATATCGGCAACAGGCTGTTTGATAAGTACAAGGAGAAACACCCAGGTAGGTTTTATAACACCGGAGTAGCAGAGGCGAATACCATAAGCATGGCCGCCGGTCTGGCCGCTGCCGGCATGCGCCCAATTTGTTACACGATTACGCCATTTATTACATCACGTTGCTACGAACAGATTAAGGTGGACGTCTGCTATCACGATAAGCCCGTTGTAATTGTCGGAACAGGATCCGGGCTCTCTTATGCATCACTTGGCGCAACGCATCACTCGTTAGAGGATATTGCCATCATGCGGGCATTGCCCGGAATTCGTGTGTTGGCCCCTGCGGATGCAAGTGAGCTGCGTTCATGTCTGCGCGTTGCACTTTCAAGCGATTGCCCAAACTACATTCGCATCGGTAAGAAGAACGAGCCCATTATCTTTGAGGAACCACCGGGATTTGAGTATGGAAAATGGCAACAAATACAGGACGGCGAGAAGATATGCCTTTTGTCCACGGGGACTATGCTTCCCGAGGTGACGGCGGCTGCCGACGCAATTGCGAAAGCGTTTAGGAAACCTGCGGTATGGGCGTGTGCCAGTATCAAACCACTGGACGAGGCGCAGCTCGCGAGGCTTTTTAAGGCCTTTGCTATCGTGGCTACGGTTGAGGAACATGGACGCGTGGGTGGCTTTGGTGCTGCTGTTGCCGAGTGGCTTGTCGATCAGCGGGATTCTTTCTCTGGACGACTTATTCGCTTTGCCACCCCCGATGAGTTTTTGCATGAATCAGGTGAACAAGAACATGCCCGTAAGCTCTTAGGACTTACGGGTAAACAGATTGCGGCATCATTACTTGATCTGTGCGACAAGTAGTTTGAATGCATATTGCAATTTCAAAGGAGTCCGCGAAGTAGTGAGTTCAGATTCTGAGATTATAGAAATAGCTACGGTTCTTGCGAACCGTGTCGGGTACACAAACCCGCTTCCGCCTGAAGCCTTTGTAGGCGGCAGAAACAATCGTGTGTTTCGTTTAAAGACAGATGAAGGCACCTCTCTCTTGAAACTCTACTTTCATCATCCGGATGATCCGCGCGATCGACTGGGGAACGAATTTGGATTCCTTGAGCACCTGCAGTCCAGCGGCTCTACTCTTGCAGCACAGCCTCTCGCAAAGGAACCTGCAAGTTACGCGGGCCTGATGGAATTCATCGACGGCGAGCGATTAAGTATCGAGCAGATCACTGTTGCTGAAATCGAACAGGTATCTACATTTTTTCTGGAAGCAAATGAGCAACGTACTTCACCACTTGCACAAAACCTGCCGCACGCATCAGAGGCGTGCTTTTCAATAGCAGAACACCTTGCCACTACACAGCGACGCGTAAGCCTCCTTGATCAGATAGGCGATCATGACGAAGTGGATGCCTCGGCACGAGCGCTTGTCGCAGATAAGCTACTCCCGCTCTGGAAGAAGATTCAATTACGTGTTGAATCAGCTAGAATGGATTTGGGGCTGATCCTGCCTCAAGTGGCAAGAGTGCTCTCGCCATCGGATTTTGGTTTCCACAATTCCTTGCGGGAATCTTCAGGGCGTTTGCGGTTTGTCGACTTTGAGTTCGCCGGCTGGGATGACCCCGCAAAGCTAATATGCGATTTTAGAAATCAGCCTGATATGCTCCTCGATCGCTCGCTTACGGATTCCTTCACTAGAACGGTTATTGAGTCCAATCCTGAAAAGGATGCCCTTGAGCAACGTGTCTCATTGTTGGAACCTGTTTATCAACTCAAATGGGCCTGCATCTGTTTAAATGACTTCCTTGACTGGGGTGAACATCGCAAGCAGTTTACAGGGACTGATCAATCTCTGCTGGAAATCAAGACGAGACAACTAGCTAAAGCATCAGTGATGTTTGAGCGTGCGGAATTGCTAATTCAACACTAACTAAAACAAGACGATTATGGGACAGCTAAAAAACTTCGTAACGCCGCTGCATAGAGCGACAGCACGTAAATACATTGACCGTATGGTGGACGAGAAAGTCCACTGCATGGAAAGAGCCAAGGAGTACGAGCAGGATTACTGGGATGGCGATAGAAGATATGGTTATGGCGGCTATAGGTATCTTCCCGGGCGCTGGAAGCCAGTAGCGCAGGCATTAATTGACACTTACGGTCTCAAAGCCGGTTCGCGTGTGCTTGATGTAGGCTGCGGTAAAGGATTTCTCCTCTATGAAATGCAGCTTATCGAGCCTGGTTTGGAACTTGTTGGTTTCGACATTTCACATCATGGCCTGGCTTCTGTCCATCCAGAGTTGAACGCTGATTTGTTCAATTACAGGGGGCAGGATGCATACCCGTTCGGTGACAAATACTTTGACTTGGTCATATCGCTAGGCTGTTTCCACAACCTTCGTATTTTCGAAATGAAGACCGCACTGGCTGAAGTTGAGCGCGTGGGAAAAAACGGCTACATCATGCTGGAAAGTTATCGCAATGAACTGGAGCAATTTAATCTCCAGTGTTGGGCACTGACTTGCGAATCTTTCTTCGACACGGCTGAATGGATATGGCTTTTTCGACATTTCGGCTACACGGGCGATTACGAGTTCATCTATTTCGAGTGATCTATTTAGGCGGGCACGCCAGGCATGAGATTTAAGGCAGCAATACTGCACGAATCGCGCAAACCGCTCATTGTCGACGAGATCGAGAATCAGCCTTTGGAAACCGGCCAGGTTCTCGTTCAAATACACCGTAGCGGCATTTGTGGTGCGCAGATAAACGAGATTGATGCTGTAAAAGGACTCGACCGCTTCCTTCCTCATCTGCTCGGCCACGAAGGTGGCGGCATTGTGATGGAAGTGGGTCCCGGCGTTACACATGTAAAGCCGGGTGACCATGTATGTATGCACTGGCGCACAGGTCTTGGCATTCAAGCGCAAGGCGCCAAATATGATTGGAATGGGAAGACCGTTAATTCCGGATGGGTGACTACATTCACAGAGTATTCTGTTGTTTCGGAAAACCGCATTACGCCTATTCCGGAAGGCACGCCTTTTGAAATTGCAGCGCTTATGGGATGCGCTGTAACGACTGCTCTAGGCACCGCTAAGAATGATGCGAAGCTGTCCATCGGCGAAAGTGTCGTAATATTTGGTGTTGGTGGCGTCGGTTTGTGTCTGGTGAAGGCAGCCGTGCTGTCTTCGGCTCATCCGGTGATTGCCGTGGACATTAAGGATGGAAAGCTTGATATGGCGAAAAACTTCGGCGCCACGCATATGATCAACTCTTCCAGTCAAGATCCGGTAGCCACCATTAAAGACATACTTCCCGATGGTCCGGATGTTATGTTTGAGACAACGGGTATCACCAAGCTCATCGAGACAAGTTATAATATGTCCGCTAAAAAGGGGCGCATTGTTTGCATTGGGGTACCCAGAAGCGACCAGGACATTACGATCCATTCGCTCAAGTTGCATTTCGGTAAAATCATAACCGGGTGTGAGGGAGGACAAACGGACCCAACTGAAGACATTCCCCGCTACCTGCGTTTATATGAGGCGGGCAAGTTGGAGTTGGACGATCTGGTTACCCATCGCTTCCCGCTTGAAAAAGTGAACGATGGGCTGGACACCCTGCGCAGTGGCGATGCAGGTCGTTGTATGCTCGAGATGTCACACTAATAGTCGCTGGGCGAACTTCGCACCGTCTCTGGAATGAGCCAAGTGGTGCATCATTGCTGCAGCGGCCCATTCGTGTAATGAGCTTCGGCTGGATGGAAGAGCGAACCATCGCTCGTCAAGTTCTTGAGCCTCAGTTCATACACAAACCCAGATCGCAAGCTCCCCAGCCGTAAGGTAGCGCGTTTCCTGTTTGACGATACATCGACACCGATCAATTTTTCACGACGGTAGTCCGAGTTGGCGGCACCGTAGGCGGAGCTGGGGATCCGGCGATAAGATACCAAGTCGTAATTACTGGCATCCAAGGCACGTTTCCGATCGATCGGTTGTGTGAAGTCAAGCGTGAACCCATCTTCAATCACTCGCATCTCTGCGATCCCAGCAGGAAGTTCGCCAGTGAATCGAAGCCGCGCCAATTCGCCCACGTTGCGGCCAGCGCCCCACGCGCTGTCATGCACGCTGCCAACGTAGATGTCGCCGTTGGGAGCGATCTGACAGACTAACGGACGCAGCAAGGTCCCCGAGTCTCGTTCAGGGACAACAGTCATCGGGTAGTCGGCGCCTTGCATCCGGCCACCAACTTCCTGCAGGCTGATACGAACTAGTCCGCGCGTTGTCGCCTCGCAACCCAGCAGATGTCCTTCAAACGGCCCATACAAGCTGTGTCCGAGACGCTGGCGAACTGATTCAGGCGTTTCCAAGAAACAGATTCCGTTGACGCTACGCACCCAGGGATGAGGGATTCCCACCGCCGGGCCTAGTTTGGGCATACCTTTCAACTCGGGTGAATCTTCGAGGCCAGCAAGATTGAAGAAGCCATAATGCGCTCCCTTGACCACATGATTCAGTTCGTTGTACGGGTTGTACTGGCCCTGATTGTCGGTCACGAATAGATCACCGGCGCGATTGCGGGCGATACCAACCGGAAATCGCAAGCCGAGGGCAAGCTGCTCGACGGAATAATGCCGAGGATCATCCGCAGTGGGTGTCCGCTTGTTGAGCTTCATGACTTGTCCGCGGAAGTGCGTGAGGGGACCATTGCGATTCGACACCACCGCGTAGTAGTTCCCGTCCCGGTCCTCCGGCAGACCAACAATCCAACCATGATAATCCGTGTTGTTTCCCCAGCCTGAAGCTGCCGTTTCGATCCGGTCGACGATCCCGTCGCCGGTCGTGTCGAACAACCGACAGAGCGCCGTCTTATCGGCGATATCGATTGAAGATTGTCCATGCTCATCAGTATGCCGCGCCAAACCAAAGGGAGCCGAAAACCCATCCGCAATCAAAGTCAGTTTGTCTTCGCGGTCGTCGCCGTCTGTATCAGTGGCGCGAAACAGCCGGCCCTTCAACGTGGCAACCAGCAACTGATCGTTCTGATCCCAAGCCAATGCGGTGGGCGTCATTTCTTCGGTCAGCGCGAGTCGTTCCATCACGAATCCCGGTACCGTATGAAATCGTTCATTCTTAACCGGTGGTGACAACGGTGTCGGTCTGAGGAACTGATCTATCGGCGCATCGGTGAGATAGTCGAGCAGCAATTCTGCCTTGCCTTGTGCGTCGGCCGTCACTTGAATCAGGCCACCGTTCGGATCGGCAAACTCGACGCCATCTGAACGGATCGTCATGCGACATCGATTCTCCGGCTGAACCGCGGTGTGACGGTCTGCTGACAGCTCGAGCATCTCACCACTGGCTGCCCGAAAACGCACCTGTACCTGTTGGGGCAGATGCGAGAAACGAATGCGCCGCTGGAAACCGCTCAGTGTGCCATCCGTCTCACGAGATGAAATCGCAGTGAAGGACTGCATGACGCGAATCTGCTTCTGCGCGGGATCGAGAGCATCCGCGTCGAACGACAAGCGAACTTGGAATTCGAGTCCATTGTCGATTTGTTGCAGGTATTCAAACTCGGGTGGGAATTCAGGATCGATCGATGGTGTGACTTCTCGATCGGCGATCAGCAACGAAGTCTCCGCTTGCCCACTTTCCGCATTGAAGAACGGGTCGCCGCCCGCTTCCCAGTACCAGTACTTCCGTCGGTTTCGCTGCCGAGCGGTATCACCGGGCCACCACGCTGCCAGCCGATGCGTCGTCAGATCAAATAGGACATTATGGCGGTTCGTCAGGCCGATCAGAATGGGCTTTACGAATGAGAGTTGTCCGACTTCCACGTTGTCAATCGCGATTGCCGTCATTTCGGGAATGTTCGGATCATTACGCCGCCGCAAGACACGAATCGGATTCGGTTCGGGCGGTTGAAACCCAGGCTGATTCAGAACCTGCCACAAAGCGGCGTACTGTGCCTGCAGGTCGGTGTTCAACACTCCTTCAATGGGCGTTTGAACTGCAGGCATTTCCATCCGCGGCGAGATCCGGATGGGGTTGAACATCCAGCGTGCGAACCAACTCTTGCGGATATCCCGACTCAACATCGACAGTTGGGGACCATGGACTCCGTGAGCAACATGCGTTGGCTTGAGATCACCAATCTGGTGGCAACTGGTGCAGCCGAATCCGTCAGTTGTGACCAAGCGGCTCCCGGCAATCGCCAGTTTCGTCTCCTCGAATTCGGGCTGGGCGTGAGCCTCTTCGGGAATGCGGTCGACATCGATAAAGAACTGGGCGAGCGCACGACCCTCCTCTTGGGACAGCCGGAACTTCGGCATTTGAATGTGAAGCCACGGACGGCGGCGGTTGCGTTCTGTGGTGATTGCGCGACGGAGCGACTCATCAACAAGTTTGTCGCCCACACTGTCCAACGAAGGTGGCTTCATGTCGCCCAAGCGTCGTTCCAGAGAGAAGTTGACCCGCCCCACTTCCGGCAAGAGGTCGGCGATCCCTGGAACCGCGCCTCGCGCATGGCAGGCCAGACAGTTCCGTTCCTGTAGTATGCTCGTCGCGCTGATTGACCCGGCACTATGTTGATGGAGGTCAGGATTGGCCGGGGCGGACACGAATGCTCGGATAGCCGCCTGTCGCTCGGCGGAAAGGCTGTATCCGGGGCGTCGCTTGGAACGATCAGCTGTGCCAGCGCAGCTCGCCTGCCAGTTCGAGCTGTCCGACAGTTTCGTTTTCTCTCTAGTGCCCGCCTCGGACGACGCATCTGGCAACCGGTGGCACGCCCCGCAATGCTGGTCGGCAACGAGGCGTTTGCCGAGTGAGATCAACTCGGCATCCGTCTTCGCCGCATCCGCTGGTGCGTCTGTACCTGCATTCCGAGCGCCGAGTGAACTTAGAAATGCCGCGAGATCTCGACGCTGGCGCGCCTCAAGGTCAAACACTGGCATCTGGTGATCGCGATTCAGTCTTGCCGGATCCGAAAGCCACTCGGCGAAGAAGGCCGTAGGTCGTTTATCGGCAATGTGCGTCAGATCACCTCCGCCAAACAAGCCGCTGGCTCCCAACTCACCGGCGCGATGACATGCCAGGCACCCCAGTGAGTGGAAGAGGGTCCGTCCTGAATCAGTCTCTTTTTTGTTGAAGTTAGCCGGAGTGTCTTCCCAGACGCGACCATCGGTCAAATAGGCGGCGATTGCGTGCGCATCCCGCGCGGACATTCCGAACTGCGGCATGCGACGAATCGTCTCTGATTCAGCAGAAGCGGAACGGGATTTCTGCATCAACCACTTTCGAATCCACTCTGCCGAGATATTCTTGGAGAGCTGATCCAACGCGGGACCGGGAGTGCGATCCCGGGCGCTGGGAAACTCGTGGCAGGCAGCGCACCGCAACGCGCGAACCAGCTGTTGGCCATTTTGGAAATGATCCTGAAACGACTTCTCTCGGTCATGGTAGAGCCAATGCGAGGCAACTGGCTCCAAACGGAACTTCGGTCCCGACCAGAAGAACGCAATCCGAGCTTCGGAAGAGGTTTTCTCAAACTCGATTTCCAATGGCTGGTACCCAAAATCCAGCGTGATCGGTTCTGAATCCATCCAAGCGACGTGGTCCGAGTCGGCCGTCAACAGAATCTTGTCTGCCACTTTGAGTCGCACGCGCCCGGCGGCGAAGAACCGAAGTCTGTACTCGCCCGGAACCCAGATCTTCAATCGCCCGCTCCAATTCGCTCGGAAACTGCCGCGAGGAATTCGCGAGTCGGGCGCACGGCCCTGCCAAATCATCGAGATCTGCTCGTCAACCCGAGTAATCGCTTCATGACCGTCACCGACATACTTGGCGATCACTCCCGGCTGATACGGCGACCAGAATTCGTCTTCGTCCTCGTCCTCGTCGGCAAGGGCACCGAACACGATGCCCAGACTGGCAGCTCCACAAACAAGCATCATCCATAGCAGACGTCGTATGATGAGATGTTGATTCATGTTTCCTCGTCGGTTCTGGGAGTCAAATCCTCTGCGTTCTTTCCAACAATAACCTAACTGCCTGCGCCGGTGCAACGTGACAACAAAACGCGTTGGTCACATCGGCGGACGTGTCCGCAGGTCAATCAATCTACGCGGGCCGCTTGACCTGCCTCTTTGTCGGCCGGAGACTAGTGCTACGTCCAGTTTTGATTTTGGGGTTGAAGAAGAATGGTCGCCCGGCGAGATCGTCGTTGCTCCGCGATCAAAACGTTTGGTTCGCGGAGCGAACCACGACAATCAGGCTCGACAACCCTAATTCTTAATCTTGACAGAGCACTAGGAACCAGCCAATGAATGATTGTCGCATTTGTAGGACGGGCACTCCTGGCCGTCCTACAACCGTTTCGCGGAAGAAACCGTAAGACCCGAGGTGCGTCGCATAATCATATATATTGAATGAGGATGACGGGATGAACTTCGACAAACGAGTGTTCACAGCGTTGACCTTGGTATGCTCTTCGGCGGCATCCATCGTGCCCGAACTGCTTGCGGACCAG
Organism: Pirellulaceae bacterium; assembly: GCA_030744725.1. Lineage (GTDB taxonomy): Bacteria > Planctomycetota > Planctomycetia > Pirellulales > Pirellulaceae > ARS98. The sequence continues at coordinate 18,907 of JASLPZ010000056.1, forward strand.
GATGACCGGCCCGATCGCAGGCCGGGACTTGCATACGTGTTCTTCGATGATCCGGGCCTAACCCGGCCGGGCAGTCACGACCTTGACAAAGGGATCAAGAGTCACAACATCCCCACCGCGATCAAAAGCCACGGTGTAGAACCGGCGATTGATCTAGACATCTCTGGGGTTGATGGTTTCTCTAAACTGTGGGTCGGTCAGATTCACTTCCCCAACGATGGCAAGGTCACTTTCATCGCCGAAGCAGATGACGGGCTGCGTCTGATCATCGATGGACGTGTGATCGTTGACGGCTGGTCGCCGACGGGGAATCGTGAAGGAAGCATAATCGTCAGCAAGGGCCAGCCCCTTCCAATACGTGCGGAGTATTTCCACACCGGAAGGCGAGCGTTCTTTCGCCTGAACTGGCAGTGGCACGAAGAGCCGCCAATGCCCGTTCCATCTCACCTGTTTTCGCAGGGTCGGGACGATCGGAAGTTGGTTCGTCATGTCGCGGAGGGAAAGGCCCGTGTTCTTCCTGGAACGGCCGCCTGGACGTACTCCGTTCCGCGCGGCGATGAAGAATTCAGGTCGAGCATCTACAAGCCCGACGATGCGACGAGAAGCCGGACGAATGAATTGATCCGGTTAGGGATCGGCCCTAACCTGTTTATTGACGATTTTCTAATCGAGTCTTCCGCAAACCTCAAGCGGCGAGTCAATCGTCCTCAGCGAGACGACGGCATCGGGAACCCGATCATCACCGGCAAGGAAGACCACTGCGTCGCGCCTTACATGACGATCCTACGAGATGAACAGACAAGTCGATTTCGCATCTGGTACAACATCTACAAAGAGAAGTACAGGGATGGATCAGCTCGATTTGCCACGATGGAGTCCAAGGACGGAGTCCATTGGATCCGGCCACATCGAGTGATCGAGGATCCGGATCACATCAACTTTGGCGTGAGTGTGATCGACGAAGGTCCCGCCGCCAGCCCAATCTCGGAAAGATACAAGCTTGCGTGGTGGAACGACGGGGGTCTGAAGCTAGCCGTCTCCCCCGATGGTTTCGATTGGAATCTGTGGAGATCCCATCCCCTGCTCTACCACAACCATGACATCAACAACATCTTCTTCGACCGGAATCGCAAAAACTTCGTCGCCACGATTTCCGTCTATACAACCGGTCCCACGTGGAAAGGGACGCGGCGCGTCACCATGCAAAGCGCCAGCACCGATTTGCAGAATTGGTCCGAGCCGCGATACGTGCTGACCCCAGATGACCACGTCGACGAAGGTGAGACTCAGTTCTACTGCATGCAGGGGCACCTCACTCGCGGCGGCCTGTGGATTGGTTTGGTCAAGGTGCTGCGAGACGACCTGCGGGCTTCCGGGACTCCCGAGGGAGCGTTTGGCGTTGGGTACACGACGTTGGCCTGGACCCGAGATGGAATCAACTGGGTCCGCGATCTGGAACCGTTCTTCGAGCCCGATCCCGACGTCGAAGCGTGGGACCACGCTCACGCATGGATGGATTATCAACTACCCGTCGGCGATGAAATCTTTATTTATTACGGTGGTTACAAACACGGGCACAAGATGGATCGGTGGGAAGGTCGCCAGATCGGATTAGTTCGCATGTTGCGAGATCGATACGTCGCACGGGTCGCTGGTGAAAAAGAAGGCTGGCTGAGAACGCCGCCGTTGGTGCTCAACGCGTCACAGATGAGCCTCAATGCCAATGTCAACGGCGAGTTGCGGGTTCGGATTCTGAACAAAGATGGAACACCAATGCCTGGCTTCGATTACCATGATTCGGATCCAGTAACGGGCGATTCCCTGGAACACCAAGTTCATTGGAAAGGAAAAGCCACGCTACCGATCAACCTGCCGGTCCGGATTGAGTTCCGACTCCAAAATGCGCAAATCTATGGTTTTGATCTGTCGAATTGACCACGGGGCTGTGCAAAATGTTACGATTTCGTGAATGTTTCATTCGGCCTTCCAACCATCCGGGCCAGGAGAAAAACCATGTCCACCCGATATGTCGTCTCCAAAGTTCTGCCAATCGCGTCTGCGTTGTTGATTCTCGTTGGCCAGTCCGTGAACGGTCAAGACGACAACTCGGCGCAGCAGCCCGCGAGCAAACCGGCGTCACCCGACAAGAAGCCGAAGGCAACAGACGATCCTTCCGACAGCGATAGCCCACAGGAAACGGAAGTGATCGAAACCACGCATATCGAAGTTGATCCGATCCGCCTCGATCTGGGCCGTCAAGGCAAGATCGAGACAATCGCCATGGACCGCCATGGCCATTTACTCGTAGCACTTTCTTGGGCGGCCGACCGCCCGCAACCGCCTTCGAAAAGCGACACCAAAGAACCGGGTAACAGCTCCGATAATCCTCAGAAACAGCAACGCGAATCACGACAGGAACCTCACAAGTCAGACGAACCAGATCGTCAGCAAGAAGATCACCAACAGAAGGACGCTGAAGCGGATAAGAAGGCGGACAAGAAGGCGGATAAGAGGGCGGATAAGGAGCAAGACAGAAATAGCCGTCCGGCAGAAGACCCAAAAGAGAATCGCCCCGCGAAACGCCGTCGTCGCGATCAGCCGAAGCCTAAGGCCGGACCGCGAAACTATGCGATCAAGTTGCTCGATGCCGACGGCAAGATCGTCGAAACGTGGCCGATGAGCGACTTGGCGCCGAAATCGATTCTTGCCTGTGACGACGGCACGATCTATGTGGCCGGGGAAGGCAAGCTCGCCAAGCTCGACGCATCGGCGAAGGTGTTGAAGACACTCGATCTCAGCGAGGTTCTTGACGGAGCTTATGTCGAGGCCCGCCCCAGCGGGCTGGCGGCGAACGACCACCATATCTACATCGCTTTTGGCATCGGACGCAGCCTGCGGGCGACGGAGGACATCGTCCGCTTTGATCGCGAGTTCGGCGCGGCGGAGATCATCATCGAGAAACAGTTCGGTTGCTGCTCGAACATCGATTTGGATCTCAAAGACGACGTGCTGCTGATCGCTGAAAACTCGCGCCACCGCATGAACCGCTTTTCGCTCGATGGCGAACTGCTGGAACGTTGGGGCAAGCGCGACCGCCGCGGGATCGAAGGCTTTGGGGCTTGCTGCAATCCGGTGAATTTCGACTTCGGTCCAGACGGTGTCTTGTACACGGCCGAGTCCGGCCTGGGACGCGTCAAACGATATTCGCCGGAAGGCGAGTTCCTCGGCGTGGTGGGATTCGTCGATACGACAGAGTACGAAAAGGGGAGCGCTCTTGCCGCGGCATCGTGTTACATCCCGGTTGAGGTAGCTGCCGACGGTAGGCGGGTCTTCGTGATGGACATAAAGGCGAACGTGATTCGGGTGTTGGAGGAGAAAAAGGAGTAGTTTCAGATTCGAATGGACAATGCAGCGATAAAACTGATCGTCACGGCTGGTTTGTTGACCGCCTCGATGGTGTTGGCCAGCGACGCTCGAGCGACGGACAGGGAACTGCGCATCGTCGTCATGGATCCTATGGCCGCGCCGTTGTCCTGTGCCTGCGTGAAAGGGATGGGCCAGCGCGACTACCATTCGTTGGCGCGCCATTTGGCCGACCATGTGGGGCGCCCGGTCAAGTTGATTTTCGAGGAAAGTCTCGATCTGGCCTACGGCCGCGTTGGCCGCAACGTTGATCTGATCATTGGCAAGCAGTCAGTGGTTCGCTTCGACGCTCGGCAGACGAAGACGCCCGTGCGGCTTGTCGCCCAGCTCAGCGATTTGCAAGGGAAAACACAACTGACCGGTGTGGTCGTCGTGCGAAAGAGCGATTCCGCTCAGCGGCTGGCGGACCTGACGGGCCATAATGTTGTGCTCGGCCCGGCCGAAGACGAAGAAACTCACGCCGCCGCCAAGCGATTGTTTGCGCAGCACCGGCCCGATCGCGCGACCACGTTGGAGACCGCTGACAGTCTGGAAGCCGCCGCGTATGCGGTCATCGATGCAGAGGCCGATGCGGCTGTCCTGCCGGAGTTCATGCCGCTGTTCCTCGAAGCCTGCGGCAAGATCGAACCGGGTGCGCTACGCGTGGTCGGCCGCACTCGGCCTGTACCGTTCATCGGCGTTTTCGCGTCCGACTCGATGGATGGCAAACTCGAGCAGTCGTTGCTCGGATCGCTGCGATGCGTCGGGGATGACGCGAAGCTGCTAGCCGCGCTAGAATCGAAGCTTGGTTTTCTAGGACCGCAGGAAGTGGCCAAGAATCGTGGCAGCCACGCTCCGCGTGCTGTGGCTCCTTTAGCAGACGGCCCACGGAATGTACCCGCTACTTCGGTTGCTGGCTGGACCGATTGGCGCGGACCGTACCGTCGCGGTCTCAGCGCTCACGTGCCGAAGCAACTGCCTGACAAGCCGCGCGTCCTTTGGTCTGTCGAGGTGACGGGCCCCGCGCTCGCCGGGATCAGTGCCACCAGCGACTACGTCGTCGTTTCCGACAAGGACGCCGAGCTGGAACACGATCTCTTTCGCTGTTTCGACGCGCGCACCGGCCGCGACCTCTGGACGCTTAGGTACCGCTCCGCTGAAAAGGTGGACTACACGAATGCACCGCGGGCCGCCCCGGTCCTTCACAATGGCTTGGTCTATCTGCAGGGCGTGTGGGGAGAACTCCACTGCGTCAACTTGAAAGACGGCCGGGTCGTTTGGAAGACCAACTTGCTCGAAGCGTTTGACGCAGAACCGTTGACATGGGGCTATAGTGTCCCGCCGCTGGTCATGGACGAGAAGCTGATCGTCGCTCCCGGCGCGAAAGACGCCTCGATCGCGGCGCTCGATCTGAAGACCGGTGAGGTCATCTGGAAGACGCCCGGACATGCGGTTGCTTATTCGGCGTTCATCGCGACGACGATCGGGGGAGTACGCCAGATCGTAGGTTATGACGTCGCGGGTCTGGGCGGTTGGGAGCCCAGGACCGGTCGGCGGCTGTGGGAGATGGTCCCGCCAGGCCGGTCGGATTTTCATGTGGGGACCCCGGTGGAAGTCGACGGCCGAATTCTCGTGGCGACCGAGAACAATGCCACGCGGCTGTACGACTTCGCCGACGGCCGTATCCGCCGGGCACCGATCGCCCTCAATGACGATCTCGCTCCCGATACCTGCACGCCCGTCGTCGTGAACGACCGAGTCTACTGCTCCGCCTACGGCGAGCTGTTTTGTCTCGACTTGAAGAACAATCTGAAGACGGTGTGGAGCGTCCCGAACGACCTGTACTACGACCACACAAATCTGATCGCCGGCAACGACCGCGTGTTGATCTGGAACACGTCCGGCGATTTGATCCTGATTCGCGCCGACGTGGATCGGTACGAAGTCGTCTCGCATCTTCGACCGTTTGAGGGAGAGGTGGAATCAGTGTCTCACCCGGCGATTGTCGGAAATCGACTTTACGTCCGTGTTGAGAAGAAGCTGTCATGTCTGTCATTGGAGACGAACGACCAGAACTAATTCTTCCCTAACAAGGAGATTCACTATGTCATCTCTGAACCGTTCCTCACGCCGCCGATTTCTGACCGATAGCGCACAGGGCGCCTGCTCGCTGGGAATCGTCGGAGCGGTCGGCTCTCTGACGACTCAGAACGTCCGCGGCGAGGAAACCGTCAAGCCCAAACACAAGATTCCCAAAAATAAGATCCCCAAATACAAGATCACTGCCCAGTTCGAGACAAAAGCGGTGCGCCCGCGAGGGATTGCGGTCGGATCCAATGGCCGCGTCTACATCGCCTCAGATCGGCAGGTGTTGGCGTTCAATGCGGCCGGCGAACCCGAAGGTGCCATGAAGTTCGACCGCCCAGTCCGCTGCATTGCTACGCGCAGCACGGGCGACGTGCTCGTCGGGTTGGCCCATCATGTCGAGGTGCTCAACGCGAATCTGCACCGCAAGCAGCAGTGGGCATCGCTCGGCAACGAATCGCTCATCACCGGCTTGGCCACGGCGGGCGAGGCGACCTTCATTGCCGATTCGACCGGGAGGCTTGTCTGGCATTGTGGCACCGACGGCACTGTCGTGGCCCGAATCCGCCGCACCGCAGCTGGGTTCTCGTCGCCGCTGGAGTATTTCACGCTCGCTGCCGGCGGGGAAGGCAAGCTCCACGTGGCCAACCCGCTACGGCATCGTGTCGAAACCTACACGATCGACGGCGAATTCGTTTCAAGCTGGGGCCAGCGTTCGCGCGACCTTGCCGGCTTCAGCGGCTGTTGCAATCCGGTCAGCCTGGCGGTCTTGTCGAAGGGGCAGTTCGTCACGGCCGAACGAGGCCAGCCGCGTGTGAAAGTCTACGATTCGGCGGGCCGATTTGAGTCGCTGGTGGCGGGCTCGGATGATTTCGAAAGCAACGCAATCGCTTCATTAGACGACGACACTTGTAGTCTTGGTGGAATCGACCTGGCCGTCGACTCTCGTGACAAGATTTATGTCCTCGATCGTGTTACGGGAGCTGTCCGCATCATTGTGTGAATGTAATTCGACTGCCCTAGGTTGGTCCCCTCTCCCTCTCCGGGAGAGGTCGGACGCGGTAACGGCCGGGTTAGACACGAACAACGCCTTCGGCGTTGTACATCGTAGCCCAGGGTAAGCAACGCGGCGCAGCCGCGACGC
>JASLPZ010000570.1:0-2147 GCA_030744725.1 Pirellulaceae bacterium
CTAAGCGGGGCAAGCCACGGCCAATGGCCGTGGTCGATTACGAAGTCGCCTTAGGCTTGAAAGTCAGCAGTAATTGCCTTGGCATAAAGGAAACCCGCAAACCGATTGCAGATTCGACAGTTCTTTTCCGGAAAACCAATGACTTCTTCGGAGCGGGGCCGTAAACTCCGGTCCACATGGCGACGGCGGAAGAACACTGGATCGCCACCCAAAAAATGCAAAAAAGCCAGTCGACGCGGCGCCTCGTTTACGGGTCTCTCTATGGAGATGGATGCACGTAATGTCTCTCAGCACAGATTCATCCGATACCGACCGATTATTGCACCGGGTGGCAGCGGGTGATCGCGGTGCAATGGAACTGCTGATGACGCGGCACCGGGAATACCTACGGCAGGTGATCGACGCCCGCATGGAGCCCCGTCTCCGTCAGAAGCTGGACCCGTCCGACGTCGTACAGGAGACGCTTACCGTGGTAAGCCAACGCATTGACGACTATGTTGCCCGTCAACCGGCTTCATTTCGCCTGTGGCTGCGAAGCACAGCGATTGAGCAGCTGATCAACGCGCGACGTCGCCACCGAGCGCAGAAACGATCGTTCGAGCGAGATGTCCGTATCTCGGACGTATCATCGCTGGCCATCGCAAAGGCCTTTGTGGCGAAAGGGCCGAGTGAACGGATGCTGCGTCGCGAGGTCATGGGCCAAGTGCGTGAGGCGCTTTCCGAGTTGACGGAAGCCGATCGAGATATCTTGGTGATGCGACACGCGGAAGGGCTATCGAACGCTGAAGTTGCGGAGCTGCTGGAACTGGCTCCCAAGACGGCCAGCAAACGATACGGTCGAGCGCTGCAACGTCTCGCCGTGCAACTTGCCAAATTGGGGTATTCGAGGCCATGATGTTGAGATAACTCGCTCAAGAAGATGAAGGTAGACACAGAACAGAACGAGTCGGTCGAGCACCTCCTTGGCGAAGTTGCCAATGAGTTCTTTCAACGTCTGGCGAAAGGTGAGAGCCCAGACGCGGAAGAGTATGCCAGACGACATCCCGAAATAGCCGAACAGATTCGACTCGCGTTTCCCGCGCTGGAGTTGGTCGGCGAGTCGCTGTCGTCAACCGGTAGCTCGACTCTAGGGCCCGAAGCAGCGCGGGAGTTCGGTGAGAAACTGCTCGGTGATTTCTGCATTCTTCGCGAATTGGGGCGCGGGGGAATGGGAGTCGTTTACGAAGCGAACCAGATCTCGTTGCGACGAAAGGTTGCGCTCAAGGTCCTTCCCTTTGCGGCGTTAGTTCAGGATAAGGCCCTGCTGCGGTTCCAAAACGAAGTGCGGGCAGCAGCCGCGCTGGATCATCCGAACATCGTCTCCGTTTACTCGGTTGGTGAAGATCGCGGCGTGCACTACTACGCCATGCAGCTGATCCATGGCCAAACGCTCGCGCAGTTGATTGGTGCATTGACACGGCTGCAATCCGGCGGCGAGCCGTTGACCGGGAATTCGATCGCCGACGTGCCTTCAGCTGCTGATCCACGTGCAGAGCCGTCAAATGATGGGGAGCCAACAGAAGAGTTTACATCGAAAGGCACCGGCGCTTCGGACACGTCACCGACACAGCGCGATGTGCAGGCTGAAATCAATACACGATCGTGGAATGATCAGGCACGGGAATTCTTCCGCTCCGCTGCTCAATTGGGAGTCCAAGCCGCTGAGGCCCTTCAGCATGCCCATGACCAGGGCGTGCTTCACCGTGACATCAAACCAGGCAACCTCATGTTGGATGCCGAGTCACAGCTCTATATCACGGATTTTGGCCTGGCCCGCATCGAAACGGATGCCGGGATGACGATGACCGGTGACCTGGTCGGCACGCTTCGTTACATGAGCCCCGAACAAGCCTTGGCCAAACGGGTCGTCATCGACCACAGAAGTGACATTTATTCGCTCGGAATGACATTGTACGAGTTGCTTACGCTGCGGCCCGCTTTTGGATCAACGGATCGTCAGGAGCTACTCAGGCGGATCGCTTTCGAGGAGCCAGTCAAACTGCGGCAAATCAGCCGCTCAATTCCCACTGAACTCAGCCCCTCCCGGAACAGGGATTGCTCCTCACAACTGGCCGTTCAGTTTAGGAAAGTGACACGAATTGCAGGCA
>JASLPZ010000571.1:0-2089 GCA_030744725.1 Pirellulaceae bacterium
GGCCTTCAACGCCTGTTGGCACAGGTCGATAATGGTCGTCAATTGACCGACCGTCTTGGCCTCCTTGGTCTGCCGGTAGGCCTCGGCAATCAGCGTCTTGGCATCGGATTGGGCTACCGCAGATCCGATTGGGACCAGCAAGCACGTCAAGGTGAGCCCGACAACGATGGAACGTGGGATCATTGGTGTCATCTGCGTTTCCTCCGTGAAACATGGCGCGTTGTCGCGCGTTGTTGCGCGTTGTTGTGTCCTTACGACAAACCGCTAAGGTTGAGGATCCGTCATCTTCATGGGATCCAAGGCATCCTGGAGTGTGCCTTCTGGCAAAATACCTTCAGCCCGGCAAAGCTCTCGGATTGTCTTACCAGATTTGAACGCGTCTTTAGCCACTTGCGATGCTCTCTCGTAGCCGATCAGTGGGTTCAGGCTAGTCACCATCGAGAGGCTCTGCTCGACGGCAGCTTCACAGCCCGTCACATTGGCCTGCATGCCTTCGGCACAGAATTCCACAAAGGCCTGTGTTGCGGCGGCTAGTAACTGGATGCTTTCCAGCACAGCATGTCCCATGACCGGCATCATGATATTCAGTTGAAATTGGCCCCCTGCGGCACCGCTAACCGTAATTGTCTGGTCGTTGCCCATCACACGTGCGTTGACTTGCATCATGCTCTCACACATGACCGGATTCACTTTCCCCGGCATGATCGAACTACCGGGTTGACGATCCGGCAAGATGACTTCGTAAAAGCCACAACGAGGTCCGGAAGAAAGCCAGCGTATGTTGTTAGCCACGTTGAACAACGTCGTGGCAATCGTCCGCAGATGGCCGTGACAGGAAACGACGGCGTCGCGTTGCGCATTAGCTTCAAAATGGTTCACCGCTTCGATGAACGGGATCCCCGTTTGGTCGGCAAGTGCGGCTGCCACGCGAGATCCAAATTCGGGATGCGTGTTGATGCCCGTGCCGACGGCAGTTCCTCCCGCAGGCAGTTCCAAGACCGTCTCGAGGGCCTGGCGCGCGCGCGTGACGGACAATTCCAGCTGGCGAGCAAATCCGCCAAATTCCTGCCCCAGGCGTAACGGGGTTGCGTCCATGAGATGGGTGCGGCCAATCTTCATGACCTGATCCCAGTCTTTGGCCTTTTGTGCCAACGCCAAGCCACATCGCTCGAGCGCGGGTATCAGGTCGTTCTTAATCCGTTGGGCCACCGCGACGTGAATAGCGGTTGGAAAAATATCATTCGTGCTCTGTCCCATGTTGACGTGATCGTTGGGATGGATCGGCTTTTCGGCCGCCATCCGATCGCCGCCCACAATCTCAATGGCGCGGTTCGCGATCACTTCGTTTGTGTTCATGTTGCTCGACGTACCCGAACCCGTCTGAAACACATCGATCGGAAACTGCGTGTCATGTTTGCCACTAGACACTTCGCGGCAGGCTTCCAGCAAGGCCTCAATCTGCGCGTCGTCCAACGGCCGCTTACCGGATCCAGAAAGTTTGCCTATGTCGCGATTGGCAATCGCGCAAGCCAACTTGACTCGGCCCAAGGCGTGAATTAACGGGCGCGGCAGGCACCAACCGGAAACAGGAAAATTCTCGACGGCACGTTGAGTCTGGGCACCGTAGTAGGCGTCTGCTGGAACTTGCACTTCCCCCATCGAGTCGTGCTCGGTGCGGAATTTGGTCATGGCCTCTTCTTTCGACGGAAATAGGTATCGGGCGACGTGTCTCGACCAGGATGCCGTTCACTGGCGCGCGACGGTTGGCCAATCAGCTGGATTGCTGGCACCGCTGTCACGCTCGCTCGCAAGGCGGTCATAATAGCTGCAAAGCCCCGGGCCTCCAAGGCGAATGAGGCATCCACCAAACGAAGTTACGCAGTTAGGGTGTGGGACGATTCGAGCCATTTTTGAGCATAGGCTGAAGTTCATCGACGAAGTCGCGAACATCTTTGAATTCGCGATAGACTGAAGCAAAGCGAATAAATGCTACTTTGTCAATTTCTTTTAATTCATCCATAACCAGTCCACCAACTTGATATGCTTCAATTTCAATATTTGAAATATTACTGATTTTTTCTTCAATTCT
>JASLPZ010000572.1:0-2069 GCA_030744725.1 Pirellulaceae bacterium
CTATGAAATCGCTCTCTATCACAACCTCGGAGCACTTCCTCAACCTGACTTCACCCACAGATTCTTCTGAGGAGGCACAAAAAAAGCCAGGGCAGTCGATCCGTAGTAGTCGGTCTTGTGGAAATCAATGATCACGTTGTTGATCGTTTCCGAGTCCAGCGCTTGGAAAACCTCGTCGGAGCCGGCTTCGAGCGTGTCGAATTCGAGTTCTCGAAGGTCCGTGTTGGGAATCAGAATCAACGTATCCCCGGAATGTTCAAAATCAAAAATGGAATTCTTTGTCATGATTAACTCTCGCGAAGGGCCGTGTGGAATCCCAAATTCAACAGATCGATGTCGACAAAAAACTGTTAACGGTCGTCGTCGCAAAAGAAAAGGACAATTCCTTGATAAGTCAATCCCACATCTTGGCACGTTCGCGGCCAGTTTTCAATTGGATCGAACGAGAATCGCAAACTGCCGTATGAGTTTCGTCGTCAGATCATATCCACCGAAACGCGGGGCGTTCCAATCAGCCACGTTCGGTTCTTGTGTGCCAGTGTTTCCGATGGATCGGTTGACGCGATCATTCATCGCGAGTTCACTCGGCAAGACCTGTCTTCGACGTATCAGGGGCGAACAGAATCACGACCACACCGAGCGCATAGATCAGGCTGGTGATCTGTCCGATCCTGGCGTAGTCACCACCGAACGAGTTCACCAGCATCGCGCCACCCAAGACGCCAAAGGCCGTTATGATGCGTCCGAAATTGAAGCTGACGCCAGCACCCGTCGATCGAACGCGAGTCGGAAACATCTCGGGTAAGCAAAGCGGCAGCCAGCCGAAATAGAAACCGCTGAACAAGCCGATCGCCGCGGTCCAGTACAGAAACTGAGGGTCAGTTGGTTCGAGAAACCAGAAAAGATACTGGGCTGAGAACAGCGCGGCGCAACTGACCAGTCCGTAGAACAAACGACGTCCGATCAGCATCGCCAAAGCGCCGCCCAGCAAACTGCTGATCGATCCTGGCAGGGCGCGGGCAACCATAATACGTGATTTGAGTGTTGGGTCTGAATTGACCTCGGCCGTCGTCGCGCGATCACCGACTTTGCTCGCCCAGGCATTGGCCCAATTAGTACTACCCCACCCGCCAAAGAGCGGCACTGTACCGAGTGCAATGCCGATCACCGTTGTTCGCAACAAGGGCGGTCGGAAGATCTCTGGCAGAGACCAGCTTCGGACCACTGCCTGATCAGCTCCCCCACGGTCGGGATCCGGTCCATTCGACTTAACCTGTATGGCCAACCAACGCGGCGACTCAGGCACAGCAACCAGGACAAACAAGCCCAACACGAGCGGTGATCCACCAAGAAAGAGTGTCCACCGCCAACTGTCGGCGGTGATAAACCAGACGCATGTCAGGATGGCGAACAACAGAATGCCCACGTTGGCCGCAGTACCAATGGCACCCGCTAGGAATGGTCGCGAGATATTCGGCCAGGCCTCGGAAACCAAGGCGATTCCGTTGGGCCACATCCCGCCGATCCCAAGGCAAGTTAAGAATCGCAGAACCAACATTTGGTTTGGTGTTTGCGCCATGGCGCTGAGAAGTGAGAAAACCGAGTAGCAGAGGATGCTCAACGCCATCGCTTTGCCACGGCCGTAGCGATCGCCGACCTTGCCAAACACAAATCCGCCAGACGCTGCCCCCAACAAGAACGCACAAATCAACCAACCGAACCATTGGCCGACCTGACCCTCATTGGCCGATCCCAGCAGATCTTTGACGGCGACGCGCATCACAAGCGACGAGATACACAAATGAACACCAGCGAACATCCATCCCAGGAACGCTGTTACCAGGACCAAGATGCAACCCGCTCGCGACAGTGCCTCCACTGCTTCAGTGTTGATCGACGAGTCAGGCTTCAGCGATCGTTCGTGTTCGTTCATGGGATGCCAACTGATTGGTTTTGCACGAGAAAATGGACTTCGAGGCAAGTCAGAGTGTACCTAGGCTGCGCCAAAGTTAGTATTGCTTGAGCTGGGCGATCGTTCGGGTTTTGTTTACGCTTTTCTATTCCGACAG
>JASLPZ010000573.1:0-2064 GCA_030744725.1 Pirellulaceae bacterium
TAGCCCAACTTCCCCACCAAATCTCGGAAGTACCGCGTTTTCAAGGGTGGCAAGCACGAAGTCGTCACTACATTTCAGTTTGGTTTATTTTGGGCAGGCGGAGCTTGAGGCGATCTAGGAGGATCTGTTGGTGGTCGGTTGGTTTGGAGAGGCAACGTGTGCGAATCTCGATTCCGGTGCGAGTTGGCAGGATGACATCCATCATTCTTAGCTCCCCCAACTCATCCAGAACTCGGCGTGGCTCGCTACCAAGACCTGCTCGGTCGCACATCTGGCCAAGCGTCTTCCATAACACGTACGCCAGAAAACAGACGAAAATGTGGGCCAAAACGCGATCTTCCTTCTGATGCCAAATCGGACGGATCTTGAGATCGCTTTTGTGAATGCAAAACGCGGCTTCCGCCTCCGTCAGTTGGATGTACGCCTTCCACATCTCTTTTTCGCTCCAGTCCGTTACATTGCTGCGAAGCAAGTAGCAACCCGCACTCAACGTTGCCCAGTCACGAGCCGCCTCGATTTTCTTCCACTGAATGCGAGCCGAGCCATCTTTGGTTTTCTTGACGGTTACTTCGAACAACTTGGCCGCCCGCGTATTCTTGCCCAGCAGTCGACCGATCTCGCGTTCCACTTTCATCGGGTCGCGTTTCTGTTTCTCGCAGCGATCTGTCATGGATACCAAACGCTCTTCGATCTTCTGCTCGAAACGTTGCACGATTGCTTCTTCTGTGTGCGACCGATCGCGACTGCGGCATAAGATGAACGTCTCTTTGTCTTCCTCAACAGAGTCTTTGTCCGCGACTGCCACCTCGTCGTCATTGCGTGGCCGAGAACACAGTTTCACTTCGAGTCCATCGCGAATCGAATTCCAATCATCCTTGAGCAGTTCGGCTTCAAACTCCTTCAGCATCGATTTCGGCGTACCCACAATGTAGCGGCGACCTTCTTTCCGAAGGAAGTCGATGTTATCCTCGCTGACCATGCCGCGATCCATGACCCAAATACGATCACTCTTTCCGTAGCGTTTTTCCATCGTGGTGACGATATGCTCCACCGTCGTCACATCTGCCGTATTGCCAGAGAACACTTCATAGCCAAGCGGCATGCCGCAACGCGACACAACCAACCCAATGCAGACCTGCTTACAATCACCACGTTGATCGCGTGAGTAACCACGCTGAGCCATCTCGAAGTTCGCCTGACCCTCGAAGTACGTACTCGTGATGTCATACATCAGCAGGTCGTACTCCAGATCGAACAAATCGCCCATTCGGTTTTTTAGATGAGCCTCGAGCTTCACTTTGTGTGGCAGCAGGTGATCGAGAGTTCGATACAACCGGTTGTCATCGACTCGATCCGCCGGAACACCCAACAGTTGCGGCATCGCCGACTTCGGATACCACTGCTCCGCGATGTACAGCTCGCTCGATGGACGACACAACCGAGCCACCACCAGAATCAATGCGCTGCGCCACCACGAGACATGCTCCCGCCCGGGCGGTATGACACCCTTGAGGAACTCATCCAACTGCAACCTGCGAACCACTTCCAGGGCCAACCAAGGTCCACCGAACTGCCGGCAGTTCTCCACGCGAACGCTCGACGCGTCAACTTCGACCCACTGTGGTTGAATTGGCTCCCCGTCGTCCTTTTTATTGAACAGAGACAACTGTTCGTCGCTTGATGTTGTTGATTCTTTCGCGTGTATCGAACTCGTGCCACAAACCACATGCTGGATGCCCAAACGTCCTGCTTCGTCAAGCTTACCCAACCAGGCGACAACTCGTTGTCGCGGTCCAGCATCGGTGCGATACGATTCGACGAGCGCCCAATACGCATGCCGCTTGCCGTCCTTGTTGCGGAAACACTGTCGAAGAAACATACCCGTAAATGCTATCGACAGAATCGCTCAGGGCCAGACCAAAGGTCGTCACTACAACGCGTTTGAATCTGTCGTTGCCAAGAACCAATCCACCCACCACCGACGCGAAACAACTTACGTCGAATCAACACCGAAAATATTTCTAGAAAATCAGATTTGGTCCACTACTGGGGAACTTGGGCTAG
>JASLPZ010000574.1:0-2061 GCA_030744725.1 Pirellulaceae bacterium
CGCCGCTTTGATCCAGATCCATGCCCATTGTGGTCTGGGTCAGCGTCACAATGCCGCCCATGCCATCGATGCCCGTTAACGTGATCGTCACACCGTCGATGCCCGGCTCGCCGGCATCCTTGTTCCCGTTGGCATTCAGGTCGTCGAACTTCTGACCGTGGATCTCCACCGGAATGAAATTGCCAAAGTCCTGGTCCAACAACAGATCACCCGAAATCACGGTCAGCGGGCCGATGGAAGTTGGCGTGCTGGGCACGCTACCGGCCGGCACCGTCTCGGTGACCGTGTAGGTGCCAGGCTTCAAACCGGTGAACCAGTACAGACCCTGCTCGTGGGGATCGATCGCGCCGCTTTGATCCAGATCCATGCTCATCGTGGTCTGGACCAGCGTCACGACACCGCCCATGCCGTCGGTGCCCGTTAGTGTGATCGTCACGCCGTCGATGCCCGGCTCGCCGGCATCCTTGTTCCCGTTGGCATTCAGGTCGTCGAACTTCTGACCGTGAATCGAACTTCCCGGCACGTTGCCGAAATCGAGGTGGTCCCAGACCAGATTGTGGGGGCTGACCGTCACGACATATTCAAAGTTTTCATCCGGTCCTGGCAGTGATTGCGTAAAACTGTTTTGCAGGTCTTCAGTCACTTGATGGGTCCCCAGCGGGACGCCCGTGAACTGGTAAAAGCCATTGGCGTCGGTCGTCGTAGACAGGTCGACACTACCATCGTCGCCCAGGTCAAGATTGATCGTCCAGCCTACGAGCGGATCCTCATCCGGACCCCACAGTCCATCGCCGCTGAGGTCTTCGAACTTAAAGCCGCTTAAGTCGCCGCCTTCCTTGATGATCTGCAGGTCGTAGCGGCTCACCTGACCACGACTGCCGCTATAGACTTCGATGAAATACATCTCGCCGTCGGTGGCCTCGAACGAGGCGCTGTCGACATCGGTTTGTGTTCCGCCGCTGGTGGCAATCAATCCTCCGGCAGCATTGCGGATGCGCAGACCGAGATTCGTGGGACCGCTCGAGCCGATCGCGGCACCCGAGCCCGTAGGCATTACGACGTTGACCGTGATTGGGCCGTCCATGTCTGCCGTGATCTTGAAGTAATCGCGGTCGGGGTTGGTGACGGTGTAGCCCAACAGGTCGGCGCTCGCGATGGTACTGACTGCGCCCAGGTCCGTCGCATTGCTGCGGCTGTTGTTGTTCCCAGAGTTGTCTTCACGGTCGACGTTGGTAAGCCGCACTTGGTATTCGGCATCGTTCGTGGCGCTGGCCCCTTCGACGACGAACCTAACCGCATCGCCAGCGCTGCCACCGGTGATTCCAAACGACTGTGTATCGCCAATGTCCGACAAAGCTAGCGTCGCCGTCGTTCCACCAACGTTATTCAACACTCGCACTTGAAGGTCGTCGTCGGCACCGTCACTCGACGGATCGCCGCCGAGATTGATCACGCTGACATTGAGATCACCATCGACCGCCTGAGTCGCGTTGAAGAAATCCTGGTCGCCGTCGGTTATCGCCGCCACGAGCGAACCAAAGCTAAGCGTCGCGCTATCGACAACACCGACTTCCGAGGGTGAAAAATGCTCAACCGCCTGGCCGGGAAACGTATCGTTCGCCGGTTCGACTTCGACAAAGTTGCGGGTCAGCAAGAGGCGTTGCTCAAGCGGTTCAAAAAGAAAGGCCCGGCGTTGTGATGTGCGTCGAGCCTTATTCTTACGAGCCTTTGTTCGAAATGAGTAGCCCATGCTGCTGGCCATGATGGCACCCTCGTGTGAAATGCATCGGATGTAAAATCACAGTTGCTAAGTTGAGATTTGAGCGTCTGTGTCGGTAAAGTCAATTGGTCAAGCAAAGTTTGCCGATTTACTTGCTGGTGTTTTGTCACTATTTGTAAGTACAATTCGCACCGGGAGCTGAGGCCTGGTAATGGCAAGGGGTGTACATTTCCCCTGATTCTGGACGTCGCCTAACTACAGAGTCACTCTAGGCTGCGCCAAAGTTAGTATTGCTTGAGCTGGGCGATCGTTCGGGTTTTGTTTACGCTTTTCTATTCCGA
>JASLPZ010000575.1:0-2043 GCA_030744725.1 Pirellulaceae bacterium
CGTGTTGGCGGCGGACGTGGCCTTGTCGATCACTCCTTTGGACGGGAATGAGGAACCGGTGGCCAGATCGACCGCCCCGCTTATGAACCAATTGTCCTTGCGATTCTTGTCGTGCGCATCCCAAAGCAGCTTCGTCTCGTTGGCCATGTTGACGTATCCCTGGACGGCACCTGCTGCCTTCGCGTTGGCCTTGGACTTGAGCTGGGCAAGCTGTGACTTGGTGACCCAGGCGGTCTTTCCCTTGACCGTGACCTGGGTGCGCGGCTCCATCGCCTCCTTGACCGCGTTCAAGGTCTTGTCATCAGCGGTACCGGTCTGCGCGAGGCCTAGCGTCTTCTGCATCTCGGCGACCGCCCGCGTCGTCGCTTCGTCGTAGGAACCGGTTTCCTTGACGGTGCCCTTGCCCAAAACCTTGTTGATGTTTTGCTGGAGCTTCTTGACCTCTGGACTGCTCACACCTTCGGCTAACTTGGCCATCTCGAAACCTCCCTCTGGATTTTCCTCGGCCGCACAGATGCCTTGCGGTTGCGCCGGTGATCGGCCGCGTCTCTTAGGTTGTCGTCGTTCGTCGCAGGCAAGGTCGCCGTGTGCAGTGACGGGTATCGCCGCTGGCGATCGAACGGGCGACCTCTACAATCAACGGTCACCTGATTGGGATTATAGGATGCCTCTACATGAAAGGATGTTTCTACCTAAACATTCCAAATGCATCAACCATTCGAGAGAACCAAGATTCGTCCGACTCTGACGGCAAGCCAAAACAACGGAATCCCGTGGATGTCGGCCTTCGCTTGATGCGACTACGACCGGAGCGACTGAAGTTGTTGCTTGATAGCGTCCAGCTGTTGATCGATCGCCGCAATTCCCTGTTCCAAATCTAGTTGTCCACGTGACGCCAGATCTTTGCTGCGGAGATCTCGTTCCCTCTGTTCTTGTACGTCGTCCATGCTGTTGAGGATCACACCAATGAAGAGATTCAGCATGATCATTGTGCCGAGAAACACAAAGGAAACGAAGAACAGCGCGGAAAAAACGGGCCGCGCGCTAGGAACCGGCTCGATATCAGTCGTGTTTACATAGGGATAAATATCGGAACCGTACATCTGGATGTACATGACGTCCGTCCAGTCCTCCTGCGTCACCACGCGGAACAGCGTCAGCATGGACGTCGGCAAGTTCACGAAATGTACTGGATCGTTCGCGCGGAACAGAAAAACGCCCATGACACCGTAGACATAGAATAAGAGAAGCAGCATGATGCCCACATAAATCATGGATGGAATGCTCCTCAAGAGAGAGTTGACCAGCAACTGCAGCTTCGGTAGCGAGGTCACCAAACGTAACGAACGGAATACACGCGCCAGCCGCAGAACCGCCGCATACTGGGCGTTGATTGGCAGAAAGCAGACGGCAATGATGACGAAATCAAAGACATTCCAGGGGTCGTAAAAGTAGCGTAGGAACCGACCGCCATGCTGCGCCATTTTCAGCGCAGCTTCCAGAACGAATACCCAGAGAATCAACCGGTTCAGAAAGTTGATCATGTCACCGTAGTTCGCCGTAGCCGACGGAAACGTTTCGATCCCCACAAGAATTGCCGCGGCAGCAATCATCGCGAGCACGAAATACTGAAATCCGTTGGAATCAACCAGCTTTTTGAGTACGTCGGTCATTGATTCGAATGCCATCAAGATTCAGTGCGGATAACGACGCGATTTCCAATCGGGCTCAGATGCACGACGTGAGTGAGTTTGTCGGGCATAGCGAGTTCAAGTGTTTCAAGCTCGTGCGAGGTTTTCAAGTTCCTTCCATCTCGAAGATGTGCCGCGTTCGATGCAGAGCAGTATAGCGCCTGATTACTGCCAAAGCCATTTTTGGCGGTGCGTTGGCAACCCCCGTTTATCTCAGAAACAGCCACAAGTTGTCCGGTCCACCCCGTCTGGTGCTCGTCCTTTGCGTGCCTCCAATGCCGAGATCGTAACACTCCCAGTAACCGTTCACGGTAAAGAATTGGTACATCGTTAGTTTAGCAAAATTGCTACT
>JASLPZ010000576.1:0-2022 GCA_030744725.1 Pirellulaceae bacterium
CTGATCCAACCACCAATCACGCAACAGCAAGACCGGCCAAGCCGCCAAAGTGGTACGCGCCCAAACCGCCATCGACAGCCGTTCAACTGGGCGCCGAATTTCGACGCCGCTGCGCCGCCGTCAAGGAGCCGAACGCACGTCAGCGGAGGCGCATTCGCGACCAGGTGATGAAGGAATCCGGCCAGTTGAAATACGATCATGTGGAGGCCGAGTTCAAAAGACTCTCTGGTCGATTGGAGTGGCCAGTCGAGGCCACCCTGAAAGATCTGCGGCATCTGTTCTGCACCTGCCTGGAGGACGCAGGCGTCCCGGAATTCTACCGCCGCTACCTAATGGGCCAATCGTTCGGCAAGGCACCAATTGTCGCCTACACACACATCACCGAGTCGCCCGTCAGGACATTCTACCAAGTTGCCTTAGAGTCAAAGTTCGCTCCGATTCTGGCAGCGATCGAACATCGCTGGCAAGCGCTGAAAGCTAAACCCACCATCATCTTATAATGACGCGTTTTTCCGAAAAATTTAGCAAAACCCCAACTTTGGCAGACTCAGCTGTGGTTGCCAATGCGGTTCTTGCCTGCAAAACCAATCGGTTGGCGTGCTTAATGCGGTCCAAAATGGATTGTGGACGCGATCGAACATCGTTGGCAGGCGCTGAAGGCTATACTGTCTCCCATCTGACTTAATTATGACGCTTTTCTCGATCCAATTTAGCGAAATCCGACTTTGGCAGACGTGACGTGGTCGCCAGTGCGGCTGTTGCTTGCCAGACAAAACAGTTGCAGTGCCTGACGCAGCCCAAAACGCATTTGAGCCGCGCCAAGCGCGCTGCCGCGTCACAATTCGAGCGACTGTGCTACGGATCGTCAGCTCGTCAACTTGAAACCGAGGCACTTTTGGTCGCTGTTTGCTGAATCTGTCGAGCACCGGCAACGAAGATATTTGCCAGCGTGACCACAGGTCGGTCCTGCATCGCAGCTTCGAGTTGGCGTCGCTTTGTTTCTGGGCGGGTGTGCGTGTAGACGGCTGTCATGCCCAGTCCGCAACCGTTGGCACCGAAACTAGCTGGTGCGTGTCCCATCAGCTCGTTGCGGATGAGGGGATCGACGTTGGCATCTTGCAGGCAAGTCGCAAAAGTATGGCGGAGTGTCTTGGGCGCGGTGGTTTCGGACATGCCGCATTTGTCAGTGACTTTCATAAACTCCTTTCGCAGCCAATCGTATTTTAAGGCACCAAGATCACGCCAAACCGTCTTCGCGGTGACGGCCAGACCGCTGCGATCGGTGGCTCCATTTCGTTCGGATCGGCATACCAGCTCGCGTTCAAGTTGCTGGCGTTGATAATGGATGAGGGGCGGCTGGTGACCACTGAAACATCGCCTTTGCAGAAATACCGGTCCGGTGTCACGTGAACCGATCTGTTGTTGGAGAACCGCCTGCAAGGCGGGCACGAGCGGAATCGCTCGCTCATTGCGTGTTTTTACCTTCCAGCCCAGCCTCGGTTTGTTGCGGACGTAGAGCCAGCCAGCATTGAGGTCCAAGTCCTCCGAGAGCAACAGATGAACCAGTTCACCTGGTCGCATTCCCGTCAGCATTAGCGTTGCGAAGATGGGAAATTGCCACTCATCGCAGGCAGTAAGAAACCGGCGCTCCATGTCGCTCGAAAAGACGACGATCGGTTTGGGATCCTCGACAGGAATGCGGTGGATTTCAATCGTGAGAAAGGGGTTTTCGACATAGGGCGGCAGATGCCGATGGCGGGCGGCGTAATTGAACAGCGTAGAGCAGGTTTCGAGCACGTATTTGATGCCGTTGTCGCGAAGGCACCGCTTGCGCGCGTTGACGTGCCCGTTGGGAGCCACGCTCAGCGATCGCAGGTAGCGCACGAACTCCTCGGCCTGCACCGCATGGAAATCGGAAACTCGTCGTAATGGGCGAACGTCCTGGATGAAGTTCAGAAGATGTTGTGTTGCCGAATTGTAGCGACGAATCGTGTGTAGTGACGAGCGTCGTATGTGCTCGTG
>JASLPZ010000577.1:0-1940 GCA_030744725.1 Pirellulaceae bacterium
TTGTCGTCTTTCGCTCCGCGAAAGCACGTTCCTTTCGCGGAGCGAAAGGCGACTATCGGACAGTAATTCCTCGAACGTTCCTTACGCCGAGTGCGCTCTAAGCAAGTTCCATCTTCTGCGCGGCGGCCAGCGCAGTGAGCTTCTTCAAAGCGCGTTGCTCCAACTGTCGGACACGTTCACGCGTCACGCCCAACTCGACGGCAATCTCCTGAAGCGTCCTCGGTTCGAATTCTTGACCCCATCCAAATCGTGAACGGATCACGTAACGGTCGCGGGGCTTCAATTCCATCAAAAACCGCTCGACATCATGAACGTTGCGCGCTATCCGCTGTTCGTAGGCCAGCGTCCAGCGTCTTGTTTCTGGCAGCGCCGTGTCATCCGGGGAGGCAATCATGCGCTGGCGATCGCGCTGGCGACGCTGTAGAAAACGTAGTAACTGACGGCGCACCGCATGTGTCAAATAGGTGCTAAAGCGAGACCCGCGATCTGGGTCGAACTTACCGACCGCACGGAGAACCACCTCGTGCGACTCACTCATCAGTTCATCGAGCGGGTTGTTGGCGTTGGCGAACTGGGCCGCAATGGACAGCGCCAATTTGGTGAAGACCGTCGCCAATGTATTGCGAATCCGATCGGCGCGAGCGGCCAGACGCAACAACTCTTCCAGGTCAGATCGCCGAAACGTCGATGCCGATGTGATCGTGGAACGAACTGCCTGGGCCTGAAACAGTGCCAAATGCATTTGGCGAAACAACGTAGCTTCGACGTCCACGGACAACCGACTCTGCTGTGTGAGAGCGTCGAAATCGATCGTGTCTTCCTGGATCTCCGCATAATGCAGTGTAGGCAAAAAGGTAAAGTCGCGTTCCAACAGCGGTAAGTCAATGTCGTCGCGAGTGGCCGTCGCAATCGGAGGCGATTGAAGCAGCAATGGCGTGGTCATGATCGGATTCTCTGCACCACACGGTGATTGCCTGCCCGCAATCGTTGCGGCCAGAGCCGCAAGCCTAAGGGGCGCGTTTTTGGAGTTTTCGTTGTAACGAGCGTCGATGGATACCTAACCGGCGAGCTGCTTCAGACACGTTGCCGCCACAGTCCGCCAACACGCGATGTATGTGCTCCCATTCCGCACGGGCCAGAGATGGCGTTTCTGGTTGTATTCCAACTGACTCGACAACCGGTGCATCACCCCGCGCAAAGGCAGCCAATATATCGTCGGCGTCAGCCGGTTTGGGTAAGAAGTTGACCGCACCTAATCGCATGGCTTCAATAGCCGTTGCGATGCTGCCAAATCCGCTCAACACCAACACCAACGTCGACGCGTGAATCTCCTTCAAACTCTTCACCAGTGTAAGGCCGGATTCGCCGGGCATTCGCAAATCAACGACGGCCAAGTCAGGCGGCTGCTGAGTTGCGACCGCCATCGCCTCGCCGTAGTTGCCGGCCGTTGTCACCTCGAACCCCCGATCGCGAAAAGCGCGGGCCAACCGTTCGCGGAAGGCTTCACTGTCATCGACCAATAACAGCCTCCGCCCAGTATCGGCCAGATGCGGGTACGTTTCAGACAAGGATTTTGTGGACCCTTCCGGGGACATTCCCACCTTCGACTCCGCCATAGTATCGGCTCCACAATGGCAAGTTTATATTCATTTTTGACAGGAGAAAATGCGGCAAATTGTCGCACGCGTTACAACAGCATCGAACTGTTCGTTTTTTCAGGTTATTTGACGAGGAACGGAGGAATTCGCGGGTCTCCGATCCGCCGGCTTTCCGGTGAAAACGCCCCTGCAAGTTCTTGTCATGGCAAGCTGACTTGGCGGGGCAACTCTCAAACCCAGACATTTGTTGCGTTTGAGTCTAGCCACTTTTCGGGGGATTTTGGAGGCCATCTCCCTTTCTTCAAGAGTTACGCCCTGACCCCACATCGAATGCTCTCGGCG
>JASLPZ010000578.1:0-1871 GCA_030744725.1 Pirellulaceae bacterium
TACAGGGAACCCCCTGGCTTTTTCATGGTCAATAATTGCGAAAGTTCAGCTACGTCTCGGGAGGGTAATCGAAAACACCAAGCAACGGTATGTTATTAATCGGGAGTTGCCTCAGTGCACACTCGCGTGGCTGGGTAATCCCGCCGACATATCTTGTATACGCCACGTTGCTTGAATTCCCTACAGCGTTGGGCGCTTTCAGTCAGAGATTTCACCCTGGGGCAAAGGACATGCACCACTCCATCCGCATCTACTCGATCATTACGCCCGTATTCCTGGCAATTATGGTATCCAGTGCCTGGGGGCAAGATCTCGAATTAGGAGACTCGCTGGGCCCCGTCGAAGCCACGTTGACAGACGTGAGCATGGACGCACTCGATAATTTTGACAACGGGAAAGACAGCGATGTCAAGTACAAAGGCAGCAAAGACGGCAAAGGCGGCAAGGGCTCATGCGACTGCGCCAAGGCCGCGGCCGGCTCGCATAAGGGCGTGTTCTACGCGAACAACTTCGACTACATCTGCTCATGCGGCCGCTCGTATCTGGGCGACCGGTTCAAGCGACTCTCCGTTGGCAACTGTTGGACCTTCGATGTCGGCGGCCAATATCGTGCGCGTTTCCATACGGAAAAGAAATTCAACAATACGGCTGCCGTGACCAATGGAATTGGCTTGACGGGTGCCGACAACGATTTCCTGCTCCATCGCACACGCCTCTACATGAACGCGGAGTATGGAAATTTCCGATTTTACGGAGAGATGCTCGACGCCTTACGAGAAGGTGGAAATCGCGGACCTCGAACGATTGAAGAGAACCGCACCGAACTTCAGAATCTGTTCGTCGAATTGAACGGAATGAACGTCGGTCGTGGTACTGTGGGCGCTCGAATCGGTCGCCAGGAAATCTTACTCGGCGCGCAGCGGCTGGTTTCGCCGTTGGATTGGGCGAACACGCGGCGCACTTTTGACGGTGCGCGGGTGATGTGGCAGGGCGACGCCTGGGATGTTGATGCCTTCTGGTTGCGACCGATGAAACGAAATGCTGCTCATCGGACGCACCTCGACGCCCCGAATATGGACCGGCAGTTCTACAGTGCCTACGCGACGTACAAAGGCCTGTGCCAGGACAACCTGGAAGCGTACTGGCTGGCACTTGACTATGAAGACGTTGGTACAACAGGGATTCGCTACGACACGATCGGGACTCGAATTTGGGGCGGCAGGGGTGCGTGGCTTTACGAACTCGAGGGGGGCGTTCAGTTCGGCGAAAATTCTGACGGCAGCGACCACTCGGCAGGTTTCGTCACAGCTGGACTGGGGCGCAAGTTCGAGTGCGCATCGTTTTCACCGACGCTGTGGGGGTATTACGACTGGGCCTCGGGCGACGATACCGTTGGCAACGGATTCCACCACCATGAACCGTTGGCGCACAAATACTTGGGTTTCATGGATCTGTTTGGACGCCGGAACATCCAAGACTTCAACCTGCAAGCAACGGCGCAGTTAACCGAAAAGACGAAACTGTTGATCTGGTACCACTACTTCCTTCTCGCCAACCAGAATGACGTGCCGTACAACGTGAACATGACGAATTTCGCCGGACTGGCAGGACCGAGCGGTAGCAAGGACCTGGGCCAGGAGCTGGATGTTGTCTTGTCACGAACAATCACGCCGCGATCAAGCATCCTGTTCGGATACTCGCACTTCTTTGCCAGAGATTACTACGGCACAACGGCGGGCGTGCCTTTCGACGGCGATGCGGACTTCGGCTGGGTGCAGTGGCACCTGAATTTCTAGGCTCTTCGGAGGAATTAGTGGGTGAATGGGGTGTTTGTGGTGGCGTTCTGTTGTAGAGCCCCTCGGGAATCTGAA
>JASLPZ010000579.1:0-1865 GCA_030744725.1 Pirellulaceae bacterium
AAGACGCTTTAAAGTTTGCGATGCATCAAATAAATGCGCACGCTAAAAGTTTGAATAAGGATATTGTTCAAAAAAGCGCTACAATGCAAAATATCCCTACGCGGGATGATATTTACCAGCAAGCTCGACCGCAAGCGCAACGAAATCCTTGGGAAGTTGCTCCTCGAAAGTCTTAAGCCACGAGAGCCCGTCAAAGTCAAGAAAATATCCATCGTAGGGTGATGCAATGCTTGAATTTCTCGGTTGGGGTGTCGTTGGCGCGGCGATCTATTGGTATTTGAGCGAATGCGTCGAGTTGATCCGTCTCCTGCGGAGAGATTCGCCAGACGCGCCGGCCTGGACCTACCTCGTCATTGTCTTCGCGTGGCCTGTGCTCCGGATCCGGCAAGAGATTCAGGATCGGTGGCAGCGGTAGCTCTTTGAAAACCTGACAGCCCACTGGAGCAGCACACGACTGCCGATGTGGCTATAGTCCAGCTCGATCGCGGGCGTACGTCGCGCGGCGCTATACCGATTGGCTCGGGGCGCGGCGGCTCGCGGTTGGGTGCGCGCACTGCCAGTGATGTGGGCTACGGGCTGACTTCTGACATCGACGGGCGAAGGTAACAAGCAAACGCGCTCACTTGCTTGCGAATTTGCGAGGATGATACGAGATCTCGACAGCTGATGACACCGAGCATTTCTTCGTCGTGGACGACGAAGACTCGACGGATGCCTTTTGCCAGGAATAGGTCCACAATTTGATCGAGCATGGTGTCTTCAGAGACGGTAATGACGTCCGTCTTCATTAATTGTCCGATCAGTTGATCCGACCGATTGTCTCTGTATGCTCGCAACAGATCAAGCTCGGTAATGACTCCAATAATGCAACCCGCTTCGTCGACCACGGGTAGCCCACTCACCTTCTCCTGTCCCAGTCGAACGACAACGTTCTGGACGGTCTCTCCAGGTTTGGCCACATGGACAGCGGTCTTCATGATGCTCTTAGCGTTCAACATAGTGTGTCCCCTTTGCTCAGCGTGTCGTTCCTCCCGTTGGCTTAAAGCATACGTCAAAGCGGGACACCATGTGCCATGAGATCTCATTTTACGGATAACCACGCGAAGAACCGGTAGGACCGTTACGACTGCTGCCGGAGCGTACTCGATACCAATTGCAACTCGAAAGGATTCACTCATGACGAACTGCCCCAATCTCAAGGAACTGTTTGGCGATCGATACCGCGTCAAGGTTGAAGAGTCTCACCACGCCGAGCGCGGAACCGAGATCAAACGCAACGTCGATCCGTGGTTGCTGATCATCCCGTGTCAGAACGGCCACATCTGTCCATGGGATGAAGACCTGCTGGCGGCCTGCACGTCGCATCGCCGTTTCGTGGTGCGAGATCTGGTTGCGGTCGGGTGCACGGTGGTTCAAGACGGCGACGATGGCGTTAACGCCACGTTCCCCGTCGAAGCATTCGATGAGGTTGCCGAGATTATGAAGCCTTGGAAACGGCGACGGATTTCTGACGAGCAAAGACAAGCCGCCGTCGAACGGTTGAGGCGATACCGAGAAAAGGCTGGAACGTACGAAAAAGCGATCCAGGAAACGCCAGAACGGCCGATCTCCACTCTAGCCGACGTCTGATACCAGTCGGGCTGAGATCGGACGTTTTCGGTCCGTTTCCTGTCATCGGGATCTGCCTTGCTACAATACCCCCATGCCCAGCGAGCCAGACAACGAGAGCGAGAACCCGTACGAGCCACCTGCCAAGCAGCCGTTGCCCAGCAAGCGAAAGAAAGCGGATGTGAACGGCGTTTGAAAACGCTAGCGCTTGGGCGGTTGAAAAGGCTAGCGCCCGATGTGGTTTTGTTATTGTAATT
>JASLPZ010000057.1:0-25419 GCA_030744725.1 Pirellulaceae bacterium
TCTCCGTCCATCGGTGCAATGCGTTGCCGGCAATGGAATTCGTAGCGTCGGTATGTCGTCAGTTCCTCGATTGCATTCGACTCGGCATCCAACTCTGCAACATCAATGTGCGTTGGCACTGTGACGATATTGGCGATCGTTTCGAAGAACGAAAGATCCTGGTCGTCCAATTTCTTGGTCTCGTGATAGAACACTGCCATCGATCCAGCGCGCAATGTTCTCCGATGCAAAGGCACGGCAGCTGCGCTTTCAATCTGGAGCCCTGCCAGGAAGTCGTCACTAAATCGATCGTCGGCGGCCAGGTCTTCCACAAACAGTGGTGAACCAGATGCCATGGGCGCCGACAAGAATGAACGAGTTGCAGGAAGCTCCAGTTCGTAGCGACTCAGCTTTTGATTTGTCCCGTGCGAAGCTCTTGTCCCAAGGAAGACCGTCATGCCGTCGGTACTGGACAAGGTCAGGCCGAATCCAAAATACTCGGCTTGGAGAGCGTCGGCCGCCAGTTGCGCAGATTCGCAAATCATCTTCAGGGGGCCGACGTTTGTCCGTGCCTGACGTCCAACCCGGGACATCGTATCCATGTAACGGAGAAACCGTGGTGGATTGATGCGAGATTCTGACTCTGGCTTGACTGCAGGCGATACTTCCTCTCTTTTGACGTGCGATTTCGCAATGACGTCCGACGGTGAATCGACGGACAACTTCCAACCCCGCAATTTGGCCAAGTCGTTTATGGCGACTTGAACCTTGCGAATGCCACGGCGCTGCAGTTGGTGAACGAAATCCTCGGTGATCGTCGAACCTCGCCCAAGGAGCTTGACGTTCTTGTCATGATAAATCGGAGCATCCAGCACGTAGCCGATGCGAAGTACAGAAATGTCAACCGTTGCGGGCATGGAATTGGCGCAGGGCAGGTGCGTCATTGGCGAGCCGCCAACTAGTGTTGGTCATTCCATCAATGACGTTCAACAGAAGCGGTGAACCTTCTGAGGCGGATTTGCGCATCCGGTTGCGATTCGTCAAGAACGGATTTCGGGTACTAGTTTGCAGCGTCTCTTGGGGTAGAGCTTCACTGGTACAGCAGGTGATGGATCACCCACCGACAGTCCTCATCGAACGCCTGC
Source organism: Pirellulaceae bacterium (assembly GCA_030744725.1). GTDB lineage: Bacteria > Planctomycetota > Planctomycetia > Pirellulales > Pirellulaceae > ARS98. The sequence continues at coordinate 1,125 of JASLPZ010000057.1, forward strand.
CGGTTGTTCCTACAGACAAAATGAGGATACCCCCACGCTACCGATCATTCAGGTTAGAACACCACCAGGCGGGTGTCCAAATGCGCCTTCGGGGACATAACGCCCTGGTTTGCCCAATTGGTTGGAGCGCCTCACCGTGAACGAAGCGGGTTACTCGTGGCCTGCCACTCGCTCATTCACTATATCCCCGCCGTCCGATTTGACGCGACGATCCGCTTTAAGCGGCACAACAGGCATGCCCCGACAGAACTTGGCGTAGGCAGTTCTCTTCCCGCCCCGCTCCGGCCCTGCGCCAAGCGTGTACCACAACGATGCCTTATGCAACCATCAGCTCGACCCGCTGCTCGCGAGCCGCGGCACGGAGCTTCTTCATCGCCCGGGCTTCGATTTGCCGAATTCGTTCCTTGCTGACTCCCAAATTGTCACCGATCTCTTTCAAGGTGCGGGGCTCTCGGACGGTTGCCAGTCCAAATCGTTGCTCGATCACGGCCTGTTCCCGTTCGTCCAACCGGCCCAAGATGCCAGACACCGCTGATCTGTATTCCGTTTGAATCGACTCGCAAAGCAACGGGTCGGCACGATACCCAGCCTGGCCCCCCAACAACTCGTCCTGGCAGGTCCGAAATCGGTCTTGCTGACGTAGATGTGTGCTGAACGTACGCGCATAGTTTTTCTTGATCGCCCATGTCGCGTACGTGCTGAATTTATTGCCCAAGCCGTAATCGAACTTTTCGACAGCCTTGATCAACGACACATTGCCATCGCTGATCAGATCGAACAGTGACACGTGCGTCGTGACATATTGTTTGGCAACCGAAACTACCAGTCGCAGATTCGCTTGAATCAGATGGTTCTTGTCCACCATCGCGTCTTCATAGAGCCGTTCGATCTTGTCCAGCAACCGTTCGCAGGCCTTCGTGGGATCCAGCTGTTTGCGGAGTAGATCCACACGAAACTTGCGATAGTTGTACCGGCGAAACAGATGCTGTTCTTGTGGTTTGGTCAGCAAGTCCGTGTGATAGAGACTGTTCAAATAAGCCGGAAGTCCAGCTGGAGGACAAACCTGACGTGGTTTTCGCTCGGCATCGGGAAGTTGCGCCGTCAGTAGTTCATCGGCATTGTTGTTCTCAAACTCATCACTATGAACGCACGCCAGAGGCAGCTCCATGACACGCAAAACGCGGAACTCCCGAATGACGCCCAACACATCCTCTTCGCTACGTTTGTTTCGCTTGGCAATGGCCGCCACGGTCGCGCCTCGTAAATAGTCCGAATAGATTTTCGCATCACCATCGGATTCTAAACCAGCCAGAATCGCGCGGTCGCCATGAACTTGGTCGTGTCGTTTGATCGTGTAACGAACTGTCTCGACACTGCGGCTAGTCTTGGCAGCGACTTGGGTCAGCGTTCGACTCGGCGACTCACCTTGTTGAATCAGGCGTCGCGCCAGTTCGATGATCTCATGCTTCTCCATTTCCGTAAGTTGGCGGAATTTTGCGCCACGGCTAACCCGGTCGCGGTTGCGATGAACAAACCTATCGACCACACTCTGCGGGAAGCCGATTTGTTTGCGCCCCTTGACCGTGTAACGCCGTGCTACGAGCCCGCGATCGCGCCATCTTGAGATCGTCTTGGCAGACACATTGAACATTCGCGTCAAATCATCGATGGTCAAGACACGTTCGTCCACGGATTCGAGCGGAACGCTTGCGGAATCCCACACATCTTCAACCAACTTTCGTACATCGTGCCGGGCGTCTTCCGCGCGAATCGGAGCTTCATCTCCCTGGGGTGGGCGGAGATTTGTAATGCGGGCATAGTAGAAACCGTAGGGATGATCCGTCTTCGGCCCTAATTCGGCCAGCAACTGCTCGGCACGCGCCGCGTGTGACAGGCGCTCTTCCCGTGAAGTATCAATCAAACGGTCCCGCAATTCGAGGAACAACGGGTTGCGATAATTCGGGTTCATGGATTTCGCTGCTTTCTGTCTTGGCCGGCGATTCTTGTTGTGCCCGGCTGCCTGCTGCTGACCAATGCCGGAGACTGACGGGACCGATCGACTTCCGAAGTGGGTTGATCTGATACATCGCAAAAGCCGGGCCAAAACGACGTTTTGTTCCTAACATACGAATATGAAGATACTTAGGTCGATTGAGCCGTTTTTGCGGAATGTCTCGTTCTAATGCTCGTTCTTGAGCAATCGCGCAATTATGCCGCAGTTGGATCACGACAACGGTCCAGCGGGCGGCCTGAGAGGTGGCCGCGAGAGTCTGTTCCGGTAAGGCGGAGTCAGTCTAGGAAGTCCACCAGTTGGGCGCTGAGTTGTGGATTTTGGAGCCGACGCAAGGCCCGCGCTTCTAGCTGACGAATCCGCTCTCGAGTCACCCGAAACACGTAGGCGACTTCTTGCAGCGTGTAATTGTAGCCATCCCCCAGGCCGTAGCGCATCTTGACGATTTCGCGTTCTCGCCAGGACAGTTGTTCCAACAGATTCCGGAGACGATCTTGCAGCATTTTGTGTCCCGCCATGTCCCCAGCCTCGGCTTCTGTGTGATCCGGGAGCAGGTCGCCAAATTCCGTCTCCTCAGTTCCGCCAACGGTCGCGTGGATGCTCGCCGGGAAACGTTGCAATCGCATGATCGATCTTGTTTCGTCGACAGTCATCTTCGCCGCCGCGGCAATTTCTTCAATTCTCGGATCACGACTCAGCTGATGACGCAATTCATCCACGACACGGCGCACACGAACCAGTGCTGGCGACATGTGAACGGGTACCCGAATCGTCCGGCTTTGATCCGCGACGGAGCGCGAGATCGCTTGCCGAATCCACCACGTCGCGTAGGTCGAAAACTTGAAACCGCGCCGATATTCAAATTTCTCGATCGCCCGCATCAAGCCGGAATTGCCCTCTTGAATAAGGTCCGTGAACAACAATCCTCGCTTGCGATATTTCTTCGCAATGGATACGACAAGTCGGAGATTACTCTCTGACAGTTGTCGCTTGGCATTGCGATATTCACAGGCCAAGTGACTCAATTCACGAGCCAGGCGCCGCAAGCCACCAGCAGTCTGTTGCGTTTGGCGCAAGATCGCGTGAAGCTCTCTTCGCTTCTTATTTGACTGCGGATCGTTTGGCCGTTCTGCGCGCGTCGATTGCACACTCCCACAGCGTCTGCCATTTGATCGGCGTAGCGACGTCTGCAAATGGGCAGCCCTCGACGCCTGATCGACGATTTTCGTGTAGCAGGCCTCAAGGAAGCTCATACGCAAACCCAGCTCTTCGATAAGTCGTATCGCACGACGTCGCCGGCGGACAAGTTGTCGCCAAGCACCGCGACGTTGATCCATCGTATGAGAACGTGACGTCGCGATCGCGTAGTCCAGGTCGTTTTGTCGGATGAGAGCTTGGATGGTCTGCAGGTTTTGCGGCAAGCGACCCTGAATATGGTGTTTTTCCAATCGATCGCTGACCGCGACTTGGACCGTTCGGTCGAAAGGAAGTGAACCGTCGGACACCTGTTTGAGCAGATCGACGGCCTGCCGCAATACCCAATCGCAGCTTAGCAGCATTTTCCGAAACTGATGACGACTGACTTCAATTCGACTGGCGACAGCGATCTCGTCCATGCGTGAAAGCAGAGGATACTGACCAATCTGTCCGAGGTACAACTGAATGGGATCGTCGGTCTTGTTGGCGTCGTCGCGCGATGGCACCAAGCGGCTCGGCAGCCGATGATCGGCGACCGTCGAATTCACTTCCGGCATCGATCCGAGAGCACTGCGATCTTCGAAATTGTAGGAACTGATCATGGTTGGCCCATTCGGTGTTGCCGCGCCGATCCTGCTTGTGGGGGGCAGCAGGCCGAGCACGGTCTACGTATCTGAAATGAGAGCTTAAGGCGGGAACTCTGTGTGAGCTGCCGAATTGTATGCACGCACCGCTGAGGCGAGAAGTGCCAGATTCTACTTCAGAGTGGCCTTCTGTTGCCGCTAAGCGACTGAGGGGACAAAATGTTGACGCGTTACGAACCAGACACCTCTTCATAACCCCCCCAGACCCAGATGCCACGGCAAGGGAAACCCACATGTCACAGCTCGAATCAGCCATCGCACAAATACGCTTGGCCCGCTCCTACGTCGACGAACTGTTAAGCCACATTGATCCCAGCGAGTGGTTTCGTCAGCCAAAAGAAGGCGTGACGCACGTGGCCTGGCAAGTCGGTCATCTAGCAGTTGCGCAATACAGCCTGGCGCTAAAACGTGTTCGTGGCGAAACAACGATGGATGCAACACTCGTCTCACCCGAATTCTTGGATTGCTACGGCAAAGGGTCGCTACCAAGTCCCAATCCAGCAGACAATTTCGCCGTCAAAGAAGTTCGCAACGTCGCCGATCAAGTTCATGCGCAGGTGTTGACAGAATTGCAGGAATTCACGGACGAACAACTCGCCGTGCCTTCTGATCCACGTCATCCAATGTTCGAAACGAAACTCGGTGCGCTGCAGTGGTGCGCCCAGCACGAATTCACTCACGCCGGTCAAATTTCGTTGCTGCGCCGCCTGTTTGGCGAGGACCCTCTGTGGTAGTGGTCGGCGAGTCTCTGTCGAGTTCTTTCCGTGTCGCGTAGACTAAGCAGGTAGCGTCAAGATCCCCCACGAAACCTCGCGTCAATGCAGAACCATGTCCCGTATCGTGTTGGCCATGTCAGGAGGAGTCGATAGCAGCGTCGCCGCGCATTTGCTCGTCGAGCAAGGTCACGAGGTGATTGGCGTCTTCATGCGCCATGGCGAAGAGGCGCATGACATGTGTGCGACGGGTAACATCTCTCTGCCGTCACTGCCAATCGCCAAACCACGCAGCGATCACAAGCAGGGTTGTTGCACCGCGACCGATGCGGCGGATGCGCGGCGCGTCGCAGACCGGCTGAGCATTCCGTTCTACGCGATCAATTTGCAGAACGAGTTTTCTCACATCATCGACTATTTCATTGAGGAATACACGGCTGGTCGGACACCCAACCCGTGTGTCATGTGCAACAATTGGATTAAGTTTGGCAAACTGTTTGACTATGCCGATAGCGTAGGTGCTGAATATGTCGCTACGGGCCACTACGCCCAATTGTCAACGGAAGATTCGGCGGACGACGGCACCATCGAACCCCAACTCAAGCGTGGTGTCGATGACGGCAAGGATCAGTCGTACGTGTTGTTTGGGATCGCACGGAAGTACTTATCACGCATGCTGCTGCCAATCGGCAAGTATCACAAGCCACGCATTCGCGAGTTGGCAACACAGCTTGGCCTGCGCGTGGCCGACAAGAGGGACAGTCAGGAGATCTGTTTCGTCACGACAGGCAAGCACGACGAGTTTGTTCGAGCGCGTCGTGGCAACGACGACATGAAGGGCGACATTGTTACGACGGACGGACAGATCGTCGGTCAACATCCGGGCATTGAACGATTCACAATCGGTCAACGAAAAGGGTTGGGCGTTGCCATGGGAGAACCCTATTTCGTGGTGCGGATTGATCCGGAATCGCACCATGTCGTGATTGGCACCCACGACGATTTGGCGCGGCTTGAACTGACCGCCAACCGTACCAATTGGCTCGTTGATCCACCAGTTGGTCCGTTTCGGTGTCACGCACAGATCCGTTACAACAGCGCGGCCGTTCCTGCGATGGCCGAGCGACTGGTGGACGATCGCCTGCAGATCGTCTTTGACGAACCACGTCATGGTGTAGCACCAGGGCAGGCCGTTGTCTGTTACGACGGTCCACGTGTCATGGGTGGCGGTTGGATCGAATAGCGGCCGAGTGAGCTCGGCTTGCCAGATGACTTCTGGTCGGGCACTCCAAAAGGAGGTTTCCAAGGCGGATTCGTGACGATTCGGGGAACCGATGGTAGCACATCCGCTTTCTCGCGGCTCCGGCTACGAAAGGTCGTTTTCATAGCGAGCTTGAATTGCGCACCGTTTTGAGAGGCTCAACAGGCTTTTTGCATTCGGCGGCATTCTTCCCTCGCAATGACTTTTCCGGCCAAAGTAAATGGGGTATGATCCGAGCAATGTCGTTTCGTGGCCCGGCTCTGCCAGGTCCTTGTTGCGTTCCCAGAATTGCTGGGTGCCGCAACAACCGTCAGCGCGATTTGAGGAAACCACTATGTCGCACTTGGTACCAATGTTGTTGGCTCAAGCGGAAGAAGGCGGTTCCAACACGGGCTTCTGGGCGATGTTATGGATCGCGGTGACGGTATTCGCCGTGATCTTCGCCGTGGTGACCGTGATTGTGGTGATGACGTACGGAAAACTGTGGTTTCAAGCTTACATGTCCGATGCGGATGTGACGATGCTCAGCTTGATTGGGATGGGTTTCCGCCAAGTGAACACGAAGGTCGTGATGACGGCCAAGATCATGTGTTCCCAGGCCGGGATGGACATCAATCGAAGGTCCGGCATCAGCACGCAACGTTTGGAAGCTCATTTCCTGGCTGGTGGTAATGTGATGAACGTGATCAACGCGATCATCGCCGCCCACCGCGCTGGTATCGATTTGGATTTTGACCGTGCCGCTGCAATCGACTTGGCGGGCCGTGATGTCTTGGACGCCGTACGCACCAGCGTTCATCCCAAAGTCATCGACTGTCCTGACCCGCGACGAAGTGGCAAGACAACGCTCAGCGCTATTGCCAAGAATGGCGTCGAATTGCGAATTCGTGCCCGCGTGACCGTCCGTACGAATCTCGAACAGTTGATTGGCGGCGCGACTGAAGAGACTGTCATCGCCCGTGTTGGCGAAGGCATCATCACGTCGATCGGCTCGTCGGATACGCATTTAAACGTCTTGGAGAATCCTGACCGCATCTCGAAGGCAGTGCTGGAGCGCGGCCTGGACGCGCACACGGCGTTTGAAATCGTCTCGATTGATATTGCCGATATCGATGTTGGCGAGAATATTGGGGCTCGTCTTCAAGCGGACCAGGCGGAAGCCGATACGCGAGTTGCGCGTGCCGAGGCCGAACAGCGCCGGGCCGAAGCCGTGGCGGTCGAGCAGGAGTTCAAAGCGGATGTGGCCGAACAGCGAGCTCGTTTGGTGCTGGCCGAAGCGGAAGTACCGCAAGCCATGGCCGAAGCATTTCGCCAAGGACGCATCAATCCTAGCCAGTCAGCCTGACGTTCCGCTGGTTTAAGCTGGATCGGTGAGGGATTGGCGATCCAAGGGCCACGTTTCCACCGTAGGAATGCGCGGCGCGTTTGGCAATGTCGCCCGTTTTCCACGGCTCCATGACTAACGCAGAAGGAACCAAACGATGTACCTGGCCGTCTTCCTGACCGCTGCGTTGGCAGCAGAATCCGCTCCGGATCAGATCAAGCTCTTGAAGACCTTTCACGGAGAATTCGTGCGGATCAGCCCAGGCTCTGAGGGTTTCCCGGCGACGTTCACCATGGGCAGCGGCGGCAGCGGCAACGAAGGCCCAATGCACAAAGTGATGCTTTCTTACGAATTCCAAATCGCCAAATACGAAGTCCCTCAAGACCTCTGGGAAGCTGTGATGGGCAGCAACCCGTCGAAATGGACCGGGCCCCGGAATTCCGTCGAGATGCTCTCGTTCGAAGAAGCCGAACGCTTTTGCATGTTGGTCACGACACAGATGCGCAGCGCGGGCCTGATCCAGAAGAACCAGACCGTGCGTTTGCCGACGGAAGCGGAATGGGAATTCGTCGCTCGTGGCGGGACTTCGACTGTCTATTCCTTTGGTGACGACGTGAAACAGTTGGATGATTATGGATGGCACACCGACAACGCCTCTGACAACGACCCACCCGTGGGCGTTAAGAGACCCAACCCTTGGGGTCTGTACGATATCCACGGGTACCTTTGGGAATGGTGCACCGATCATGGACACGATTCGTACGCCGGCGCGCCGACGGATGGGTCTTCTTGGTCAGACAAGGGCGACCAGACCAAACGAATCCTGCGTGGGGGTAGCTGGAAAGACAAACCGGTCAAGCTGACCAGTTCCTATCGTCGAGTTGCGGACAAAGAGCTGCGTGACGATGCCGTCGGCTTGCGCTGCGTACTGGCGACTGAAAAATAGTTAGGCTGGCGAACCATGGACCGCCGCTCATTCGGCCCAGGCCGACAGTTGTGCGGCTGGAAGCGGTCCCCAATACAGCCGTACGTCGTCCAGGCCCCCGGTGAAGGGTTGGGACGATTCGTACTTTCCAACCAGCGATCCACTGTCCTCACCAACGGTCAGTCCATCGGAGGGTCGGGCACTGACAAATCCCAGCTTGCGTTGCCTTCCCGCTGGTTTTCCATTGATGAAGATCTGCGCCTGTCCGTCGGCGTTGAGGATTGCGGCAACGTGCGTCCATTGGCCAGGTTCAACGCGGGTGCCACGGACTTGCTTCAAGACTCCCTCGGAGCGGACAGCGAAGACCGGGGAGTTGTTCTGAAGATACAAACTGAATCCTTGGCTTTCGCCACCCTGGGCGACCACGACGCCACCGGGTTGGTCGACGCGGCACCAAGCGCCCACCGCCAGCGGTTTGTACGCGGGATTCAACGCATCGGAACTGGGCTGCGACACGACAGCGCCCGCGCCAGATAATTGAATCGCCTTGCCGTGCGGACCTTCGATCGGTTTGACGCCTGGCGGCAGTTGCCCGTCATCGAAATTCAACCCCAGGACCTGTTGCAGTTTGACTTCACGTGCCCGGGCTGTGTCAAATTCGACGACCGATCCGTCGTCCTTGTATTGCTGACGGAGACGCTCCAGTTCTTCTTTCATGCCCGCAAGAACCTCGGCGTAGGCGGGGTCGTCGTACACACTTTTCAGTTCGTTTGGATCAGTCTCCAGGTCGAATAATTCCCATTCGTCCAGATCGTAGAAGTGGATCAACTTGTGCCTCTTCGTGCGCACGCCGTAATGTTTGGCCACGGAATGGGCACCTGGAAACTCGTAATAGTGGTAGTAAACAGATTGCCGCCAGTCCGCCGGCTGCTTGCCTTCCAGGATGGGCAGGAAACTGCGACCTTGCATGTCATCCGGAATGTCGGCGCCCGCGACCTCTAAGAACAGCTCGGGGAAATCGAGGTTCATCACCATCGCATCAGAGACACCGCCTGGCTTCACCTTGCCGGGCCAACGCACCATCAGCGGCGTGCGAAAGGACTCTTCGTACATCCACCGTTTGTCGTACCAACCATGTTCGCCCAAGTACCAGCCTTGGTCAGATGAATAGATCACCACCGTGTTCTTCGCAAGGCCGGACTCTTCCAGATAGTCCAGCACACGTCCGACGTTTTCGTCAACCGAATCGATGCAGCGGAGGTAGTCTTTGACGTAGCGCTGATACTTCCATTGAATCAGCTCCTTGCCTTCCAGATTGGCTGCTTCAAATTCCTCGTTCTTGGGTCTGTAGGCTTTGTCCCAGGCGGCGCGTTGTTCGGGTGTCAGGCCGCGCTGCGGCACAAGCTTTAGATCGTTTGGATTCAAGTGGTTGGCGACCGTCATCGCTTGATTCTTGGCCGGCGAGGCTCGACCGCTGTAGTCGTCGTACAGCGTCTCGGGCTCTGGGACGGTGACCCCATCGTAATTGGTCAACTGTTTCGGACCAGGCTGCCAATTTCGATGCGGCGCCTTGTGTTGGTACATCAGCAGGAACGGCTTATCCTGATCACGATCTTGCTCGAGCCAATCCAGGGCAACGTCCGTGATGATCTCAGTGGTGTAGCCAGTGTGTTTGACATCGCGAAAACCTCGCGGTCCCACGTCGCCTGCGTTGGTTCGCATCGTGGGATTGTAGTAGGGCCCTTGACCAATCAGGCGGTGGTAATAATCGAATCCTGTCGGCTCACTCTTGAGATGCCATTTTCCGACGACCGCCGTTTGATAGCCGGCCTGGCCGAGCAGCTTCGCGACATTCTGCTGTTTGCCGTTGAATGTGTTCCCGTTGCGAACAAAACCGTTGAGGTGGCTGTATTTGCCCGTCAGAATCACGGCACGCGATGGACCGCAGATCGAATTTGTCACGAAGCACCGGTCAAACCGCATCCCTTCGTTGGCGATCCGATCCAGATTTGGCGTCTTGTTGACGCGGCTACCATAGCAACCGATCGCCTGGTAAGCGTGATCGTCCGCAAAAATAAAGAGGATATTGGGCCGCTGATCCTTGGCCATACAAGTGGTGGCCAACAGGGTCAGCATCAACAGGGTGTACATCGTGGTCATCACGCGTGGCATACTCATTCCCTCATGTGGTTATTCTGCGAGTCGATCACTTGCCAGCTTGGTAGCGTAAGGAAATCGGACTGGCAAATCAAACTCTGTCGCGTCACCGGCCACTTCAATCTTCGCCGCGACGTGCTCTTTCGGCGGACCGGTCAGTGTCACCGTATCCGGCTCGGCAAACCCCTCGATGCGATGAATCATTCCGGTCTTCTTGCCGGTGGGACCTTCGCCCGCGCGTGCTTCGATTGCGGAAGTGCCGGTTAGGTCCCAAAGGGATCATCCGCAAACGGATCGGTAGTCGCGTCACTTGCCGGAGGTTCCGGCGTTTTAGCTGGCTCGTCCCCAAGTCCAAACGGATCCGGTTCGGCTGGCATTGGTGTCGCTGGCATTGGTGTCGCTGGCGTGGCTGGTGAGGGAGTCGCAGGTGTGACGGCCGGAGCGCCAAAGATGTCCGGTTCAGCCTGAGCCGGTCGCTCCGGCGCAACTTCCGGTTTTGCCTCGGTGGCATCAGCCCCGAACGGGTCTGATGCATCTGCCGGAGGTGTACCAACCATTTTGGCAGCATCCGCCGGCAGCTTACGATCGGAGTTACGCAGGACGTCGGCCTCGCCACGTTGGATGGACTCGTAGCGGGCGGCGGACGCTTTGAGATTTCGCATTCGGATGGTCAGCCGTGCCACTTGGCGGTAACGTTCCAGCTCCAATCGCTCCTTCCCTTGAACACGCTGGAGTGATCGTCCAACCGGATAAACTCGTGTCGTACCACCGGCTTCAAGTTCAGAGCCTTTCTTGTGATCCATCACGGCTTCATCAGGTCGGCCTAGTCTGCCGTAGGTGAGCCCCCTGAAATAATACGCGCGGGGGTCCGTGCTGCCTTGGTCAATCGCCGTCGTCAACATTTCATGCGCCAGGCTGTAATCGCCGGCGAAGAATGCGTGAACTCCCTGCCCGTAGAATTCCGCCAGCAACGAATCTTGGGCGCGAACTTGGCTGGTCGTTGACACGGCGATCAAAACGATCGCCAGTCCCATCACAATTTTCCTGGCCATCCGAATGGGCTCCTTGCAGAGAATTCTAAACTCAGTGAATCTGACCGTAACTCAGAAGGCGGTCGGTGTGTCTCAATAGATTTGACCGTAAGCGTTTATCGTAATTCAGCGCAATGCGAATCGCAAGCATTTCCGCTACGCCCGCTACAACCGGTGAGGAGGTGGGGCAATTGCTGGCCGTCACAACGGTCGTCGCGATCCAGCAAAGGAGGCCACTTTTCTTTCGATATGGGCTTTCGCGAAGCTGATTCGGCGAACAAAATGATCGTTTGGGGCGTCTTGAATCCGGGCCTCTGAACCACCTATCGCCCATTCCTGCCCCCCCTCTCAGAACAGAACCGTCGTGAAGCGGCTCGCTCTAAAGATTGGAAGAATCGATTTTCGACCTGCAAATCACCCGGATCGACACACGTCAGGACGACCTCGGAACCGCCCTGGCCGCGTTACGAGCGAAATTGAGCCCACGCGGTGACGTGGTTAGCGATCAAGGCCGGCAGCGGACTTTGGATGTCTTTGGCGAACCTCTTTCCCCCCAACAGGTTGTCACGCGGATCTGTGCGGATGTCCAAAACGAAGGCCTGGCCGCGGTGCTCCGCTACACGCAGCAATTGGATCGTGCCGAACTGACGGCGGAATCCATACGAGTTTCTCGCGAGGAAATCACCGCTGCACATTCGGCCGCGGACCCCGGTTTCTTGGCAACGGTGCGACGAATTCGTGACAACATCCTGGAGTTTCAAACCGCCATTCTCCATCAGGATCGAGAAGTCACCCGTCCGTCCGGAGTGACCCTGAATCAGCGATATGTTCCGCTCCGCAGAATCGGAATCTGTGTTCCGGGCGGTGCGGCGGCTTATCCATCGACGGTCCTGATGACGGCAGTGCCGGCAAAAGCGGCGAGAGTTCGCGAAATCGCGGTCGTCGCGCCCCCGACTCCCTTTGGCGCGAACAACTCCGATGTGTTGGCCACGTGCCATGAAGTTGGTGTCGAGGAAGTCTACCGCATCGGCGGCGCACAAGCGGTTGCAGCATTGGCCTACGGCGTGGATGGAATCGCTCCGGTGGACAAGATCGTCGGACCTGGTAACTTGTTCGTGGCGCTGGCCAAGAAGCATGTGTATGGCGAAGTCGATATCGATTCGATCGCAGGACCAAGCGAAGTCGTTGTCATTGCCGATGAAACAACGCGACCCGACTTTGCTGCCTCCGATTTGCTCGCGCAGGCCGAACACGCACCAGGCGCCAGTATCCTGGTAACGTGGAGTCCTGTTGTTTTGGAAGCCACGTTTGCCGAACTGCAGAAACAAGTTGCAACTCTCTCCCGCAGCGAACAGACCGTCCAAAGTCTGCAGGATTTTGGTGCCTTGATTCTGGTTCGCGACGCGCAAGAAGCGTGCGAGATGACTGACCTGATCGCCCCAGAGCATCTGCATATTGCGACCGACAATGCGCGGCAACTGTTGGCCAACATTCGCAATGCGGGCGCAACGTTTCTGGGAAACCACACACCCGTGGCAGTGGGCGACTATGTCGCTGGCCCCTCACACGTGTTGCCGACCGGTGGCACCGCACGATGGGCCGCGGGGCTGACTGCCAATGACTTTCTCCGCGGCGGTAGTGTGATTCAGTACAGCCCCACCGCATTGCAGGACGTTGCCGCCGATGTGCGCGCTCTGGCAGATAAGGAAGGACTTACGGCGCATCGGGAGAGCGTTGACATTCGACTCAAGTGACATTCCGCACGACCAAGCATTCCATCCATGTCTTTCGTACGACCAAACATCGCCGCCATGTCCGGTTATCAGCCCGGTGAACAACCGCAGGCAGGCAAGTTCATTAAGTTGAACACGAACGAAAACCCGTATTCAGCTTCGCCGGCCGTGGCCGTGGCGATTCGTGCGGCGTTGGATCAGGGCCTGGAAAAGTACCCCGACGCCTTAGCCACTTCGTTTCGCGTGCGTGCCGGCGAAGTGCTGGGAGTCGATCCCGATTGGATCCTCTGTGGCAACGGCAGCGACGACATCCTGACGATCGTCACGCGGACCTTTGTCGGCCAAGACGATCTCCTGCGTCTCCCGTACCCAAGCTACATTCTCTATCGCACCTTGTCTGAGATTCAGGCAGCTCGCTTTGAAGAGGTCCAGTTCGACGCCGACTGGAAACTCGGTGAAGATTTTGCGGCGGACCGCGACCGATTGCGGTTGGCCTACCTGCCAAACCCCAACAGTCCGTCGGGAACGGTGCTCACTCCGCCGGAAGTCCAGGAGTTGGCAGGCAAGCTACCTTGCCCACTGTTAGTAGACGAAGCCTATGTCGACTTTGCCCAGCAGAGCTGTTTGGAGCTCGTTCGTCAGAACGCCAACATCATGGTGTCTCGGACGTTGAGCAAATCGTACGCGTTGGCTGGCCTGCGATTTGGCTTTCTCGTGGCGCAACCGGCGTTGATACAACAACTTCTCAAAGTCAAAGACTCGTACAACTGCGACACGCTGTCAATTGCCGGCGCGACCGGGGCGATCGACGACCAGGCGTGGTTACAGGAGAACCGGGCCAAGATCATCACCACGCGGCAACGGATGTCCACGGCGCTTGAGAAACTCGGATTTTCGGTGGTACCGTCGCAAGCCAACTTCGTCTGGTGCACCCACTCGGAACAACCGGCGCAACCTCTTTATGAAGCGCTCAAACGCGACCGCATTCTGATCCGATATATGGACTATCGGAACTGGGGCGAGGGTCTGCGGATTAGCGTCGGTACGGACGATCAGGTGGACGCCTGCCTGAGCCAGCTCGGGTCGACCGTTTAACACCACAAACTTACCGTGCTGTTCGTGAAACAGCGACACGTGATATTGGAGTGCTTCCATGGCCCGCACGGCGCGAATTGAACGCAAGACGGCTGAAACCGAAATCACGCTGGAACTCGATCTGGACGGCAGCGGCCAGGCTCGGATCCAGACGGGTGTCGGTTTCTTCGACCATATGCTGGACCTGCTGACCCGTCACGCGGCGATCGACTTGACGGTCAAGGCTGACGGCGATCTGCACGTGGATCAGCATCACACGGTCGAGGACATTGGGATCTGCTTTGGCCAGGCCGTCAAGCAAGCCTTGGGCAACAAAGCTGGCATCCGCCGATACGGACATTTCACGCTGCCCATGGAGGAGACGTTGGTCACGGTCGCGTTGGATTTGAGTGGACGCTATTTCCTGGTCTTTGACGCCAACTTTCCCTCAGCCAAAATCGGCGAATTCGATAGTGAATTGGTCGAGGACTTCTGGCAGGCAACGGCCGCCAATGCATTGTGCAACTTGCACGTCGTGCTCCAACATGGCCGCAACAGCCATCACATTAGCGAAGCCGTCTTTAAGGGCTGCGCCAGAGCGCTGCGAATGGCGGTTGAGATCGACGGGCGGATGACGGGAATTCCCAGCACCAAGGGCACGTTGGACTCCTGATACATGGTCATCTGCTTGCGTTCTAATGCACTCGTTGCCCAGGTTGCCCACCTTCATCGACGCGCAACATAAACACGTCTTTTCCACCGTCACCGCTGGCTAGAATCATGCCTTCGCTCAGACCAAATTTCATCTTGCGCGGTGCCAGATTGGCGCACATTACCACCAAACGCCCAACCAAATCATCCGGCTTGTAGGCCTGCTTGATTCCGGCCAACACCGTGCGGCGTTCTTCGCCGCCCAGGCTCAGCGTCAGTTTCAACAGTTTGTTCGCCTCTGGAACGTCCTCCGCAGACACCACACGGGCGATGCGTAGATCGACTTTGACAAAGTCGTCGAACGTGCATTGTTCGGCCAACGGTTCTGCCTTCAGCGGCGCGTCGCTGTCACCTGAGGCACTGGTTTGGGCAGCTGTGTTGTCGGCTGGATCGGGAGCACTATCAGTTCCCGTTGTAGCGGCTAGTTCCTTGCTTTCTTCGATCATAGATTTAATGTCCTTCTCGTCAACTCGTTTGAGCATGTGTTTGAATTTGGCGACGGGTGTTCCAGTCAACGGTGTCTGTGCATCGTCCCAGTGGGTGATTGGTGTCCCCAATAAGACTTCGGTCTTCGTGACAAGTTCGGGTACCACCGGCGACAAATAGACCATGATCTGCCGGTACAGATTGAGTGCCACCGTACAGATGTCCTGCACTTTTTTTGCTTGCTCGGGATCTTTGTAGAGAACCCATGGCTCGGCGTCGTCGAAATACGGATTCGCTCGGTCGGCCAACTCCATGATCAGCCGCATGGCGCGATTGTAATTGCAGCTCTCGTACGCCTTGGCGATCTCTTCACTGACTTCGGCCCCTTGCTCGAACAAGCCGCCATCGTCGGGGTAGATCTCGGCCAAACCGGTATCGGCGACAAACTTGGCCGCTCGGCTGGCAAGGTTTACGACCTTGTTGACCAGATCCGCGTCGACTTTGGCCCGAAACTCATCCAGGTTCATGTCGATGTCATCAAGACGTGATCCGAGCTTCGAGGCGTAGTAATATCGCAAGTACGTCGGATTGAGGTGCTTCAGATAGGTCGCGGCCATCACAAACGTACCGTCTCGCTTGGACATCTTGCGACCATTGACGGTCAGGAACCCGTGAATGTGTACTTTTTCGGGCAGGTTATAACCGGCCGTCTTCAGCATTGCCGGCCAGAACAAGCAGTGAAAATACTGAATGTCTTTACCAATGAAATGGTGAATCTCCGTCTGCGAATTCTTCCACCAGTCGTCGAACGATTCACTGTACTTGTTGCACCATTGCTTGGTCGACGCCATGTAACCAATCGGCGCATCGAACCAGACATACCAAAAGTGTTTGCCGTCGGTACCGGGAATGTCAAAACCGAAATACGGAGCTGGCCGCGAGACATCCCAGTCACGCAGCGGTTCATGCAAGAAGTGCCCCTTCAGATAATTTGCGACTTCGTCCTGTAGGTGGTCGCCAGACTGCGTCCACTGGTCAAGAAAGTCGTGCAGGGCTTCGATGTTGACGAAGTAGTGAACGGCCTCGCCTTGGACAGGTGGTTCGCCGCTGGTGGTACTGATCGGATCGATCAAGTCGACGGCACTGTAGGTTCCACTGCATTTATCACAATTGTCGCCGTATTGATCGGGTGACTTGCAAATGGGGCAAGTCCCCATTACGAAACGATCCGGCAACGACTCGCCGCTCTGGCTGTCGAACAGTTCGACGACGGCCCGTTGTTTGATCAATCCCTGGTCATCGAGCGACTGCCAGATCTCGTTACAAAACTCGCGGTTCTCGGCACTGTGAGTGCTACCATAATTGTCGAACGTTACGTCAAAGCTATCGAAATCCTCTTGGTGCGCCGCCTGCATCTCGTCGACAAACTGCTGTTCAGTGCAGTTTCGTTGCCGCGCGCTCTTCATAATCGCCGTTCCATGAGTGTCATCGGCACAGATGAAAATGCAGCGATTTCCGCGCAGCTTTTGAAAACGGACCCAGATATCGGTCTGGATGTACTCGACCAAATGACCGATGTGGATCGGTCCATTGGCATAGGGTAGGGCGGCGGTGACCAGGAGTTGTCTTGCTGACATAGCTGTTTCTCGAACGGCTGTGGGTGCACAGGATTGTAGTGAAAGGAACCCATTTACGGGAGTGCGCAAAAGCGCTTCAGGTTCGCGCGAACGACCCGCCTGATTCGCCCAAGGCTATTGACCCCAGAGAGTTTGGGAACGATACTTCAATGGCAGAACTGTGGAAAACTGGGATAAGAAGGTGCATCACCCGTGACGGTGCAAGAAGTGATCCGTGCTTTAGAGGCTGCTGGTTGGCGAACAACCATTCGTGATGACGAGCTTCATCAGCTGCAGCTTGAAAACGAATCCCAATGCGTCACAATCGCTGGAAAACTCGAACTGAGCATACCGCTTGGGGTGCAACGCATCTTGTGCTGCCATGCGCGAGTTGAGGAGACTGATTGATGCGCTACGCGGTTGTTTTTGAGAAGTCCGACACCAGCTTCGGTGCCTACGTGCCAGATCTGCCAGGCTGTGTCGCGGTGGGCGCTTCACTGGCCGAGACCAAGTTGGCCATCTCCAACGCCATGCACCAGCATTTGGAGGACTTGAAGGCGAATGGCAAGTCACCTCCCGTGCCCGTGTCCGTATGCGCCTATATCGATGCTTAGGCCGAAAAGCTCAGTTCGGCACATCACGTGCACTCAGTCCTGTTGGCGATTGCGGAACAGTGGCACTCACCGTGTTTTGGCGCAGTTTGAGCCGAACAACGCCAGCGGGAAGGCCACGACGCCCTCTTCACACGGAATTGCACTTGTAAGATTTTCAAAATCCTGACATTTTTTTACACCTTGCAATACAGATGAACTCTGATTTGCCGATGGATCGGCACTATCCGGGCACATCTTGGCAGACTGCCGCTAGCACCTGAGCCAACGCCAGTTTGCGAAACATCGATCCATGGAGGGAAACGATGTCGACTGCCTCAGCTCTGGTACTGACCCTGGCGCTTGCTGCCAATGGCGACGCCGTTCTGCTGGAATTTACCGCCGAATGGTGTGGACCTTGCCGAGTGATGGAGCCAACCATCGGGCGGCTCGTTTCCGCCGGCTACCCGGTGCGCAAGGTCGATGTCGATCGGGACCGGCAAACCGCGGCG
Organism: Pirellulaceae bacterium; assembly: GCA_030744725.1. Classification (GTDB taxonomy): domain Bacteria; phylum Planctomycetota; class Planctomycetia; order Pirellulales; family Pirellulaceae; genus ARS98. The sequence goes on from JASLPZ010000057.1 coordinate 19,050, forward strand.
CGTTTTCGCATCAGCGGAGTCCCTTGTTTCGTGATGTTGGTCGGTGGACGAGAGGTGGACCGGGTTACCGGACCCGTCAGTCACGATCGCCTGATTCAGATGTACGAAAAGGCTCGCATTGGCACCCCGGACCAAGGCACGCCTCTCGGTCGATCGTTTGGGTCCCACCACGACGTTGTACGAGCACAATCGCCTGATGGCGCGATTCCCACAGCTCGCAACGTCGGTCAATCCTATGCCTCGTCAGCGGTCACGTCCGGTGCACAGCCAGCACAGATTCCGCTCGCCCGGACGGTGCCTAATGCACCGCCGGGCAGCATTGACCCTGCCGCAGTCCAATCCGCATTTCAGGCCACAGTACGACTGCGTGTGGAAGATCCTCACGGTCATGGTTACGGCACCGGTACGATCATCGATGTTCATGGTAGTGAGGCCTTGGTGGTAACCTGTGGACATCTGTTCCGAGAGTCGGCGGGGAAGGGGAGCATCCAGGTTGATATTTTCAGTAGTGGTCAACCACAAACGGTTCCTGGCCAACTGATCAGCTACGATCTTGAGCGCGACATCGCGATGGTCAGTATTACTCCTGGACAGCCGATTTCGCCCGTGCGAGTTGCTGCGTCGGGACAGGGCATTGCCCGTGGCGTTGCAGTATTCAGTATCGGTTGCGACAAGGGCCAACGGCCAAGCGTCCGCGAGAGTCGGGTCACGGCAATCGACAGGTATCTCGGGCCACCGAACATTGAAGTGGCTGGCCAACCAATTGATGGTCGCAGTGGTGGTGGGCTATTCTCCGGCGACGGTCGCCTGATCGGCATTTGCAACGCGGCCGACCCGGCCGATAACGAAGGCATTTATGCCGGCTTGCCGACGATCCATTGGGAATTGGACCAGATCGGACAACGTCGCATTTATGAAGTAACGGAACGGCCATCGCTGGCGCAAGCCAACGCATCATCCACGGCGGTGGCCCAATCGTTTGCACAGCCCGCCGCACCACCCATTATGCCCGACCGCATGGTTGTGCCAGCGGTCGCTCGCCAGGTTCAGCAAAACGACCTTCCGCCAGACTCCCTTGGACCGGACACTGAGGTGATTTGTATCATCCGCTCGCGGCACGACCCACCGGGCAACCAGCGACTGCTCGTTCTGGACAACCCGTCAGCCGACCTTCTTACTCGACTGCGCCGGGCATCTCAGACGGGCGCGGGGTCCACTTCTATTGCTCGCCAACCGGCGGTTCCGCGTCGTTCTGGGTCGGATCCAGTGATCCGCGCTCAGTCGGCGGATCGATAGTTGAATCGATCATATCCGGCATAGTCGCTACAGACTGGCGTGAATCCACCGAAATCGTGGGGCGATGCCTGTCGACCATCGCTTATTGCGGTGCATCGTCGGTTGTTGTCGACCTATGTTTTCTACGAACGTCCCTCAGTTGTCACGGGACGATTGCATCCCGGGGTGGGACACGACTGTGATTCAATTTGCATTCCTTGTGTTTGTCGCCTTTGCCAACTTCATGGCAGGAGTTGGAGCCGCTGTGTATCTCGGCAAAGCACCGCGCGACTTGACCTTTCTTACCCCCTTGCGCGATGCGCTAGAGGGTTACAGGCTGTTCGCTCGCGGCGATTCAACGGAATTAAGTCCGACCGTTCCGTCCATCAGCGAGCCTGCAGTTGCAGAGTCGCCAGCAGTCGAGTCAGAAACGGCTGATGCCGCAGAGGCCGTTGATGAACACGTCGATCCCGTTGTTTCATCGCCTTCGTTCGACGCAGACATGTCTCCTTTAGAAGACACTCCGACGCAAATCGGCATGGAAGAGGTGATCATTGACATGGCTGCACAAGAAGAGCATCTACGACGAATCGGGCCATGCCTATCTGAGGATCAGGACGATGGATCCGACTGGGCAGATATGCTGTTGGACGTCAATGAAGACATTCAAAAGCTACTGACACACTTCAACGAAGTCCGGCACTTGGTTGAGCACGAACGCGAAATCGTGCCTAATGCGAGCCAGGCGTGCTTGGACGAACTCGACGCTTACTGGGATACGATCAATCAGCAGTCAATGCAGTTGTTGGTCATCTCCTCAGAACCCGATTCGCTTGATACACCGCGCCGTCAACTTGCCACAATTTGTGAGGGCATTTTGACAGCCTGCCGCAACACGCGTCAATCGTGTGTAAGCGCGCAACCTGACCGGCGGCTGATTTCAGGCCCGAGGCGTGGTGCGGTGAGTTGCATTGCCCGTGAGGCTAGGCTCTAACCCGTTCAATTCGCCGCTTGGCATTTCGATAGCGTCGATCGTCCGCCCGGTGCTGACGCTCCTCGTCGCGGAAGTTGCGGACGTGCTCAGGATGACTGGCTTTCCACACGTCGGGTAGGAGTTCCTCGAGATTCTGTTCGCCCTTGGCCAGCCGTTCCAAGACGTCGCGGAGATAGGCCCAGACGTCGAGGTCGTGTCGGTGGGCACTGGCGATGACTGTCAGGATGACGGCCGCGCGTTCGCCGCCGTTCTCACTGCCGACGAATAACCAGTTTTTTCTGCCCACTGCGATGCGTCGCAGCGCGTGTTCCGCTTGATTGTTATCGATCGGCAAATACGCATCGCTCAGGAACCGCTTCAAGGCGTCCCAGTTGTTGCGCAGATAGCCAATCGCCTGTCCGAGCTTGCTCTTGGGTAAGAGCTTGAGTGCGGCGGGGCTGTGGATTAGAAACTCGATTCGTTTCATCAACGGTACGCTCTCGCGACGTCGCATGTGCAAACGTTCCACCGGATCTAATCGGCGGCCTCGCTCTTCGACGTCGTATAGCATGCGGTACAGGGCTACGATCTCGCTACTTAACTCGACATGTTGTTCCCGCGCATTGAAGACGTAACGCCGCGCATGCGTGTTGCACGCCGAGAACGCGATCCGGCCGCCAGTCACCTCCTCGATGTTGACATATCCGCTGTAGCAATCACCGCAGATCGTTCCCCGGAACGATTTCAGGAATTCGTCCGGCCCCGCGCGCGCTCGACTGTTCGTAAAGGCAAACCCATCGTACTTCGCGCCGGATTCATTACTTCGATAGATCCAGAATCGCGCCTTGCGACTTCCCTTACCTTCACCCGGCGTGAGCAGCGTCACCTCCGTGTCATCGGTGTGAATCACCGAAGCAGCCAGGATCCGTTCGATTTCCAACCCGGCCAATGGCCGCAACAACTCCGTGGAGTTAATCACGATCTGGCACAGCGTCGAGCGATTCGGTGCCCAGCCCAGTTGGGCGAAGGGATCCTGTTGCCGATAAAGTGGAAGGTGCAGAGCGAACTTGTTGAACAGCACCTCGGCGGCAATCCCAAAACTGAACGATCCGCCAGGAATCAGGCTGGCTTCCCGCGGGCTTTGTTGGATCTTGAGTTCAGGCCGCGAGGGAATCTTGTACTTGGGATATTCGATGCGCCGAACCCACAGCCGGGGCCGGTCAAAGTCCAGGACTTCCACGACGTCGATACCGATCAGTTCGCAGTCTTCCGGCCGGACACCTTCGGGAAGCACCGGTTCGATCCGCTCGACGCGTCGTTCCAAATGGTCGGGAAACTGTCCGCCCCGTTTTTTCTTCTTGCGGCGTTTCTTCTTCTCTTCATGTTCGGCGACAAACGATTCATCGTCGGTAACATCCGGGATGACCGCGACGGGCTCGCCCTCGCCAAAATCGAGTGGCAACTGATCTGGAGATGCGATCTGCCGTTCGCTACGACGTCCGTACAAGCGATGCATCAGTTCCTTGATCGTCTGCTCGAGTTCTTCCTTCTCTTGTTCGAGTTTGAGCTGCGTGTCCTGAACGCTGGTGCAGGTGGCCAGCAGTTCTTCATGGATCTTCTGCAGGCGACGATTCGCCTCAAACAGTTCACGCACCAGTTGCTGGCAGGCTGCGAGGTCGTCGGGAACGTCAAGTGATTCGAGCATGTTTCAGGTATAACGAACTTGCGAAATCGCGCAAGAGGGGATTCACATTTAAATGACAAAAAACCGAAAAAGTTTCGTCGTGTGAATTCTCTCGGCGCAAAAGAACAGGCGACCAACGCCTCGCGGCAGTTGATCGCCTGACAGAGAAGTCATCACGTGCACCATCATGCCACGCGTGAATACCGTTTACGACGTTTGGCCGATTGAATGTCGATCCCGTTGAGCAGGATTGCCAGGTCCGTGGCATCGATCTCGACTCCTTCGGCATCTTCCGAGGCGGTCGGCAGTTGGTAAGTTCCAGCTTCTAGTCGCTTGTAGAAGAGTGCCATCCCGTCTCGATCCCACCACAAGATCTTCATACGATCGCGGCGGCGATTGACAAAAAGAAACAGGTGGCCGTCGAGCGGATCACGTTGGAACACTTGGAGGACCATGGCATGCAGGCCATCAAATCCTTTTCGCATGTCAGTGGCCTTCGTACAAAGATAAACACAGACGTTGGCAGGAATGCTGAGCATCAACCGACCTCCCGACACACTTCGTTGCCTGTCAGGATGGCGATCCGCAGCGCTTCGGCATACGTTGCGGGAACGCGGATCCGGATGCCGTTGGGAAACTCAACTTCGGCCAATGCCAAGCTGGGGGCGTCTCCCCAAGAGGAGACCTTGACTGGCATGAAGGGCTGTGGCTTCACGGTCTTCGTGGGCCCGCTGCCGGATCGTCGAACTCGCTTCGATCCTTGTTGCACCTTGTCCAGGCGTTTCCGCCATTGATAGAAACTCGGATCCGATACACCTTCCTGTCGACAAAACTCCTTGACCGTCAGCTTGCAATTGTTAAACCTGGCAAGGCGATCACGCCACACTGCCTCCGTTGATTGACTCCGCTTGCGTCCCATGGGATCTCTCCTTGGTTGAGGGAAAAACGATACCCTTCCAAGGTAAGCCGGGCGTCAATAACGGTTGAAATGCGCGCTTACGCCGCAACACGCGTCAATCGTGTGCGGCGTATCTGGCAAATGCATCACTCGAAAGGCCATTGGTTTCGACATGACCACACTCACGGAGCTCAATCCTGTTCCGGGTATCGTTGAAAGCCTGCTTCTTGATGGGCAGGAATTCAACGTGGCCGAAGATCCATCGGTGCGGCGTCAGAGCGCCCTGGCGATGTTGGCCAAATTCGCCCAGGAAACCACGAACAGTAGGCAGTTGTTTGTGGAGGCCGCCGTCCTAGCTGCCAGGACACTCGAGTCGGACCATTTTGTCGCTGCGCATCTCCAATCCGGATCATCAGTTGGTGTGGCACTTAGTGGTAAGCGGCCGACCGTGAATTCGCAGGTCGAGGTTGTTGAAGCCCCGTTCGACCGAGACGAACATCAGTGCCTGCTGGCACAGGCCGTGGATGCACGCGAGCCACTTGTAATTGACGATCTTGCCGACGAACGACGATCCAACGACACGCTGCTGACCAAACTGAATGCGCGCAGCGCACTGGTCTGTCCGATTCGATATGCCAGCCACCAGTATGGTGCAATCGGTGTTCTATCGCATAACCCCAAACGTGCAGCGTCGGAAGACGTCCTGTTCCTGCAATCACTTTCGTTGCTGCTGGGTCCTACGGTCGCTTATCAGCGTACCGAAGCTGTATTAGCCCCAATACCGTTCAATGAAGCCTAAATCGCAGCCTCCTGTTAGTTTACGTGGTGTGAAACGCGTAACGCTAGCAAGGAGGCTGCGAAGATGCGACAGGGAAGTTTTACGTCGTTGCCGGATGAATCCGGCCGGGTATTGGATCGTTTGGCTGGCTTGGAGCAGGTTATCGCACCGGACGTCGCGCGGCAATGCTTGTCGGAGGCTGGTTGCGATGGACAGCGGTCGTGTGGGCTCAGCCACGAAGTGATGTTGTGGATTGTATTGGCGATGGGGTTATTCACCGAAGTGCCGATTCGACAAGTGTTCAAACGCTCGCGTTTCGCCCGTGCATGTGAACCGACGCCATCTCGTAGTGCGTTGTGCCAAGGCCGCCAGCGTTTGGGAATTGCGCCGATCCGTCGTTTGTTCGAACGGATCGTTCGGCTGTTGGCGCAACCGTGCACGCGGGGCGCATTCTATCACGGTTATCGCCTGATGGGCATCGACAGCACCGTCTGCGACTTACCCGACACAGAGGCGAACGAAGCCGCATTCGGGCGTCCTTCCGGCGGTCATCGAGGGCCGGGCGCCTTTCCTCAACTGCGAAAAGTGAGTCTGGTCGAGCTGGGCACTCATGTCGAGACAGCCTTCGTTCTCAAACCGTGCCGGCGTGGGGAAATGGTTGCCGTGCCAGCGTTGTTGAAACGTTTGGGACCGATCATTTTAAACCAGCCATTTTCGATCGTTTGATGCCTGCCACTTGTCCGGTGGCGAGTGACCGTTCAA
>JASLPZ010000580.1:0-1767 GCA_030744725.1 Pirellulaceae bacterium
CAGCCCCTCCCGGAACAGGGATTGCTCCTCACAACTGGCCGTTCAGTTTAGGAAAGTGACACGAATTGCAGGCAATGGGAAAGACCGCGGCTCGCGAAGCGAAGGCCGAGTAGGTGGGAAGCAACCGGTAGAAACGGGAGTGCGACGGGAATCGCGGCGGGCGGGACGTACGTTGCCCAGCAACCGACGAGGCGGAAGTAAAACGAGTTGACCAAGCTCTGCTGCAAGGGCCGCAAGTCAGCTACGATTCCCAAGCGTCCTTCAGCAGTGGCTTGCCATCGGAAAGCATGGCCTCGTAGATCGCTTGCATCGAATTCACCTGGAACCGATGGAAGATCTCTCGCAAGCTCTCCCACAGCGCACGTTTGCTGATGCACTTCTCCCAAGCCGCGACGAACAGCGGGCAACAAAGTTGCTGCGTCTGGTCCACCAAGAAAGCCAACATCATCAACATCGCCAGCACTACCGACAAGTGCTGGTGGCCGTGCCCAAAGTTGTGCTCGAAGTGGTAGCCTTGGTTCTTTAACGTGTTGAACGTTTCGTTTTCAATCTTCCAACGTGAACGGCCGCCCCGCATCAAACGTTCCGCCCGCTGGCGGCACAGGCCCAACCGTGGATCAAGGATGTAAGTGAAACGCTGTTGGCTGTCAGGGAAACGCGGCTCCCAAACATCCAGAAAGTCCACCAGCACGTCGGGATTCGATTCGTTCAAAGGAACATTGCGGGCTAGACGGTAGCGGCGGTGCACGCCGTCCGAACCGACCGCTTCGAACTCTTCGGTCAAGTGCTGTTCGGCGAGTTGTTCGACTTGCTGGAACAAAAACGGATTGCCGTCGAGCTTGACACGAATGATCCACGACATCAACGCCTTTCGCAAGTCACGGATTACCGGAGCATTGGCATACAAGGCGTCCAGCGTCGCGATCACCGGTAGCTGCGGATGGTCCTGGCGGAACTTCAGCAAAAACCGTTTCAGGGCGTTGCGTTCACAGTCGTTTTTGGTTTCGCCGTCCTGCTTGAGGATCGGCTCAGGCATCAGCGGGATGACCTCTTTGCGACCGGGAGCTACCAACGCGGCGCCCAGCATTTGATGGTGGTAAGTGACCTTGCCATCACGATGATGTTTTTCCATGCACTGCGGGCAACGGATCTCGTGGGAAGAGAAATACTGTGTGCCATCGAGGGCCAGCAGACACGCGCCATCGAGAAAGCGGAACGCTTGCAGAGCTTTGTCGCGTTGCAGTCACGTGAAGACCTCTCGAAAGGCCGGCCGGAGTTGTTCCCAATCCAGCGGGTCGAGAATCTCTCGCATGCGTGTGTCGCAAGGGACGTGTTGGATGCGGAAAATCACTTGCAGATTCCTTTCGTCACGTTGTCTGCGTTGATCGAACGCCAACATGGACGGATCTTTGAGTGCGAACATGGCCAGGGCGCTCATCAACGCATCGGACAACGTGATGGTTGGGCTGCCGGTTCTAGGATCGGGAACGTCTTCAAACGCGTGATGCAAGATTCGAAACATCGCATCGGCGGAAAGATTCTTACGGGGGGCAGGAATCATGATCATGTTCGCCACACTTCCTTTCTTGATAGACTGACAAACTGACATACAGGCACTACGCCAAGTAGAAAGCGTGCAAGAACGATGCCGACATCATGCTTGCAACGGCTGCCCTACTGCCGCCGCAAGCACCTAGAAACGGTAGCACTGATAGCGGCCCATTTCCCTGGATTCCACCGATTTAATACCGTTCCGGGAATCGCTGA
>JASLPZ010000581.1:0-1699 GCA_030744725.1 Pirellulaceae bacterium
CCCGGATTATTCATGATCCGGGGAATTCTTGAGCCTCCAAGAGCATCTAAGAAGTTGTATCACAACCACTTCCTTCGATGCTTGGAGGCTCGACATGAGTTTACACGATGTTTGGCAATTGGGGTTCGATTTTCTGCCCCAGAAACCTGTTTGGGTGCAGCCGGTCAACGAGAATCTCTCGACGGATGCTGGCTTGTTGGTTCTTCGACAATGGGATGAGCATCAGCAGTTGACCAGGGGCTTTACTGAGCAACTCGACGACGGGCGACGCGATCCCGATCACTTGATGCTGGAGATGGTGCGTAGTCGCGTGTTTGGCATCCTCGCCGGCTACGAAGATCAGAACGACCATGATGCCTTGCGTAGTGACGCGGTCTTCAAGCTGCTGGCGGATCGTTTACCCGAGGATGATGACCTCGCTAGCCAGCCCACGCTGTCACGATTCGAGAACTCCGTCACTCCACGGTCGCTGCTGCGATTGGAAGACTGGTTCATCGAGCGGTTCGTCAACTCTTTCGACGAACCGCCGCGCGAAGTGACACTGGACATCGACGTGTTCGATGACCCCACCCACGGCGCGCAACAACTGACGCTCTTCCACGGCTACTACAAGCAATACCAATACCTGGTTCGCCCCATCACTTGTGCCGAGAATGATGCGGTAGTGTTGCCGGTATTGTTGTACGGCACGGCCGACGTGGCGCTGGGCCTCGGGGAAGATGTAGAGCGCATCGTGCGGGCGTTGCGTGAGAAGTTTCCTCACGTCTTGATTCGCATCCGTGCCGATTCCGGCTACGCCAAGCCCTGGTTTTATCGCCTCTGCGAGCGACTGGATCTGGAGTACTCGATTGGTATCGGCATGAATTCGGTGTTGAAGCGAAACAGCGAAGAATTGCTGCAAAAAGCGGTCGAACAGTGCGAAACGACAGGCCAGCCACAACGGCTCTTCACCGGCTTTGACTACCAAGCCGGCACGTGGGAGCAGCCGCGATGGGTCGTTGTCAAATGCGAAGCCAATGCCCAAGGTACCAACCGCCGAGCCGTGGTAACCAATCGCCCAGGTGCCCGCACGTTACCGCAAGGTGCCTATGACGAATACACCGAGCGCGGCGAAAGCGAGAACCGCAACAAGGAACTGAAATGCGAATTGTGTGCGGACCGGCTGAGCGATCATCGCTACATGGCAAATTGCTTCCGCATGTTTCTTCACTGTCTAGCCAACAACATGTTGGTGACGCTACGACAGACGATCGCCGATCCACCCGCAGAAGAAGGCTCGAGCAGCTATCTCGACCAAGATGCCGTTCCCGTTGAAGCACAGACTGGACGTACCCGCCGTCGACACTTCAACCGTCGCCGCGAAGCGGACCCACTTGGTGAAGGTCACGCTTGTACCTGGCGGATGCGGCTCATCAAAGTTGCCGCACGAATCAAGGTGACGTCGCGTCGCGTCCGTGTGTTTCTCTCCGGTTCGTGGCCGTTCCTCGACCACTTTCGCGACGTCGGCCAAGCGTTACTAAGGGGCCCGTAGCAATCTCTCCATCGCTCGTTTTCCCCTCCCAACTCTTCCACCACCTCTCCGACGCACCAAACCCCTGGGGGAAAGGGGGACCTCTGCGCACCCATCATCCGGTTATCCAAAAAACAACCGGAAGACTATCAGACCACGGCCAATCTTGGCTCTCATGAATAATCCGGG
>JASLPZ010000582.1:0-1697 GCA_030744725.1 Pirellulaceae bacterium
CGTCAAATGTCGGTAGCGCAGCCGAATCCATTCCAGCTTGGGCGAACCGTGAACCGCTGCGGTGATGACCAGATCGCGGCCGGGCGTCGCCGATGTGGCTCGCTTGACGTCGATCACGGGCGGCGGTCCGGGCGGCGGCTTGATCCGCTGCAATAAACGGTTGCGCATCGCCGCGTCGAGCCGCGTGTGACGGGGTAGTTCTTCTAGCTTGTCGTGTCCATTTTCGAGCCTCGCCAGTTCCTCTTTCCAATGCCAGCTGAACCCCACGCGATGAACGCCGAACTTGAGCGTATCAGGATAGACATCACCCGCCGCCGCGATGATTCTTTTCCACGCCGCAATGGCATTCGACTCGGCAGCCAGGCATTGGTCCAAGACAAACTCGTCCTCCGACTGCAAATAGACGTTGTACCAGACAGCGGCTTGCATTCGTGCCGCGTGGTATTGCGCCAGATGCGCAAGGATTCGCAGATCAGTCGTGGTGGTTAGAAGCTCGAGTTTCGCCTGTCCCCTTCGTTCTTCGCTCACAGCGGTTGTCGCAGCGATGTCTTCGAGCAGTTGGCGAGCTGCCGCGGCGAACCAGGCCGCCGTCTGCTGTGGCGTGCGGAGGGCTGTCCGCTGACCGGCGAGCAGCTGGCGTGCAGCTTCCTGGTAACTCTGAAACTGCTCGACATCGGTACCAGTTCCTTTGGCGTATTGGGGCAGATCGCCTAGCCGCATCATTTCGGCCCAGCCGCGTGTCGTGGGAAAGTAGCGATAGTTGTAGCTGGCGGCGACGATTCGCGGCAGGATCTGACTCCCGCGATGCAGCGCCCGCATCACCAACGGCCCCGCCCGTTCGCCAAAGCGGCGATTAAACTCGCGCTGCCAGATTTCGGGATCCGTCTGAGGGTTGTACGAAACGCGGCCCCACACCTGATAGTAGTGCCAGTATCGCTGGAATTCGTAGTCGTAGTGTCGGCAAGGGGGGGGTGTGCAGCTGAAACGGTTCCTCGTCGTGCGGTTCCCCCAGCATCTTGGTGGCCAGCATTTCATTGACTTCGAAACTGTTACCGCCATAGATCTGAGCATTGTCGACAAACCGTCGCACATACTCTGGATCGCCCCACAACAGAAAGCGGGCCGTCCCGCCGCTCCACACGCGCCAATGCAGATCGTACCGTTTGGGATAAGGCAACAGATCGGCATAGCCATGGCGGCGGTCTCGTTGATTCTGGGGGTTGATGTGCGTCGGATGGAAGGGCATGCCCAACTGCTCCATCCAATACTTTGTCGTAATGCGAAATGGCAAGTCTTGCTCAATTGCGTCTTCAATTACTTCGTCTGGCAGACCTTTGGCCCGTAGGTCGAAACGGATGGCGGGATTGAGGTCGTGCAGCGTCGCGAACACGTCGTGCCAGAAACGCGGTGTTTCTTCCCGGGTCAGTCCGGATTCCCAATGCATACGGAATTGGATGCCGTCCATGTCGGAAAAAACAGACAGCAGTTTCTTCAGCGCGGCTCTCGTATAGGGGGCCAGATTTTCGCCAGTGACCCCGTGGACCAGATGCGGGACCCGCCTGCCAACTAGCTGTGAAGCGCCCGCGACACCCCCTCCCTGGACGCCACCGCGATAGATGTGGTCTAGGCCGCGCCAAAGTTGGCATTTCCTGGTGAACTGAGCTAGTTTTTGGAGGGCAGTTTTGTTTCACTGTTGC
>JASLPZ010000583.1:0-1692 GCA_030744725.1 Pirellulaceae bacterium
ATTGCCTGCAATTCGTGTCACTTTCCTAAACTGAACGGCCAGTTGTGAGGAGCAATCCCTGTTCCGGGAGGGGCTGAGTCTTTGTAGGACTTCGTTGCCTGAGGCCAAGTATCGTGCGACTCAGGTGTGGCTTGTTTCCAGAACTCGTTCCGAGCCTTGAAGGACCGGCGTAAGAGACGTTGGGAATACTCCAGGAGTTGAGTAACTTGTCGGCGCTGACGCTGGTCCGCATCAACGGTTCTCAAGATCTGAAATTCCGGTGGACTCTCTAGATCGTCAGTGACGCCAAGGTGGCGCAGGAACTTGGTTAGCGCTTGGCTCGAGCCTGGAGCATCGACCGCTTGCCTACCGTCCGCGATCAGGTCAATCGCTCCTATTGGTTGGCCGGACGGTGAGGTGACGAGCTTGCGGGCTCGTGCTACCTCGTTTGAAATGGAATTGAGCACGGGCGACTCGAGTTGCCCGGGCGCCGCACTATGGCGACGATCCGGACCGGTTGCAGGCGGGCCGTTGACTTCGGGGCCGGCGCTGTGCTCGATGACAACCGGACGCGGCGCGATCAGACTGGCGATTTCCGCATCGCCGAATTCTCGGAGCAACCCGAAGACGCCCCGATAAATCGGTTCAGCCCAAAGCTCCTGTCGGGACTGGAAATAACCGCTGATCAAGGCTGCGTCGATTCGCGTGTCAACAGATGTTGAGTAGAGCGTTAGCAAACCTCCTTCACCAAAACCCGCCACGCCTACCGGCGTTGGTCCCCGTGATTTCAACCAACTGACCGCCGCTTCGATTTTTCGGACTTCGTAGCCAATCGGATGCCGCCCAAACTCGACGCTGTGTCGCCAGATCCACTCTCGGTGGGTCTGATCGGTCATCGCGATGCTCGGATTCCCAGACCAGAGACATTGCCGGTCCAGGAGGGTGGGAACGAGCACCCGGCAGCCGGCAACGGCGAGGTGACTAGCAAACAGACAGCTGGCATCGCCCGCCAGACCAGAGATCGTTTCCGGCGTTTGATCCGCATCCGGGATCACCACGGCACCGGCGATCGCCTTGCCTTTGGGCTCCAGAAGAAGGCCTTCGGCATCAATGCCTTCCGTAACTGTCCAGCGGACGGCGAAGACGCGAAGATGATCGCTCTCAGCGACCAATGCGGGACGATCAGGTCCCGATTCGTAGCTCAACACAACCGGCATCACCAGTTTGTCAGTCGCGCCGATCATGGTCCTCAGGCGGGCTCGATTCGGCTCAACGGACTTGGCATAGTTTGCCGGCGAGGAGAAATCTCGATTCCAGAATCTCGCGCGCAGCGCGACCGACTCGGCGGTAGCGCGGGTGAGATAGCGATCAATGCCCGCCACCATTTGGGCTGAGAGATCGCCATCGGCCGTCAGCGGCACCGTCTCCGGTAGTCGTGCCTGACCGTACGCCTGAATGACGAGAACCCAGGGAATCAGGAAAGCGACGGGTTTTTGGCAAACGCGTGGCATTCCGCCGATTATCCACTTCCACGACCACCATTCAAGGATCGCCGCGCGTCAATCCTCTTCTGGCATTGCTGTGAAGATTATCGCCGTGATGAGCGCCGAGAGCATTCGATGTGGGGTCAGGGCGTGACTAGGCCGCGCCAAAGTTGGCATTTCCTGGTGAACTGAGCTAGTTTTTGGAGGGCAGTTTTGTTTCACTGTTGCC
>JASLPZ010000584.1:0-1624 GCA_030744725.1 Pirellulaceae bacterium
CTCATCGTACCACACAAGTCATGGATCGGCGGCGGCATTGCCAGCAGCGGTGGCGTTAATGGCGAGGTAGACGCGGGCGGGCGGGGTGCGAATGATTAGCGGAGCTGCTTTTCGTTCGAGGGACTGGCTGAGAAGCGGGGCTGGCAAATTCTCTTCTCGCATGGAGGTTCTCGAATGGCAGTGGCATTGCTCGACGAAGTACGGGGCGTGGACCTGGGTGACAAACGCTTGAATCGCAGGCTCGGCAAGGTGATCGAAGAGTTGGGTGCCAAGCCGAACTTGAGCATCCCCGCCGCGACTGATGCTCGCAAGGAAATGGAAGCCGCGTACCGCTTCTTTGATAACGACAAGGTCTCGCCGGAAAAGATCCTGCAACCACACATCAAAGCCACACACGAAAGGATTTCGCAAACTGACTTGGTGCTGCTCGTCCAAGACACCACTGAACTCGATTTGACGCGGCCCAATCAGCAAGTGGCAGGCGCGGGCCCGATGGATTGCGAAGTTCGTCGCGGGGCTTTCGTTCATCCGCTGATGGCTTTCGACTCGGAGGGGGTGCCGCTGGGGACGACGTGGCAGAAGACCTGGGTTCGCGAAGCGATTGAAACCACGCTGTCCAAAGCGGAGAAATGCCGCAAGCGGCAGCAAACGCCGATCGAAGAGAAGGAAAGTCTGCGCTGGGTGGAAGGTCTTCGCGCGGCTCGCGAAGTCGCCGCAGCCTGTCCGCACACCGTGTGCGTGTGTGTGGGCGATAGCGAAGCGGACATTTACGAATTATTTTCCGAGCCCCGTTCGGCCAACCAAGGCGAAGTACAACTGTTGGTTCGTGCTTGCCAGACTCGGTCCACCACCGAAAGCAACTGGCTCGAAGAGGCGCGTTGCACACCTTGTTTGTACAGCCGCACCGTCAATGTGAGCTCACGCAAGGCCAAGATCGCGGGCGGCAAATCCAAGCGTGAACAATCCCGCGATGCCCGCCTGGCCGAAGTCGAAGTCCGAGCGACCACGGTGACGTTGCGTCCTCCGCACCGACACGATCGGAAGTTGCCGGAAGTCACGATGAATGTCGTTCTGGTGGAGGAGCCCAATCCGCCAACAGGCTGCGAACCCATTCAATGGATCCTCGTCACCACGTTGCCGATCGATGATCTGGAACAAGTCAAAACGATTGTTCAGTCTTACTGCATCCGGTGGCAAATCGAGATTTACTTCAAGACCTTGAAAACCGGTTGCCGTGTTGAAGAGCGGCAGTTTGAAAACTTGGAGCGACTGATGAATTGTCTTGCCGTGTATTCGATAATCGCTTGGCGAGTCATGTATCTGTGTCGCCTCGGCCGGGAGTGCCCCGACCTGGACTGCGAAGTGGTCTTCGCACCGAGTGAATGGCGATCGGTTTACACGATGGTGAAGCATCAGCCCCCTCCGCCGCAGCCTCCTCGTTTGAACGACATCATTCGTCTGATCGCATCGCTAGGCGGTTACGTCATTCGCAAGTCCACGCACCCCGGCCCTCAAACCCTTTGGATCGGCCTTCAACGTGTCCACGACCTATCCACCGCCTGGGAGACATTCGGACCCGGATAACTTTTTTTTGGCCCAACGACTTGTGTGGTACGATGAGCCC
>JASLPZ010000585.1:0-1530 GCA_030744725.1 Pirellulaceae bacterium
GAATGGCACTTAATCGACGTAAGGTTGCTGGTGGCAGTAGCTTGAATTGCTCTTCACAAGAAGGGCCTCACTTGGGATGAGTTTGAAGTTATTGACATGCTTCAAACACATTCGGCAAGGAGGCCCTCGTGTTCTATTCAGAATTTGGTTCGTTGCAGCGTCGAGTTGCTCACGCCCGACAAGCGGATGATCTGTACTTTGCAGCTCTGCTTCCCAGAGAGACTATCAACGAGTCGTTCGGCGAAGCAAGAGGGATTTTGGATCGGGCGAGAATTTATGTCACTTCGGTCACCATCTGGGTGTTTCTCTCGCAGGTACTCAGCACGCATCACGGGTGCGTATCGGCCGTCGCGAAGTTGATCGCCTACCGCATCGCGTTGGGGTGGGCTGCGTGTTGCGCCAAGACCGGTGCCTATTGCATCGCTCGTGACAAGTTGGACGAGCAGGCCATGCAACGTTTGCTGAAGCACACCGGTCAAGCCGTCGAGGAACAAGCACCGGACGATTGGCTCTGGCTCGGCCATCGGGTGATCACGGCGGACGGGACGACCGTCACGATGGCCGACACTGCCGAGAACCAGGCCGAGTATCCACAACAACGAGCCCAAGCACCCGGCTGCGGATTCCCAATCATGCGAATGGTCGTCTTCTTTGCCTTGGCCACAGGAACCGTGCTGGAGACCGCCACGGGCAAGTGGCGCGGCAAGCTGACTCATGAAGTGAGTTTGTTTCGCGAGATTGACGCCTGTATCGAAGAACACGACGTTTTTCTCGCGGATCGAGCGTATGCCGGTTGGTTTGACATGGCTCGTCTGATGGCTCGCGGTGTTCACGTCGTGGTCCGCAAACATCACATGCGCAAGAGCGACTTTCGCACGGGTCGGCGTCTGCGCCACGACGATCACATCATCCGCCTGCAGAAGCCTCAACGTCCGACCTGGATGGAGCAAGACGAGTACGATGGCTATCGCGACTTCATCGAGATCCGCGAAGTACGGATTCGTGTTCAACAGAAGGGCTTTCGCACACGACAGATCATCGTGCATACGTCTCTGTTGGACGACGGCGAATACAGCCAAGGCGATATTGCCGCTCTGTTTCGCCGACGTTGGCAAGCGGAACTGAATCTGCGAAGCCTGAAAACGGTAATGCAGATGGAGCACTTGCGTTGCAAGAAGCCGCATCGCGTTCGCAACGAAGTTCGCGCTCACCTGATCGCTTACAATTTGATCCGACAAGTGATGAGTGAAGCCGCGCGTGAAGCGGGCGTTCGCCCTTGGCAAATAAGTTTCAAAGCGACGATGTCGACCCTGACGGACATGTTGCCGGTGCTAGGCATGATCCGCGACCCGGCGGAACTCTGTCGAGTGTTATTAGCCTGCTGCCGACAACACACCGTAGGCAACCGCCCCGACCGCTACGAACCGAGAGTTGTCAAACGCAGACCCAAGTCATACAAACTCATGCAAAAGCCGAGACACCACTACAAACCGGGCGAAGCATAGAATTTACGTCGATTAAGTGCCATTC
>JASLPZ010000586.1:0-1492 GCA_030744725.1 Pirellulaceae bacterium
GGAAGTGGTTGTGATACAACTTCTTAGATGCTCTTGGAGGCTCAAGAATTCCCCGGATCATGAATAATCCGGGCTAGAACAACTCTCCTTTGCCGAGTTACGCGTTTTGACGAGCGCCGCGTCCGAACAGCCTGATGGACAACTGGTTGCCGCCGTCCTGGCCGGCGATCGCGACGAGTTTGCGAAACTTGTTGATCGCTACCACAGTGCACTGCTGGGAGTTGCCTACAGCCGGCTCGGCCGCCGCGAATGGGCTGAGGACGTCGTGCAAGAAGCCTTGCTCAACGCCTTCAAGTCGCTGCACACCTACGATTCCCAATACAGCTTTCGAACCTGGCTTTGGACGATCCTCTTGAACCAGTGTCACCGACATTACAAGAAGCAGATGCGGGTCGACTCCGTTCGCGCTTGGAGTGAACAAACGGCGACGGACGTGATCGCTGCTCAGCAAACCGCCAATCAGCTCCGGTCCACGGAATCACCATCAGATCAATTGATGGCGACGGAGAGATCCGACCGCCTGAACGCGCTGCTTGATCAACTTCCCGAGAAACAGGCCGATGCGTTGCGATTACGTTTCTTCGGCGGTCTGAAGTTTCGAGAAATTGCCTTGGCGATGGACTGCAGCCTTTCGACCGCCAAGAACCGCGTACGTTGGGGTTTGACCAAGATGGCCGACGAGCTGGGCCCAAACCGAAATTCGAATAGACGAGCCACTGCGGAGAGATCTCATGAACCGCCTGATGAACTGTGATCACGTGTTTGACATTTTGACCCGAGCTCCTTTCCCGGCGGGCGAAGCGAGCGACGCGGATGTTGAGCATCATTTGCGTGCGTGCCACGAGTGTCGTCAATTGGCAGAGGCGTTGCGGCCGGCAGTCGACTTGTTCCATGAGTCGATTCCCTCGGACGAGTCGTTTGATCTTCCCGGCTACATGGGCAATCTGTTCTCGGCCGCCGACGCGACAGTTAGCACGAGCGTGCGTACCCAGTCCACGACGCGGCGTGACATCAACAGTGGCATGGCGTCGTCCGGTCTGGGTATGGTGATCTGTCTGCTTGTGTGTTGTGGTCTGATGTTCTCGTTCGGGCGCGACCTGATGCCGACCTTGCGTTCGCCGTCGGTCACGCCTAGCGATGGAGCTTCACAGCCCGACCGTACCGGTCTGGAGTTGCTGACAAGTTTGGACCTCCCATCGATTTGCCGAGAGGCGTTTGACACCAACCGCAGCGTCGCCCAGGCCGGCGAAAACGGTTCGGACTCTCCGGCCGACCCCGAGCGTTGGACACAATGCTGTACGGAATGTCACGCCGTCGCCAATCCACAGCGGCCGAAGTTAACGTCGACGGTCAAGTTAACCAGCAGTTGCGCGGCCTGTCACAAGACAGAAGACCCTCGCAACCGCCACCAGGCCACTTAGCAGTGTTCGATCTTTTATTGTCGTCTTTCGCTCCGCGAAAGCACGTTCCTTTCGCGGAGCGAAAGGCGACT
>JASLPZ010000587.1:0-1478 GCA_030744725.1 Pirellulaceae bacterium
CTGCACTTTCTGAGAACAGGTTAGGCTATGCGGCCATGTTGATCAGGGTTTCCGCGAGTTGGGTTATTTTTGGTGGGAGCGGCCAGAGGTCGGTGAGCATCGATAATTCATTTTGGAATACGTGCTTGCGCAAAGCTTGGCGACGATTGGCGTGCGATGGACGTCGCTCCGAGTCGTCCCAGGGAGAGGCGCTCCGATCGCAAAGTTCCTCGTGGCTCTTGTCCCAAGCCCAGACTTCCACCAGCGTATGCATCCACAGATTCAAGTTGTATACCGCCAAGTTCGTCCAGATGTTTCGCACTTGCTGTTGGCCCGAACCCCACACTTCTTTGACATCGTGGAAATCCTGTTCGATCGTCGCCCGATCGGCAAAGGCTTCCAGGATCTCGGCGACGCTGGCATCCTTATCCGTACAGAAGAATGCGTACCAACCATGATCTTCCTTGACGAGTACGACGCGAATGATATCACCCACCGGCGCATAGGTGGCCAAAAAGGTCTTGTAGATCTTTGTGGTCGCCTGGCCATAGAGGGTGCAATCGATCGTTTGCCAACCACGCGTCTGTCCGGCTCGTTTGGCCAAGCTGATCTTGTTCTTGCCGTACTTGCGTGGCCGACCACGCCTACGACGCTTGCCCTTTTTCAGCTTCGGAGGCAAGTCGCGCAGAGCGGCGTCTTTGCGAAGACGACCAACGATCGTCGCGCCGGTCTTCAAAGCTCGCTTCAGAAACGGACGTTTGGTATAGCCGCCATCAATGACGATCCAGACCGTTTTGCCCCCCTTTTTCAGCAGCGGAACGATCCACTCGACCAAACGGGCTGCCAACTGCAACTTGGTGGCAAACCGTTGCCAACCACGCCACTTGGGAATCGAAGACATCGTCTGCTTGCGAACGTACAACAGGGCTTGCAGCGGCAACGCCAAGGGACCCCACTGAGGATGCCTCAGCGCCAGCGAAATCGTCACCCACACATGCCCATACAGATAAGGCTGATCGGCTGGACCTGGAGTCGGATTGTGATGCACGTCAGCTCCTTCGACCTTGGGCCCATATCGCTTGGTGGGCGAATCATCGATCACTACCATCACTCGCTTCGGCAAAGGCAGAACCCGCAACAGAAGCAAGACGAGTTGTGTGGCAATCGAACCGCTCTTGCGTCCGACGCAGGTAAGGAAGTAATAATAGTCCTGGTAGTCGTCGCTGACCCCGGCAGCGCGGAGCCAAGTTGTCACTGTCCGTCGTCCGCTGGCCAGCAGCATGCCCATCATCAAGACTGGCAACCGCCAGCGATTCCGGGCGTGCAATCCAGCACCCAACCATTCGCTCCACTCCGACCACTGATCCGGACATTCCCAACGACATTTCGAGTTCGCCATCCTTGGCTCTCCTATCGTGCGGCTTTGTTTGCAACCGCAGCATGATAGAAGAGCCTTTTTTAGTGGATACCAATTGAAGACGTTTTCTCAGAAAGTGCAG
>JASLPZ010000589.1:0-1385 GCA_030744725.1 Pirellulaceae bacterium
CGCCGGTGCCAACCAAGGTCCACAACTAGTAAACTCAGCATTGACAAGCCACTAGTTTGTTGGTGCTATTAAGCCTCTTAGAAGCGAATCCAGCGGAGCCCTCGCATTGGCCCCAATGGCGCGGACCGACTGGGACCGGGGCTGCCGACGATGCCGAGCCGCCGGTCGACTGGAGCGAGACAGAAAACGTACGTTGGAAGGTGGCCTTGCCGGGGCGCGGACATTCGACGCCCGTCGTCTGGGGCGACCGCGTTTTCGTGACGACGGCCGAGCCCTTTGGTGACCAGCTACCACCACGCACCAGTGGCGCTCCCGGTGCACATGACAATCGATCGGTGACCCAACGACATCGTTTCGTGTTACTTTGCCTCCAACGCCGCGATGGTAAGACGCTTTGGCGGCGCGATCTTCATGAAGCGCTGCCGCATGAAGGAGGCCATAATACCGCCAGCTTGGCCTCAGCCTCGCCGCTGACCGATGGCCACCACGTGTTCGCCTTTTTTGGATCGCATGGTCTGTTCTGTCTGGATCTGAACGGCACACCCGTCTGGAACAAGCAACTCGGACGGATGAACTCGAAGCACGGTCATGGAGAAGGTGCTTCCCCGGTGTTGTACAAACAGACCCTGATCGTAAACTGGGACCACGAGGGTCAGTCGTTTGTCGTTGCCTTGGATAAATCGACGGGACGGGAATTATGGCGAGTCAAACGCGACGAAGTCACGTCTTGGGCCACGCCAATCGTGGTCGAACATGCAGGCAATCCTCAGGCGATCATTTGTGGTACGCAGCGTGTTCGTGCGTACGATCTGAAGACGGGAAAGACGATCTGGCAATGTGGTGGAATGTCAGCGAACATCGTGGCCACCCCGGTCGCCGGGAACGGCATGGTGTTCGCCGGCAGCAGCTATGAAAAGCGTGCCCTGCTGGCGATTCGGTTGGCGGATGCGACGGGCGATATCACGGGCAGCGATCAAGTGGCTTGGCGACGAATTCGCGGCACCCCGTACGTACCTTCGCCGTTGTTATACGAGGGCGGTTTGTACTTTTTGACCCACTATCAAGGCATCCTGACCCGCGTCAATGCCAAGACCGGCGAAGACGAACCTGGCGCGTTTCGACTGAGCGGAATTCGAAACGTCTATGCATCGCCAGTCGCCGCGGCTGGCCGAGTCTACATCACCGACCAAGACGGCGCCACACTGGTGATCAGCGCGGATGCCCGCCCAAAAGTTCTGGCCCTAAATCACTTGGACGACCAGTTCAGCGCGTCGCCCGTGCTGGTCGACCGCGAGCTAATCCTCCGCGGCCATAACTACCTGTACTGTCTGGCGGAATCAGCAGTGACTACAGACAATTGACCGCGGTCCCATGGAAGGGGCTAC
>JASLPZ010000058.1:0-25315 GCA_030744725.1 Pirellulaceae bacterium
CGCGCAACAAATCGCACCGGCGCAGCAGAGTACGCGGCCCGATCTTGATGCAACCGCGCCGTCGGCAATCCGTTCCGATTCAAATCACGTCTCGATGTTGCAAACGCGTATGACATCGGCGATGCGTTTTGAAGTGGACTATGAGTTTGACGCGGCCGCGGCCAACGGCGTACGTTCCGTTGAACTTTGGGGAACGAAAGACCAAGGTCAAACGTGGTCCCGTTGGCAAATTGACGCCGATCGGCAAAGCCCGCTCGATGTGCGGGTGGATGGCGAGGGCACGTATGGCTTCCGAATCGTCATCGTAGGGAACAATGGCCTGGCAGGTGACCCGCCCAGAAATGGCGACGACGCAGATCTCTGGGTTGGCGTTGACACCACCGCACCGATTGTCGAGATCACCACCGCGACCTACGGCGAAGGCGAACACGCGGGGCAACTCGACATTCGTTGGACGGCCTCCGATGCATCCTTTGGTGAACGTCCGATTAGCATTCTCTTCAGTGACAAGGCCACTGGAC
The DNA here is from genome assembly GCA_030744725.1 of Pirellulaceae bacterium. Taxonomy (GTDB): domain Bacteria; phylum Planctomycetota; class Planctomycetia; order Pirellulales; family Pirellulaceae; genus ARS98. The sequence goes on from JASLPZ010000058.1 coordinate 522, forward strand.
CCTGGACGACAATTGTCGCGGGCATCCCGAATTCAGGTCAGTACTTTTGGCCAATCGACCCTCGCGTTCCCGAGCATCTGTTCCTGCGAATCGAGGCGCGTGACCAAGCAGGAAACCAGGGCGAATATCGTTTGCCAGCTTCGATTAACCTATCTGGGTTTACGCCCAAAGCGCGCATTCGTGGTATCCGCCCGTTGACGAGTTCATCGCGGCCTGCCCCGTCGGACTTGGATTCGTCACCTCGGGCGACGCGCAACCCATACGCGTACCGCTAAAGCGTTGGCTAGGGCTTGTTACCTCTCGACGCGGTTGATAGTCTCACACTGGACGATCTTCCGTCGAGGTCCGCACCGGCCAACCTTCCGATGTCGAACACGCTACATGTATTCGAGTTTCTTTCTCAAGCCGATACAATGCCGGCCGCGGTTACCGTTTTGTTTGGTGACGAACCGTTCTTTAAGAGACTGGCCCTGAAACAGCTTGTGGCCAGTCTGCTCGGTGACGATGACGACGCCCCCTACACCACATTTCGCGGGACGGCCGAATGGCGGGATGTGGCCGACGAACTCTCCACCGTGTCATTGTTTGGCGGTAACCGGCCTCGGTTGGCGATCGTCGAAGAGGCGGATCCGTTTGTCACAAAACAACGCGGACAGCTGGAGACCTACGTCGCTAAGCCAAAGTCCAACGGCGTATTGGTGCTCGAAGTCAGCACCTGGGCCGCGAATACTCGGCTGTACAAAGCCGTCAACAAGACTGGTTTGCAGATCGAATGCCGCGCTCCGCAGAAAGCGGCGGGCAAGAGCAAGGTCTTGGACGAAAAACAGCTTTGCACGTGGCTTACAAAATGGGCCAAGACACAGCACGACGTGAAATTCGAGAGCCACGCGGCGTCCACGCTGCTCGAAGTCGTTGGGCCCGAGTTCGGATTGTTGGACCAGGAATTGGCAAAGTTGGCATTGTTTGCCGGCTCGGGTGGCAAGATCACCACCGAGATGGTCGCCGATGTGGTGGGAGGCTGGCGGGCGAAAACGACTTGGGACCTCGTAGATGCGGCCGCGGAAGGAGACGCCGGCGAAGCCCTCCGGCAGCTAGAACGTCTGCTGTACAGCGGTGAACACCCGGTCGCCCTGTTTGGCCAAATTGCCTGGTCGCTTCGTCGACTCGCCGCAGCGACGCGCATCTACCAGAACGCCGAACGCAGCCGGCGGAAGATGCCGTTGCGAGATGCCCTGATCCAGGCGGGAATCCAGCACTGGAATCGCAAGGGCTTGGAAAAAGCGGAGAAGCAACTCATCCAGCTAGGTCGCCACCGTGCAGGGCAGCTGTATCGTTGGTTGCTGGAAGCGGACTTGGCCCTCAAAGGCAGCCATTCGACAACTCATCGCGCTCGCTTTGTGCTTGAACGGCTCATTCTGCGGATGGCGAAAGCGTCGAGTTTACGATGAACACGACGACGGGAAGGTGTCGCTGGTGTTGCTTGTTGCTAGCGAGGAGCCATCGACCTTGAGCGGATCGACGGGTTCTCGTACTATTCGCCGCCTCTTTTTCGCAACCGCTCTCGTGTGGAACGACCATCGTGGCTCGAAAACCTCTCGGAATCGTCCTATTATTGATCGCAACCTCCGGCTGTGCTGGTCGACCTTGGCTGGCACGACATGGCTCGAACGACCGAACCGCGGCGATCGCGCCAGGTCACGACGATCGAATAGCCACGAATCCATCGACACCAGGTTTCTTGCCAGCCGGATATTCGACTCCCGGATCGCCAACGCGCGGGGCAGCGACGCCGCCGACACAGTCGCCCTATCAACGGCTACACAATCAACCGCTACACCGTCAACCGTTACCTGGCGACGAATCACCTCGTCGGCAGAGCCCGTCCGGTTCGTCTTACGGCCAACAGATTGCCGCACCACCCATGGCTGCAATTCCCGGGTCGCATTCCATGCCCTTCTACGAAGGCTCTCATCCGGGGACACTTCCTGGTTTTCAGCAATACGTACAACAGTCGGTCGTAGATGAAGTGCGCCGTCAGAACTTGACGTCAACACCTCTTGCATCGTCGAACGCGATACCCGTGGCGGCCAGCCCATCAGACACCGAGACCCCGGAAGGAAGGCGCGCCGCGGAGTTTAATATCAACGATGCTCAAGCTGCCAGCGAATCCACATTGGCATCAACTGGCACGTTACCAACTGACGCCTCACCAACTGGCAGGTCACCAAAAGGCGATCCAGGCGAAACGCCCAAAGCAGATCTCCAGTCGAATCCTAGCGGAAGCCAACCGGCCAGCGATGATCCCAAAATGCTCGATGGTCAGGTTGTCCAAGCTTCACACACCACGACGGAGAACTTGGATCCCGCGTCAGGCCGATGGCGTGATGCAGCAGCGAACACGCTGGCAACCATCAACAGGGAGTTGGCCAAGAACGACCTCAGCACGGCGGAACGAACTCGTTTGAACGTTATGGGGCGTCTTCTGCACGCATTCTTGAATGATTCTGAGAAGGCCCTAGCACCCATTGAGGGCGTCGATGAAGACGAGAGCGAATACTGGAAGCACTTTGCTCATAGCTTGGTGATATTCCTCGACGCTGACGAGAAGAACACCTCCAGTCGACGCTCGGCGCTGACCTTACGAAGCCTCCGTGTCGCTGCGGACCACCTGGCCAACATCAGCAAGTTGGACGTCCGTAACCTGGCCTTCTGTAGCAAAGTCGAAAGTTATGGACGGTTTGACGAGTTTAAAACGTACGGATTCAAGCCTGGACAAGAAGTGCTGTTATATGTCGAAGTTGAGAACTTTGCCGTCGAATCCGATTCGAACCGTCACGAAACGGAATTGCAGGGCGAATACACAATCTTCAATGTCGATGGCAAACGGGTTGCCAACGCTGGCCTCCCCTTGGACAAGCAAGTCAGCAAGAATCGGCGACATGACTATTTCATCGCCTATCGAGTTTTCATGCCCAAAAGGATCGAGCAAGGGCATTACACGTTGCAGTTGACCATTGAAGATCTCAAAGGCAGTAAGTCTAATCAATCCACGGTCGAATTTTGGATTCGATGATCAGATCATTCGCGGTCGCAAGTCTTCCGCGATGTCGTCGATCTTGACGCGCCACTGCTCGAGCGAATCGCGATCCCGGACGGTGACTGTCTGATCTTCCAACGTCTGACCATCCACTGTGATGCAAAACGGCGTTCCGATTTCATCCTGCCGTCGGTACCGCCGTCCAACGGCCCCCTTTTCGTCGTAGAACACGTTGAAGTGCGATTTCAAGTCCCGGTAAACCTGCTGCGCCACAGCGGGCATCCCGTCTTTCTTGACCAACGGAAAAACAGCCGCTTTGACTGGTGCCAATCGCGGGTGGAATCGCATCACGGTTCGCGTTTGCATCTTGCCTTTTTCGTCGGGCGCTTGATCTTCGTCGTAAGACTCGCATAGAAACGCCAACGTGGCACGGTCCGCGCCGGCTGAAGGTTCGATCACGTGCGGGATGTACTGATATGGTGCCCCTGGCTGATCGGCGTCTTTGTTCTGCTTGACGTATTCCTTGAATGATCGCAGGCCGTGCTGTTCCTTGTCCCGTTCCCAAGCGTCGTCATCAAAGTAGGACAGGTCTTTTCCGCTACCGCGCCATTTCGGTTTACCATCCGGTCCCAATTGAACCTCCAGGGGCGAACTCTTCTCGTCCAGCTTGCCTTCCATGTGGCTACGCAGGTCGAAGTCGCCACGGTGGGCAATACCTTCCAATTCACCAAACTCGCCTTCGGGCAGGAAGGGAAACGCATACTCAATGTCGGCCGTACCGGTCGAATAGTGACTCAGTTCCTCTGGCGGGTGTTCGCGCAATCGCAACCGTTCGCCCGCCAGCCCCATGTCGATATACCATTGCATCCGCCTGTCGCGCCAATACTGATACCACTCGTGAGAGGTCTCTGGGTGACAAAAGAACTCGATCTCCATCTGCTCGAATTCGCGCGAGCGGAAGGTGAAATTACGAGGCGTGATTTCGTTGCGAAAGCTTTTACCAGTTTGGGCGATGCCAAACGGAATCTTGACACGGCTGCTGTCGAGCACGTTTTTGAAATTGACGAAGATGCCCTGTGCCGTTTCAGGTCGAAGAAAGGAGACGTCGTCTTCGCCACCGAGGGCGCCGACCGTGGTCTTGAACATGAGGTTAAATTCGCGAGGCTCGGTCAGTGTGTCGAGCGATTTCGCATCGGGCCCCAGCACTTTGCTGGTGTCGTCAACTTCGGGCAAAGCGATGAAATCGCCGATCCAATTCAGTTGTTCCGCGTTCTTGGCCCGCAAGTTAAAGAACTTAAGTGCCTTTGCCTGGATTGAACTCTGCTCTTCTTCCACGGAGTCCATCGTCGTCACGAAAATCCGCTGGTCCTTGGCTTCAACCCAGCGGCCGCGGACCTGATCGTGACGATAACGCTTTCTTGATTCACGACAGTCAACCATGTAGTCGTGGAACAGGTCGTAATGGCCGGAGCACTTCCAGACCTGCGGATGCATGATGATGGTGCAGTCGAGTCCAGTCATTTCGTAAGCAGCTGGTGCGCCGGCGGGTGCCGTCAAATCGTCATGGGCATTTACCATATCTCGCCACCAGGCGTCTTTGACGTTGCGTTTCAGCTCGACGCCCAACGGACCGTAGTCCCAAAACCCCTGTAGGCCGCCATAAATCTCACTCGATTGAAACAAGAAGCCTCGTCGTTTGCAGAGCGAGACAAGTTTTTCCATTTGCATTTTCGTCGCATTCCTTCGGAAGATCTGGGGTGATGGTCAAGCCACCCAGTTTACAAGGCAACCCTGGAGAGGGTCCATGCCAGTCATTCTGCCGTGGAAGGCGCGGAAGGCGCCATTTCGACCCCCTTTGAAGGGGCCATGCCGAGTTTGCGTACCAGGGGCTAAAACAATTGCGGGTCATCGGCCGCTGGGTCATCGTCAGTGCGGCGCACTGGCCAATTCCGACGGAATTCGCTCCGCAGGAATTCATCTCCACGGCCAAGATCGTCGCTTTTGAAAATCCGCGGATCACCCACGACCCGCACGCCCATAAACGTGGACTCTTCAGCCACACCAAGACAACAGTTTTGCGTCGCCAGTCGCAAGTGATAGGATATATTGACCAGGTCAAGATCGGTGGCGACTCCCTCGGTCCTGGCGGCTTTCGGTCCAGGTAGTCAAACTTTTAACGTCACGTAATCACGAGGTATTTCCAATGAACCTGAGAATCATGCTGCCGATCTCTTTGTTGGCGACGCTACTGGTTCCACCCTTGTCGGCGGAAGATGATGTCGGCACACAGCTTGAGCAAATCAAGAAATCGTACGACAAGGCCTACCAAGAGTTCCTCAGTGACTATCGGGCCGAGACGGACACAACGAAGAAGCGCGAGATCGTCTCGACGCGGCTTCCGGCGATATCAAAGGAGTATTTAGATAAGTACCAGGAATTGGCAGACAAACACGCAAAGACCCCCGCTGCCGTTGAAGCATTGGCCATGGTCTGCCAACTCGGTGGACGCGCGCCGGGTGGTCGGGCGTTGATCGAGAAGGCAAAAGAACGATTATTGGCCGACCATCTCAATGAAAAGGGCTTCGCAAAAGTCGTTAGCTTGTGGAGTCGCGACGACGAAATGTTGGCGAAGATCGCCAAAGAGTCGACTAGCCGTGACGTGCAAGGTCTGGCGCTTTACTTCCAAATGTCCAAAGCCAAAGGCCGACAACTGACGGAGAAGAACGTCGCCGAGGTCAAACCGATGATGAAGCGGATTACCGATGAGTTTGGTGACGTGCGAATGGTATACGCCAGTGGCAGAGATCGCGGGACGTTGGCCGAGCTCATCGATAACGAGTTGTTTGCTTTTGAAAACCTGCGGATCGGTAAAGTCGCTCCGGAGATCACTGGCGAAGACCTCGACGGCGTGAACTTCAAACTTAGCGACTATCGTGGAAAAGTAGTCGTGATCGACTTCTGGGGCGATTGGTGACCTCCTTGTCGGGCGATGTACCCACACGAGCGGTCGCTCGTGAAGAAGCTCGCAAACGAACCTTTCGTTTTACTTGGTGTGAACAGCGATCCGAAAGAGAAAGTGCTTGCTGCCCTCGAACGGGAGAACATCACATGGCGCTCTTTCTGGGATGGCGGAAATACCTCGGGACCGATCGCGTCACGCTGGAATGTGAGGGGTTGGCCGACCATCTATGTGTTGGATCAGAAAGGCGTAATCCGATACAAGAACGTCCGTGGTAAAGCCATGGATAAGGCTGTTGATGCGTTGCTGGCCGAAGCCAGTTCCAACGGGTCATAGAGCCGCTATGACCTTTCCGGCCCGCGGACCACACGAAGTTGTCTGTGGGCCGGAGGTGGCGGCTGTCTGTCGGAATCTCCTAATTCATCTTGTTTGCGACCGTGTTCGCAGAGACGCAGCGGCATTGAGTGATTCGCTGCGCAATGCCCAAAGCGCACAGATCGTAACGACGATTGAAGACGGCTCGGTCGTTGATTCCGGGCAAGGCTACTCACCGTTATCGGTTTGCTCGTCCAGCGCAAGCCTATCTTTAGTTGAGTGCAATGCCCCCCTCAACATGGTTCATTGGTTAAGTTACGCTGGTCGCTGCGGTATATTGGAAACTGGACGGCTATTGTCGGCCAAGCTCCTCGATTTTTCAGTCAGTTACCCCATGAAGCTAGACAAATCCAACGCCCGCGTGCGAAAAATGTTCGGTGAGATCGCACCGCGATACGATTTGATGAACCATCTGCTGTCGTTGAATGTTGATCGCTACTGGCGCTGGCGGACGGTCAATCTCGCGCCGCCTCGCGACGGGTCGCCGATCTTGGATGTTTGCACGGGGACCGGCGATCTGGCGCTGGCGTATTCGCGTCGGACGGCTGGTGCCACCCCAGTGGTTGGGACGGACTTCTGCCCGGAGATGTTGCGAATCGGCCAGAAGAAGCAGAGCCGCGCTGGACTCGACGGACAAGTCACTTTCATCGAAGCTGATACGCAGCAGTTGCCGTTCGAGGCGGATCACTTTCAACTCGTCACGGTTGCTTTTGGACTACGAAACGTGTCCGACACCGATCAGGGGCTCGCCGAAATGGTCCGAGTTTGTCAGCCAGGAGGTCGGGTTGCCGTCCTCGAATTCTCGATGCCGCGTTGGCAGCCATGTAAAGGTTTCTACAGTTTCTATTTTCGCCGTGTCCTCCCCAAGGTCGGGCAATGGTTAGCGCGGAATCGGCAAGGAGCGTACAGCTACCTTCCCGATAGTGTCAGCCAGTTCCCATCGGGCGATGCGCTCGCCACGCGGATGACAGCGGCCGGGCTGGAGCAGATCCGCATGGTTCCGTTCACGTTGGGAATCGCCACGCTCTATCTCGGTACGAAACCGGAAAGCGAGGCAAACGAAGACAGTACCACCTTCGAGTCAAGGCAAGATTCCGCACCATGAATCATCCCTTGGTCCTGGCCATCACCGGTGCCAGCGGCGCGATCTATGCCGTCCGCCTGCTGGAGTTGTTGCTGCTAAGCGGTCGCCATGTGGAACTCACGATCAGCCCTTCAGCCTCCGCCGTGCTAAAGCAGGAACTCGACTGCAATCTTAATCTTGACGCTTTTCGGCTGACTGACCTTATCGACCTTGATGAGCACACTGGGCGACTGTCTTACTATCATTATTCCGACATCATGGCACCCATTGCCAGCGGTTCGCATTTGACCGACGGCATGGTGATCTGCCCTTGTTCGGGTACCACACTTAGTGGTGTCGCTCATGGAACGAGCAGCAATTTGATTCAACGTGCCGCCGACGTGCACCTCAAAGAGCGCAGGACACTGATCCTGGTGCCTCGCGAGACACCGCTATCAATCATCCAGTTGGATAGTATGCGGCAGGCGGCACAAGCCGGAGCTGTAATCTTGCCGGCGTCGCCCGGTTGGTATCACGGTGTTCATGCCATCCAAGACTTGGTGGACTTTGTCGTCGCGCGGATTTTGGATCACTTGCGGATCTCGCATCAATTGATGCGACGATGGGGTGGGGACGAAGACGCGGCAGGCGCGTGAATGGAAAAGAGTTTCCAAATGCTGTCAAGAATTCGCCATCTTCTTGAAATGATCCGGTTCAGCCACACGATTTTTGCGCTGCCATTTTCTCTTCTGGCGGCGGTCATGGCCTGGACCGCACCGGGAGATGGTGTCGGTTTCCGTTGGCTCCATCTGCTGGGCATACTGATCTGCATGACATGTGCCCGCAGCGCGGCAATGGCGTTCAACCGGCTGGTGGATCGCAAGATCGACGCGCAGAATCCTCGTACCGCGGGCCGTCACCTTCCAGCAGGTACTCTCACCGTCGCCGGTGTCGTGATGTTTATCGCACTTGCTTCGTTGGGATTTATTCTCGGAACACTGCTATTCTTGCCCAATTCCTTGCCGCTGATTCTATCCATCCCTGTCTTGCTATTCCTGTTGGCTTACAGTCTGACCAAACGCTTCACAGCAGCCGCGCACTTTTGGTTGGGAGCCTCGTTGATGTTGGCACCGGTTTCAACCTGGATTGCCTTGCGCGGCCAGATCCTGATGAGCGCTCCGCTGGACTTGCTTCCGGCGATCTGGATCGGTGCGGCGGTCTTTTTGTGGGTCGCTGGGTTCGACATGATCTACGCATGTCAAGATGTCGATTTCGACGTTGACGCAATGCTTCGCAGCATCCCTGCATTGCTAGGAGTCTCAGGAGCTCTGCGTCTGGCTGCCGTTTGCCACTTTCTCATGTGTTTGATGCTATTGACGCTACCGTTCGTCGATCACTTGGGCGGGCCAGTTTTGTCGTTAGGTCCGATTTACGGGACGGGTGTCTTGGCCGTCATTCTGCTGTTGGCCTACGAGCACTGGATTGTACGACCAGACGATCTGACGCGTGTCAACGTCGCGTTCTTTAACATCAACGCCGTGGTTAGTCTTGGACTGTTTGCCGTAACGTCGCTCGATTTATTGTTGGCTTCTCACTGAATTCGACGGTATTCTGGCGCCAACGATTTTGGGTATCAGCGGGTCGTAACGCCCGACCAAGTTCCAACTTGACAAGATCGAGTAGGCGATGGCGGAGTTCATCATCAGTTTGGCGATTGCCCTCGTGGTTGTGACACTCGTCGGTCACGGCATTTGGGTTGTGTTGGCCGCGATGATCCGCGCGGTGAGAGATGACAGCGGCTCGGCGACAGCGGCGCGCGACTGCCCGGCCTGCGGCAGGCGCAAGGCAGTAATCGCCGGTGGTTGCCGGAATTGTGGCGCGACCCCGTTTATCCGTCCTGCAGCTGACTTGGCACCGCACGATGAAGTACTCGTCACGATGCGACGTCTGAAGAAACTGCTCGAACGCGGTGCGATCAAGCGCGAAGACTTCGATAAGCTCGAGGTCCTGATCCGTGCTGACGATCAGTCGCCTTTCGCCACACCGTCGCAGACACAGACTAGTGCCGACACCGCCACATCGACGCGAATCGCCCCGTCCGACGCGCCGCCAGCTGAATCATCCGAAAGCGACGCCACCACCGTTTCCTCGCCGGGCACAAATCCAGTCGCTTCCGTAGCGCCGAAGATCGATAGCGAAACTGTCGACGAGAGCATCTTCGACGCAGAAATCATAGAGGACGAAGCCGCCGTGCCGCCAGCTGTTTCGCGCCCTCCAACTGCTGTGCCGCCATCGCATCCGCTGGACCGCCCCGAAACGCCCCCGCCGGCACGACGCGCATTGGCGCCGCGCCGTACCCTGGCAGCGCTGCTGCAGGCCTTCATGGAGGAAAAGAATATCCGCTGGGGTGAGATCATCAGTGGTCTGTTGATCGTTGTGTGCGCGGTAGGCCTGGTTGTCAGCCTGTGGGCGACGCTGCGTGATTCGATCCCGTATCTACCGGCACTGATTTTTTTGGTTGGAACCGGGGCCTTTCATGCGGCCGGGCACTACACTTTACGGAGTTGGGATCTGTCGTCGATCAGCCGAGCTGTATTGATCATCGCCACACTGTTGATCCCGTTGAACTTTCTTGCCGCAATCGCTTTGAGCGGCAAAGCAGACGAACAACCTGCTTGGACCGATCCAACTTACCTGGCGGCCATCATCGTGGGACTTTCCGCGTATGGCACGATGACGTTCTTTGCTGGACGCGCGTTTCTTGGCACTGACTGGTGGCGTTTGCTGGCAGGCGTGATGGGACCGTGCGCCGGTCAGTTGTTGATAAATCGGTTTGCGCATCAAAGCGATTCGCTCACCAAAGTGATGGGCTTGGCGATGATCCCACTGGCCGGCTTCCTCGTGGCAACGGTCAGTGGTTTGACCAGGGCTCGACGCTGGAAAGGCCTTTCGATGCGTCGCGCCGAAGTACTGTTGTTAGTGCTGGGGATCGCGACGTTTGCTTTGCTGAGTGCTTTGGCGCTATTGGTTGCCAAGTCCGGCGCCATCTGGAACATGCTGGCTCAATTGTCTCCGGCACTGAGCCTGGTTGCGGGCACGGTGTTGGCAAGTGGTTTGCTGATTCATCAACGCACCAACTCGGCCAAGCTGTACGCCCTCCGTACGACCGGCACCAGTCTGGCGATTGGGGCCGCCTTCGGTCTGGCAATCTGCATCTTGTTCGCGTGGCCCGAACCGGAATTGTTGATCACAGTAGGTACGCTGAATGCGATTCTGCTGGCCTATATGGGATTCTTGGTCGGTTTGCCGACGCTGCACGGCTTTGCGGTCGCTTGCGGCGCTCTGGCGTGGATTGTCGCATTTCATCATCTGTCAGGTGCCTACCAAAGTCAGACTCGCTGGGGCCTCGAGATCGTCCGCTCGTTCTTCACTGGCCAGTCCGCGGCTGCGCTGGGGGTTTTTGCCGCGTTGATGGGCGGATTCGCTCTCGCTTTAGTGCGAGTAAAACATGAACGCGATGCGAGAGGCTATTTCCTGGGTGCCGCCACGATTCTGGCGATCAGTGGCCTGCTGGCGATTGTCGTTGGATTCTGTGGGTTTCCTTCCAGCTACCTTTCGCCGCCGACACTCTGCATTTACGCAATTGCCTTGTCGATCACGGCAAGGGTCATCGGTGACGGTCGAGTTGCCTGGGTGGGATCCGCTATCTTGCTCGTTGCCCTCGTGCAAGCTTTTGGGTTTGTCGACTTCTATCACGATGTACTCGCATTGCGCGGTGTCTCCTTTCACCGTGCAGTGATGTTTGCCTTCCTCACTCATGGTGTCATTTGTTTGCTGGTAGGGGCCTGTGCAGGTCGTTTGGATGCCTGGACCGAGACGCTGGACGTCACGTCCCGTCGTTGGTCGGGGTTCGTGCGACCGCTGACCGAGTCGGCACTGGCAACGTCACTATTGGCCGCACCATCGGCGTTGTTTGTGGTGGACTTTCATTTTGGCTTCCACACGATCTATCTGGCCGTGATTGCCGTTATTTGGCTGGGCGTCGCAGTGGTTCGTCGCTGGTCCATGGCTTTTGTGGTGGCGCATTTAGCCGCTACGCTGTCGCTTGTTACGTTGGTTGCGGCACTGCACCATGTCGATTCTTGGCGCGACATTTTTGATCCCTTGCACGTGGCTGGAACACTGTTGGTGCTTTCCACATCGTGCATTCTTGCCGTTTTGGGACGCCGGTTCTGTCGCCGTTGGCCATCTGTCGAGCGACTACTCGAATTTCGCGATTGGCCAACCGTTGACCGAGTCACTGTGGGGGTTGTGATCGCCACGTTGCTTTGTGTCATAGTCGCCGGCTGTGTTCCCGGTGTCTTGCGAGAGCTGGGACTTGGCAAGCTGGCTGCCGAGTTGACCATGCCAGGGCACCATCAAGCCTTTGAAGCCTGGATGTGGGCCGCTTGGGCGGCGGTCACAGCTGCCATTGCATTCTGCATTTGGGAGCGGATCACGCGTCTGTGTTTCGAGTCGTTTGTCTTGGCCTGCAGCGCGGTGCCGCTGCTCATTGCCGGGCCACATGAAGTGCACGTCGCGTCATTGTCGGCGATCCGCTGGTCGTTAGCCATTTTCGGACTGGCGGCCGCGACCTGTTGGTTTGCACGCCGTTCGATTTTCGCGCTGGCGCGACGTCGAACAGACTGGCCGGGATTGCAAGATCCCGGCGCGCAACAGATGTCGACCATCCCGATGTTGCTCGTGGTGCTCTCTGCATTTCCTGTATTGATCGCGACAACCATGACGGTGGTGCAAGTGGTCAGTGGAGTTCAGGTGGGTGGTCCGGAGGCGAACTCATTCTTTGCGAAGATCGGCGCCGCGTGGTCGTATGGCACGCCCTTGGCATTGGTCGCGACGATGCTGTTGGTGATCGCGGTCCGCGACGCCCGAGCGTCGTACGCGTTGGGCGGGTCGGTCGTCTTCCAATATCTGGCAAGCCTGGCCTGCCTCCTGCCAGCCTTGACCGCGACCCCGGGAAAGCAACTTGGTGGAATTGAGCTGGCACGGCTGGGACAATGGAACGCAGTGGCGTTGGGCAGCTACGGGCTGATCTGGCTGGCCCTGCGTAATTGGATCGAACCGGACGCGTCTGCAGAGCGCCCCGATTCTTTCGCAGCCGATTCCCGTCAGCTGGATCTACAGCGATTGATCAGTGTTGACGCGCAGGTGGCCGCGGCCATGGCTGCAGTGGCGCTATTGGCGATCGCCGCGGCAAGCGGCATCATCTACTCGCCCGAACAGATTCACCCAGCGTACCGGCAGTTGGGCCGCTGGAGCAGTTTCCTGGCGTTGGTCCTGGCGGTATTGGGCGCGGTCTGGCTGCATCGTGGAAGCCTAGGCGACAAGGCTGCACACGTGGTTTGCGGTGCGGGCTTCTGCTTGACGGCGCTGGTCGCCGCCGCGACGGTACCGCAAAACGTGCCTGCCAATTGGCTGTCGTTTCATGTCTTATTGGTGGGCTGGACGCTGGTGGTGGCATCTGCCGCTGCCGAATCTTGGTGGCCACAGCGCAATTCCCATTCAGCTCCGCTTTTCGATGGTAGGTCAGCCAACGCGTGGATCTTGATTGGTTGGGGCTGTACGGTTGGTGCAATCGTCGCGGCATTAGCTTTGTACGCTGCCGTTGAAGATCCGACCGGCCCTTGGTGGGCTTTCGGGGCAACCGTGACGATTGCGTTGGCGGCCGGGGCCGCCGCATTACGTGTTCGGAGCCAGTTGCTGGCGTATGCTTCGACGTTGCTGGCGACCGTGGCGGCAACCTACGTCTGGGTCGGTACGATCGACACGAGTCTCGCCGATTCCTCGGAGATGCTGTTATTGGCGCATTGGTTGATCATCACGATGGCGGTTGGCGCAGGATTCTGGCTGGCCATTGAAGTCAACTCGCAACAGCGTCACGACCAACCGTTTCAGCCGGATTCAAATTGGCTTCCGACGCACCGTTGTTTCGCAGCAATTGCGTTGGTCGGTTTGCTGGCAACAACATTGTTGGGTGCGGCGATCGGTGCATTGCAACGTGGGCCAAGCACTCGCCAAGTGGTGGACGTGAGCACGCTGTGGGGGCTGGTTGCGATGGCGGTAACGGGTGCTCTGCTGGTCGCGCTGCTGTGGGACCGACGATCTCGTGCGGCGATATTGAGTCTTTACGCGTGGGGGCTCGCTGCCCAGGCTATGATCATTGATGCGTTTCAATGGCAAGTCGACAACATGGCCTTGGCAGTTGGGATTTCCATTTCCGCATATATCGCACTGACTGGGGCGCTGTGGCGACGGGGTGCCAACCTGTCGGCAATCGGCGTTCGGCTGCAGATTTCCGATCCAGTGGCAGGGTTGCGGCGTACGTCGAACTGGTTGCCGCCACTGACCATACTCGGCGGCGGGTTTGCACTGCTACTTGGATTGGTCCTTGTCTTGGCGCATCCGGATCGGCCACAACGTGTCTTGACGTCTCCGATCCCGGTGCTGATCGCCATCGGCCTGGGTTGCCTGGCACAGTCGGCCCGCAAGCAGGCCTTTCAATTCGCTGCCCTGGTGATGCTTGGCCTAAGCTGCGTTTTTCTCAGTTGGGCCGATATCCCGCCCGGTTTGGACGGGCCGCTTTGGCTGAGCCGTGTGATTCGTTTGCTAATTGTCTGTTGCGCCGTTTCTTTCAGCTACACAATGATTGTGGCACGACGACGCGATTTGTCACCAGAATGGCAGATGTCGTTGAAACGGGTCGGCCTGTCCGCAGCCGCCTGCGGTCTGCTGGTGTTGGCATCTGTTCTTTTGTTGGAAGCATTCCTCTATCTCGGCAATCCAACACTAGGTGCCCCGATCAGTGACATTCAACTGGCTGCCGTCTCGGTCGTGATGGTTGGCTTGGTCGCGGCGTTGATTGTGATGGCAGTTCTTCCTGGCCGTGACCCACTAGATTTGCCCGAGCAAGGTCGGACCGGCTACGTCTATGCAGCCCAGCTTGCTGGAGGTTTGCTGTTCGCACATATCTACTTGACACGTCCACAGTGGTTCGGGCAATGGGGTGAATTCTGGCCGTACATCATTCTGTTGATCGCGTTCGCTGGCGCGGGCGTCGGCGAGTTGTTCCAGCGGACGGGGATTCGCGTGCTGGCCGAACCTCTACAACGCACCGGGACCTTTCTTCCCTTGCTGCCCGCCATCGGCATGTGGTTCGTTGCATCCAGAAGCGACTATTCGCTCTATTTGTTTGGGGCGGGCATTCTGTACATGGGGTTGAGTATCGGTCGGAAATCGCTGGCCAGCGCGCTTGCCGCCGGTGTCGCCGCCAACGGTGCCCTTTGGTCCCTGCTGGACGATCGTGGGCTCGCGCTCTTCAGTCAGCCACAGCTTTGGCTGATTCCGCCGGCTCTGTCTGTGCTGATTGCGGCCGAGATCAACCGCGATCGGCTGCCCGAATCGACCATGACGACGCTACGGTACGTCGGCATGATGGTGATCTATCTTAGCTCGGCGGGCGAAATCTTCATTCGAGGGATCGGCCAGGCACTGTGGCCGCCGATGGTGCTGTTGGGGCTGTCACTGCTGGGTGCCATGGCGGGGATCGTGCTGCGTATCCGAGCGTTCCTGTACTTAGGCGTCACGTTCGTCTTGCTTTCCATGATCAGCATGGTTTGGCACGCAGCGCGTTCGATCAATCACGTTTGGCCATGGTGGGCCTTCGGCATCGGGCTGGGAGTGTGCATCCTGGTGTTCTTCGGATTCTTCGAGAAGAACCGGGACAAGGTGACGGCGTTAGTGGAACGATTGAAAGAGTGGAAACCGTAGACGGTAGGGCCACACTCCGCATTCTTCATCTCGATCTCCTCTCTCGTCACTTGTCTGCGGGAGTAGGTCGCTGCAATCAGATGGTGATCAAAGATAGGGTCGGTAGACAGTCTGTTAAGACCCGCGTACACTCGACGGTTGTTAATACAAAGGAATACCAAATCGCATGATTCGCAGCAGCCAACAGACCATCGAGAGCATCCGTGAAAGGGCCGTTGCAGGTGAGCGTCTGTCGTTCGAAGATGGCCTGTTTCTTTACGAGCCCACGACACCGCTGCACGAACTTGGCGAACTGGCGAATCTGGTTCGCGAGCGTAAGAATGGTAACCGGGCGTATTACAACATTAATACCCATTTGAACGCCACCAACGCCTGCGTCTATCGCTGCACGTTTTGCGCATTTCGGGCCGACCTGCGTGATTCGCGTGCGTACGTGATGAGCGACGAGGAGATCCTTGCACGAGGTGGCGAAGCGGTCGAAAACGGCTGTACGGAATTACACATCGTCGGCGGTCTGCATCACCAGAAGCCTTACGACTGGTATCTGAACTGCGTGCAGATTTTGCACGACGCCTATCCAGGCCTGCATTTGAAGGCGTGGACGGGCGTCGAAATCAATTGGTTCGAGTTTCTTACCAAGAGGCCGGTCCGCGCCATCTTGAAGGAGATGGTCGATGCCGGATTGGGCAGTATGCCCGGCGGCGGTGCCGAGATCTTCCATCCGGAAGTTCGCGACAAGATCTGTGAACACAAGTCGGACGCATCGAAGTGGCTGGACATTCACCGTGCGGCGCACGAACTGGGGCTAAAGACCAATTGCACGATGCTGTACGGTCATATCGAAAATGCCTACCACCGCATCGATCATCTGATTCGGCTCCGTGAATTGCAGGATGAGACGGGTGGATTTCAAACATTTATTCCGCTCGCCTTTCACCCGGAAAATACGGGCCTGGCTCACATCGAAAAACCGTCCTCGATCATGGACTTGCGGACGATGGCGATCGGCCGACTGATGCTCGATAATATTCCACACATCAAGGCCTATTGGATCATGTTGGGCGTCGGCACGGCTCAAACTGCCCTATCCTACGGCGCCGATGATTTGGATGGGACGGTCCGCCACGAGCTGATCTATCACGACGCTGGTGCCACGACGCCGGAGCTCTTGTCCGTGGAAGATATCCGTCGTCTGATTGTTGAGGCAGGACGCGAGCCGGTGGAACGAGACACACTGTATAACCGCATCGAACGTGATCCTGCCGATATGCGAAGGTGGCACGTCGCCGAACCCGTCGCTACGGACTAGATGCCCGGACTTCGTTCCATCGCGCCGGCTGCCTGTGATTCGTCTGTATTCTCATCGTGATCTTCCACAAATTGTGGTAGAGTCGATGAAGTTGATGGATTTCGGTTTTGGTACGGCGGGGAGCAAGTCGGTGGGCGAGAACACCGCAGCAAAGAACACGGCAGACGAAAGCCCCGTCGATCGTTGGCGACACATCAAACGCGTGTTCCTGCAAGCCCTCGAGGTTTCCGAAGGTGAACGCAACGCCTATTTAAGTAGAGCTTGTGGCATCGACGAGGCATTGCAGACCGAAGTCGAGTCACTGCTCAAACGTCACGTTCAGGCAGTCGAAGGTGGTTTTCTCGACGACCTATCGGAAAGTTCTTCACCACGAGCTGTCTTGGAGGCAATGGCCGCCGCGCTGGACGTCACTTCGGAACATACTTTGAAGGACGACCGCACTGGCGAGCGGCCCACGCATGCGGAACCGGGAATCACCGACGTTCTCATCGATGACCGTTTTGGCGACTACCGGCTGCTTGAAACGATCGGTCAAGGTGGCATGGGAGTCGTCTATCGTGCCCGCCAGATCAGCCTGAACCGCATAGTCGCCCTGAAGATGATTCGGGCCGGGCGGTTTTCCACAGAAGGCGAGATAGAACGATTTGCCCGTGAAGCCGAAGCCGCCGCCGGCTTGACGCACCCTGGCATCGTGCCCGTTTTCGAAATCGGTGAACAAGAAGGACATCATTACTTCACGATGGCTCTTGTTGACGGACTGAGCCTGGCGGATCATCTGAAGGACGCGGGTGGGCCTCTCGAACCAAAGCCGGCCACCGAGCTGATTCGCGCGGTCGCCAACGCCGTGCAATATGCGCACGAACATGGTGTCATTCACCGCGATCTCAAGCCAGCCAATATTCTGCTGGACGAACACGCAATGCCGCGCGTCGTCGATTTTGGTTTGGCCAAGCAGATCGAAACGGAGGGCGGCCTGACGTTCACGGGGCAGGTTCTCGGAACGCCGAGCTTCATGTCGCCGGAACAGGCCGCGGGCGCGACCACTCAAGTGGGGCCGTCCGCCGATGTCTACGCGCTTGGTGCCGTGCTGTACGCCTTGCTGACGGGCCGACCGCCATTTAGCGCCGCCAGTGTCACGGAAACCCTTCGTCAGGTGCAACATGACGAGCCAGTGCGTCCCCGGCAACTGAATTCCGCGCTGCCTAAAGACCTGGAAACCATCTGCTTGAAGTGCTTGGCAAAGGAACCGTCAAAACGGTATGCATCGGCCCAGGACATGGCGGACGAGCTGACTCGTTATTTGTCGGGGCGGCCCATCCTGGCTCGCCCGGTCGGCCCGTTTGCAGTCGTCGCGCGCTGGTGCCGGAGGAACCCGCTGGCAGCGTCCTTCATGGCCTTTGTGGCGATCTTTGTTCCCGTCGTGATCACGCTGCTGATGTTGATGAACCTTCATCTAACGCGAGAATCACAGCGGGCTTACCGCAGTTTTCGTGCGGCGAA
This sequence comes from Pirellulaceae bacterium, assembly GCA_030744725.1. GTDB lineage: Bacteria > Planctomycetota > Planctomycetia > Pirellulales > Pirellulaceae > ARS98. The sequence continues at coordinate 18,592 of JASLPZ010000058.1, forward strand.
AAATGCTGTCGATGAACAGTTCACGCTAGTCAGTGAAGAGACGCTGCTGGATCGGCCTGGCTTACAGCCACTTCGCCGGCAACTACTGCTGGGATCGCAGAAATACTATGAAGAATTCCTGGCAACTCAAGGTGACGATCCGACTCTGCAAGCCGAAGCCGCACTGATTAATTTCCGCCTCGGTGTCATCACGGCGGCGCTCAGCACCGATGGCGATCTAGATGCCTACGCAGAGGCCAACACGTACCTCGCAACTGCGCGACGCATCTACGAAGGGCTTCCGGGCCGAGGCCATCCACGAGTACTCGAGGGACTCGGCAATGTCTGGACACGTATCGGCCAGATCCACAACAAACTGCAGCAAAATCAACAAGAGCTTGACGCGTTTCGCACTGCACTCGCCTTCCGAACGCGGCTGGTTAAGATTGAATCAACCGTCGAGAATCAACGCCTGCTGGCCAACGCACAAATGAACCTCGGCCAAGCACTTCTGCCAATCGATCCGATCCAGCTGTCGCCACAACTTGGCGTAGCTCTAGACCATCTCCAAACCGCTCAGTCAATCCGCGAACGTCTTCTCGTACAAGAACCAGACAATGCAAAAGTCGCGCGAGATCAGGTCAAGGGTTACATCTTGATGGCAGACTCGGTCGTTGATGATCGAGAACGCGCCGTTGAACGGATTTTGATGGCAGCTTTCCAGACGCTCGATGCACAATCCCAAAGAGAAGCTCCCACGCTGGAAGACACGTTCCTTCGCGCGATCATCGTCAGACGGCTGGGCGCCGTCGTCGCCGACACCGCAAGAAGTTCGGATGATTTGATTCGTGCCCGCGACTTTTTCGAACAAGCTCTGAACACCTTAGACCCGCTGGCCGCTGAGAACCCACAAGTTGTCGATTACTTGTCCGCACTCGCGGCAACTCACTATGACTCCGCGTTAGTTCTGCACGACCTGCAGGCTGTCGAAGAGTCCCGTGAGCGTCTGCACACCACCCTCAGGCTACTGGCTCCGCTGATCAAAGGCCGCAATCCCGACGACATTCTCCGTTGGGCTGGTGCCCACACCATTCTTGCCGAAATGGAGCCACCCAACTCGACCGCCGCGATTACGCACCTGCACGAGGCACGGACGTTTCTGATCGAAAAGATTGATGCAATTTCGAACGCCGCCGATGCTGATGCGGTGCTTGAGGAATACCGAGCGGCACTCGAAGAAATCGAACAAATCCTGTCAGACCGACCGAGGGCATTGGATAGCGCGGCATCCTGATGGGTTACACCTTATCTTCTGCCGCCACTGAAATGCGGTCCAGTTCTTTCCGTTCACTTTTTGCAGGCAATCCGACGGTCAGTCAACTATGCTGCAACGAGGGTCCCGTCGTACGCCTGTCGAGCTTTCTCTGGCCCGAATATCTCGCCGGGGCGAATACGCACTGACACTGACACCAACATCAAGTGAATTCGAAAGCACCCACAATGCCACGTTCGATCATTCTCGTCACATCTTTGATTTTCCTTGTTGGCGCCGAACAGATCACAGCCAGCGATACGATTCAACTGGCCTCTTCACCCGCGTTGTCTTCCGACGGCAAGACACTGGCGTTTTCGTGGGCAGGCGATGTCTGGACGGTGCCAACTAAGGGAGGAAACGCCACGCGATTAACGAATTCACCAAGCCGCGAAGGCAATCCGAAGTTCTCGCCCAACGGCAAGTCCATCGCGCTGACCAGTGATCGTACCGGCAGCGAACAAGTCTTCGTCGTTGGCGTGGCGGGCGGCGAACCGACTCAGCTAACGTTTCATAGCGAAGGTTGCACTTTGGATGATTGGTTCCCCAACGGAAAGTCGCTACTGATCCGTGCCAGCCGAGATCACTTTTGGAGGAGACCGGAACGTTTCTTTCGGATCAGTTCCAGCGATCGTTCGACGGAAGAATTGCTTTTCGACGCCTATGGGTCAGCAGGCCAGCTCTCACCCGACGGCAACGAACTCCTCTTTACTCGAGAGGGTGAACGGTGGTGGCGGCAAGGATATCGTGGTAGTCGGACCAGCCAGATCTGGATAGCTGATCTAAAGACCGGGGCGTTCACTGAAGTCGTCAAGCGTCCCACGGAATCACGCACCCCGCTATGGCAACCCGATGGCAAAGGAATTTTCTACGTCAGCGCCCAAAGTGGTTCACGCAATATCTGGCAGCGAAACTTGGAAGACGAACAAGAACAGCAGCTGACTTCGTTCGACAAGGATCTTCTGCTGTGGCCATGCATCTCACGCGATGGTTCAATGATTGTCTTTCGACACTTCGCTGATTTTTATCGGCTGGCGACCGATGGCGATGGCAAGCCACAGAAGATCAACATCACGGCAGACGTCGATCGGGTCAAGAAACTAGTCCAACGGCGCACGCTCACAGCGGCGACAGATGTTGGGTTCACTTCCGACGGCCTGGAAATCGCCTTCATCGCGGGAGGTGATGTATGGGTGATGGACACCGAGTTGCGCGAGCCTCGGCAGGTCACAAACACACCCGAAGAAGAACGCGAACCTGGGTTCTCCCCCGACGGCAAGACGATTGTCTATCTGAGCGATGCGGGCGGACAGAGCGATATCTGGCAAGCCACGCGTGGCGACGAAGACAAATACTGGTGGCAAAATGACACGTTCAAGCTTGAGGCACTCACCAAGACGGCTGAGGTCGAGTCGGATCTGCAATGGAGCCCCGCCGGCAACGTAATCGGTTTCGTTCGCGAGAGGGGCGATCTGTGGGTCATGAAGCCAGATGGCAAAGAGGTGCGCCGCCTGTTTCGATCGTGGAACTCTCCGGACTACGACTGGTCTCCCGATGGCAAATGGCTTGTTTACGCACTGAGCGACGGCGAGTTCAATCGTGACATCTACCTCCTCCCACTGGACGGTTCGCGCGAGGCGTTCAATTTATCCCGGCATCCGGACAACGATGGTAGTCCACGCTGGTCGCCTGATGGCAAAATGATCGCCTTTACCGGTCGGCGTGTCGGTAGCGAGGTCGATATCTACTATGTATTCTTGCAAGCGAAAGAGAGCGAAGAAACGTCACGCGATCGCAAGCTTGTCAAGGCGATCGAGAAGCTGCAGAAAGCACGCAAGACAAAGTCGGATCAAAAGTCTGAGCCTACGGCGAACAAGAGTGGCCACGAAGAGAAGACCAAGGATGGCCAGACCGACGCGAAATCGGTAGCTGCAGCCGACGAACAAGACGCCGCTGACAAAGACAAGTCTGATAAGGAGAATCCGGACTCCAAGCTGCCAGAGGTCAAAATCGACTTCGACCGAATTCACCAGCGGCTGCGACGCGTGTCGATCGCCGACACCAGCGAAGGCGGGCTGTTCTGGTCGCATGATTCGAAAAAGCTCGTGTTTACAGCGACCATTGATGGCAAGCGCGGAACCTATACGATTTCACCTCCGGAAGAGCTCAGCGCCAAATTGCTCACCGCCCAAACCGGTCGCAACCCAGTTTGGTTGTCGAAGGGTAATCAAATCGTCTGGCTCGGCAACGGCACGCCGGCGAGTGTTACGGATTCGGGCAAGGTAACGTCCTACGATTTCTCCGCTGCACAAGCAGTCGACATCGCGGCCCGGAACCAGGCCGCGTTTGATCAATGTTGGCAGGCCATGCGAGATCGCTTCTATGATGGCACGTTGAATCATCGCAACTGGGACGCCATTCGTCGCAAGTACCAGCCACTGGCAGCCCAGGCGGTCGACGGCAACATGTTCTCTGAAGTCGTTAATCTGATGCTGGGCGAACTGAACGGTTCACACTTGGGTTTCATTCGCACTGGCAACAGCAGTGCCGACGACGACGATTGGCGCGAGACCACAGCTCATCTTGGCGTCCGTTTTGAAAGCGAGCACAAGGGACCGGGTTGGCGAATCAAGGATGTGATTCCAGATAGCCCGGCAGACAAGGTTGCAGCCAAGCTGGTGGCTGGCGAAACGATTCTGTCGATTGATGGCCAGATCGTCGATCCGGCTCTGGATGTCACGACCGAGCTCAACGGCCGCTCGAGTCGTGACATTCTTCTCCGAGTTCGCAACATCGAAGGCGAAGACCGCGACGTGGCCATTCGCCCGATCAGCTACTCGGCAGCCCGATCGCTGTTGTATGAAATGTGGATTGACAACAACCAGCGGCGAGTCGACGAGGCGTCTGGAGGCAAGCTTGGCTATATGCACATTCGCGGTATGAACATGACCAGTTTCTATCGTTTTGAACGCGAACTGTATGCAGTCGGTGCCGGAAAAGACGGCATTGTGATCGACGTTCGCGAGAACGGAGGTGGTTCGACAACGGATCATCTGTTGACAGTACTGACTCAGCCGGCCCATGCGATCACGGTGCCGCGAGGCGGTGTGATGGGCTATCCCCAAGATCGGTCGGTCTATGCAACTTGGCGCAAGCCGATTGTAGTGCTCTGCAATCAGAATAGTTTCAGCAACGCGGAGATCTTCAGCCACGCCATCAAGACGCTCAAGCGCGGAAGACTCGTGGGAGTCACCACTGCGGGTGGTGTCATCAGCACGGGAGGGACGCGGATCATGGATATGGGATTCTTGCGCATGCCTTTTCGCGGCTGGTATGTAATGGGAACAGGGGAAGATATGGAGCTGAATGGTGCCGTTCCGCATTTCGAGATCTGGCCACTGCCCGGTGACATGCCGGCCGGCAAGGACCTACAGCTGGACAAAGCCGTCAAGGTTCTGATCAAGGACGTAAAGAAGTGGCAAAAGCGCCCACAGCCGGTGCTTAAGAAGGCCAGCGAACGGTAGCGCGATTCGATTCGCGTTGACTGCTCAATGCAAGAGCCACATGTAGATTTGTCAATAGTTATTTGTCATTTAGGGAAGGAGCGCCGCGAGGAATCAAGCCATGGGTTGAGCTCGTTTCGACGGTCGTACAGCCCAGCTAAGATTAATCGACCACGGCCATGGGCTTGGCTTTGGCTTGCCCCGCAAAGTGGGGCGTTTGCATTAAACAACTTGTTGGGGGCCGGTCTCCCGACCGGCCCACGTTCGGGAATGGTCAATCAGTGAGTCGCCACAGTGGCACGGTCGGGAGACCGTGCCACAACAAGCATGGAACAGAACCCGCTCAAACAGTCAACAGCACCTTCTATCGATCACACGACCCGTCGTTGCCCAAAATCCCCTTTGCTCGAAGTTCGGTTACAATAATCGTCTAACTCGGTCCACGTTCTCCACGTTGTGGGCCGGTCTCCCAACCGGCCCACGATCGGGAAGGTCAATCGGTGAATCGCCACCGTGGCACGGTCGGGAGACCGTGCCACAACAAGCATGGAACAAAACCCGCTCGAAAAACGTATTCGCTAACCCGTACCGTTTTAGTGCGCCACACTCCGTGTGCCGTAACGGCCGACGGCATACGGAGTGCGCATGCTACTTTCAAGAATGCGCACGGCGCGCATAAGTGACCAAGAAGGACTCCAAACCAATCCACAACTGTGACGGAGGCTCACCGTGGCAACTCGGCAAAGTGCGATCTCGCGACGATCTTTTCTCAAGACATCCACAGCCATCGCGATTCCCACCGTGATCGCCTCGACGGCGATTGGACGAGATGGTCGCGCGGCAGCCGGCGAGCGGATTTCGGTCGGCATCATTGGCACGGGCAAGATGTGCAGCGGATTCCACCAGAACACGCTACTCGGGTTTGACGACGTGCAGATTGCCGCCGTCTGCGACGTGGATACTACGCGCCGGCAGCTTGCCAAGAAGAAAGTCGAAGCGAAGTACGGCGGTCGCACGGATTACCGAGGGTGCGACGAGTACAACGACTTTCGCGAAGTCATCGCGCGCAAGGACATCGACGCCGTGCTGATCGCTACGCCCGACTTTTGGCACGCGATCCCGATCATCGAGGCCTGCAAAGCGGGCAAGGACGTCTACTGTGAAAAGCCGCTCACGTTGACCCTCATGGAGGCCAAGCGATGCATCGACGCCGTCCGCAAACATGGACGTGTCATGCAAACGGGCAGCCAGCAACGCAGCAGCGTCTTCGGCCCATTCCGTAAAGCGTGCGAATTGGTCCGCAGTGGTCGCATTGGTAAGATCGAATCCGTCACGGTGGGTGTCGGTGGGCCAAGTCGCTGGTGCGACCTGCCTGAGGAGCCGCTCGAACCAGGGCTCGATTGGAACATGTGGCAGGGACCGGCCGCCGAACGGCCTTACAATTCGATCCTCAGTGCTCGCGGCGGCATCTCCAAACCGTGGCCGCAATGGCGTGCGTATCGGGAATACTCCGGAGGCGGTCACACGGATATGGGTGCCCACCATTATGATATCGCCCAATGGGCGCTCGGCATGGACGCATCTGGCCCCGTCGAGATCATTCCGCCGGAAGATCCGTCGAAGGGGGCAGGCGTGCGGTATATCTACGCAAATGGTGTCGAAATGACGCATGGGGGTCCCAGCGGGTGCACGTTCACGGGCACCGAGGGAACGCTTCGCATTGATCGAGGGCACCTGAGTTCCGACCCAGAGGGCGCCATCAAAGAGCCGCTTGCCGACGACGAAGTGCATCTTTACGATTCGCCCGGCCATCACCGTGATTGGATCAATTGTATCCGCCAGCGAGAGCGCCCCTAGGCCGCGCCAAAGTTGGCATTTCCTGGTGAACTGAGCTAGTTTTTGGAGGGCAGTTTTGTTTCACTGTTGCCAG
>JASLPZ010000590.1:0-1342 GCA_030744725.1 Pirellulaceae bacterium
TCGTCTTTCGCTCCGCGAAAGCACCTTCCTTTCGCGGAGCGAAAGGCGACTATGGGCCAGTAATTCCTCGGACAATCCTAACGACAGTTGTTCCTCGCCCAGAGAGCGAGCCAAGTGACTCGAACACCTCTCCGATTGCCGCTTCGCCCCCAGTACACGGCACGCGTGCGAAACGCGATGTCATGTTATTCTTCTCAGTTTGAATTCCAAGGAAGAACGTACAAATGTTTGGCTTCCGACGAACAGGTCAAAGTATTTCTTGACAGACTGGAAGACTGGAGAAACCGAAACGCATCCTCCTTGTTCTCCTTTCGAGAGGATCTTCGAAGGATCGTGAGACACCGCCCGATTCGCGGACTCGTCTGGTGTTCGATCCATCGTGGAACACCTACGCGAAACATCGCCATCTGGTTGCTCGGTCAGATCCGCCATCGATCTGTCATGTGTGCTGTGGCTTCCTTCCAATGCGATACGAGCCATGGCGTGCGAAAGGAGGTGGCGAAGGCCCTACGCCGTATGGGAGCCTGGAAACAACTCCGAGAATTGGCCAATGATACGCACCCTGCAGTTAAGCGGATCGCTATAGAACGCTCGGCAAAGCCTTTTCATCAGCGACTCGACCGGTTTCTGCATGACGACGTTCGCTCGTCTGCGGTGAACACGCATCGACAGAGGGTGAAATTCTCGTTACAGCACCAACAGTTCAGCGGTTGCCCACCCAAGTCAGGCTTGTACATTCGTCAAGTCCTGATGCGGATTCGATTCTTGGTTCGCCATCAGAGACGGCACGTTTTTTTTGGATGGCCCCAATGGCTGCAGAATTGCCGTAATCGACGGCCCAAGCCCACACTCCATCAACGGAACGAGCTTTGAAAGTTGACATGAACTCACAGCCTCTCATGGATTTTAACGAGATTCTACCCAACCTCTTTGTCGGTTCCTGTCCACGAACACCGGACCACGTCGACACGCTTTCCGAAACAGGCATCACAGCAGTCCTCAACGTGCAAACCGCCGACGATCTGGCGTATTGGCAAATCGAGTGGCATGACATGCAGGCCTGCTACGATGAACACCAGATCGAAGTTCGGCGCATTCCGGTGCAGGACTTCAATCCGGACATACTACGTCGGAAGCTTCCGGACTGCGTTGCCGCCTTGCAAGACCTTTTGCAGGCCGGGCACACGGTCTTTGTGCACTGCAACGTAGGAGTGAACCGCTCGCCAAGTACCGTCATCGCCTATCTGCATTGGATCGAGCAGCGAGCGTTAGACGAGGCCATTCTGCATGTGTGTCAGCGTCGTCACTGCGATCCGTACGTGGACGCGATAAAACTGGCGAC
>JASLPZ010000591.1:0-1337 GCA_030744725.1 Pirellulaceae bacterium
AGGCAACTCCCAGCAATAAATGTACCGTCAGGTTTTCTGCGGCTGAATGCGGACGGCGTATTTGGAGATCGTGGTGTCTCGCTCAAGTCGATTGGTAATGGTCTGAAACGCCTTCTTGGCGACGCGGACGCCTTTGTCATAGACTCGATCAAGGAGACGGACGACTGGGTGAGTGCCTTTCCAGGTCATGCTGCGAGCCCATTCTAAGACCGTTGTCACGCTGTTCAGTAACGTGCCGTTCCAGTGTTCTTCCAGAATCCCCCAACACCGTTCCACCGAGTTGTATTTGCTGTGGTACGGCGGGTAATACACCAGCACGATTTCCAGATTGTTGCGATCGGCAAACTCGACCAGCCGTTTCATGAATTGCGTGCGATGACTCGAACTCTCGGGACCATTGTCCAGGTTGATGACCAACTGCCGAATGTGTCCGTAACGATCTTCGTTCTCGTCCCACCACTGCTGAAGACAGTCGACGATAAAATCACTCGTGTCCCGTGATGTTCCCACCAGGATCGTCAGCAAGCCCGCCACGACGTCCAGGATGCCGAAAGGCACCAGCTTTTGTTTCTTCCCCGTGTCGTGATCCAATGCCTGAGTGGCTTTTTTCCCCCCGCGACTTGCCACGGCGTGAAAAGTCACCCAAGTCTACTTTGGCCTTGGCATCAATGGATATTCTCAAGGAGTCTGCACGTCCGTCGGAGGCTTCGTTTTCGCGCCGGACGTTCTCGAAGATGGCGTCTGTTTCACGGATACGCTTCAGTGGCCGGGCTTTTTGCACGCGTCGCAAGCGGTATCCCAAACGGTTCATGATGACGCCTATGGTGTTCTCGCAAGGCAACTCCTCATCGCGCCAGCCTTTCTGATCGAGGAGTGCTTGCCGCATGGCCTGGGCCGTCATCCGCGTATACTGAAACGGCGACTGAAACTTCGGATCGGTTTGGCTTTCGGGCTCTGCGAGAACGCGAATGTCTTGTTCCAATTGAGGAACTTTTTCTTCGGTCTTGCGATTGCCGCGATCTGAGAAGCGTCCCAAGCAAATGATTCCGGTTCGCCGTTCATTCAATCCCAACTCCACGGTTTGGCGAGACCACCCAAACACGGATTCTGCTCGGCGCGAATTCCCCTCCACATAATCCACAGCCACTTGTGCTTGAAACGCTCTTCTCTTAACGCCCGTTAACTTGCGGCCCGCGTCCTTGATGGTCGCGATCTGCTGCTCGGTCAGCTTGTTCATCGTCCCCTCCATGAGACTCTCTAAAAATCAACACACACTACGTCTCGGGAGGGTAATCGAAAACACCAAGCAACGGTATGTTATTAATCGGGAGTTGCCT
>JASLPZ010000592.1:0-1328 GCA_030744725.1 Pirellulaceae bacterium
CAGCGTGTTGATTTCCGCGAATTCTGGAGTGGCGATGATGGCCGGGTTGCTCACGCCGCAGAAAATAGTGACGCTGAATTTCCGCGGTAGATCGATCTTGATGGCCGCACAAGGCGTTGTGAGAGCGCATGGCATCGCCGTGTGATGAAATAGATAAAACAAAGCCTTTCGGCAAGCACTGCCAAGTACCTTGGTTTGCCCGCACCGATCAAGGAGCGCAGAATCCGACCCAGGTTGTATGCCATCGCCGCCGAAAGATAACGCTTCTGGACTTTCTGCAAGCCGCGAAGCCACGTGCGGCGAGCCCCGCCCGTATCGCACAGATGAGCGAACGTCCGCTCCACTCGTTCGCTACGAAGACGCTGCAGACGACGCCCGCGGGTTCCCTTGGTGTTGCGGCGATTGCGTCGGTACGCGGCTTGCCGTTGCGTCGGCTTGTTCTTCCAGCGACGCTTCGTCTTTCGCTCGGGTTCCGGGATGTACGTCCGCTGATGAGCTTCGTTCTGTAAACGATCGAGACAGTCCTCACTATGATAGCCCTTGTCGGCAACGACCTCCTCGATCTCACAATCGGTCTGGGCTTCGTTCAAATGCATCATCGCGGCCATCACGGTATCTTCGATCGTTAACGTGTCGCCCCAATCACCGTGATACACTTCTGCCGCCACAATGATTTCGGTCTCCAGGTCGACGGCGTTTTCCGCTTTGTATTTCAGATGCGTGCGACCGTCCTTCATTTTACCAATGCGAGCATCTGGGTCCGTCTCACTCACCCACTCGTCATTGCTCACCTTTTTGTCCTTGCGACGTTTGTCGAAGCGGCGAAGTTCTTCGTCGTCGGGATCGCTCTCGCCCGTCTCTGCTTCGTAAAGTTTACGCAGGTACTCGCGCCAATCGTCGCCGGTGTCACGTCTGACAATCGATTTCATCGATGCGTTGGCTTCCAAGTCCGTGGCGTCCACACCAATGGTCTTGCCTTTCAGTAAGCCGTGCTCCTGAGCCGCTTGCAGCACCAGCTCGAATGCCAAATGATGGATTTCGATCGGCAAGCGTTCACGCGTCAACGACAGCGTGCTGTGATCGGGCGTGGCTTGACCAGGAGCATAACCCAGAAAGCGAGCCAGCGAGCGACTATCTTCACACCGCCAGGCGATGCCGCGTTGACTGGAGATGTCCTCGAAGTAACCGATGAAAATCATCCGAAAGTAGACGCCCGGCGGCAGACCCTTGCGGCCAGTCTTCTGATAGTAAGGCTCGACAGCCGTTTCGAGTTGCCGATCAAACTCGATCTTGGCCAGCACTTGATTCAAGCGATCATAAAAGACATT
>JASLPZ010000593.1:0-1258 GCA_030744725.1 Pirellulaceae bacterium
GATGTAACGGGCTCGCCAGGCAGGTCGCATGTTCGGAGGGAAGGTCAATCGGTGAGTCGCCACCGTGGCACGGTCAGGAGACCGTGCCACAACAACTGGCGCCACAACAACTGTGGATTTCTCACGCCACACGTTGTGGGCTGGTCACACGTTGTGGCCTGGTCTCCCGACACACGTTGCGGGCTGGTCTCCCGACCAGCCCGCGTTTCGCGGAGCCTATCTGGGTCGCACGGCCGTCAGCTGTGAGTTTGAGACGAACTAAGCGGCCGCAGAGGAACCTCTGTCTTCGGCATACTTTGCGTGATTGACCTCGAAAGCCGCAGCGATCCGCTCTGCGGCTGCTCGATAGGCCACTGCGTCCTGCCATGTGTTAGCAGGTTCCAACAGTTCACGGGGAACGCCGGCGCACGCTATAGGGATGTGCAGGCCAAAGACCGGGTCGCAGATGGTCTCCGTTTCACGCAGCGAGCCGTCATGAATCGCGTCGATGATCGCACGCGTGTGCTTTAGGTCGAAGCGGCTGCCGACACCATGGCCACCGCCAGTCCATCCGGTGTTGATCAGCCACGCCTGCGATCCGTGTTGCCGAATCTTGCGAGCCAGCATCTCCGCATACTTGGCTGGGGGCCAGATCAGAAACGCAGCCCCAAAGCAAGGTGAAAACGTCTCTTTGGGTTCCGTGACGCCAACTTCCGTTCCAGCGACTTTGGCCGTGTATCCGGTAAGGAAGTAGTACATGGCCTGTTCGGACGTCAGTTTGCTGACTGGAGGCAGGACGCCGAAGGCATCGCAGGTGAGCAGAACAATGTTTCTTGGGTGACTGCCCGTGTAATCTCCCTTGGCGTTATCAATATACTCGATTGGATACGAGATCCGCGTGTTCTCCGTGATCGAGGTATCGTCGAAGTCGATCACGCGCGTTTCTGGATCAAACACAACATTTTCGACGACACTCCCAAATCGCATCGCTCCATAGATCTCTGGCTCCTTCTCGGCAGATAAGTTGATCGCTTTCGCATAGCAGCCCCCTTCGATATTGAAAATACCGATGTCGGTCCAACAGTGCTCGTCATCGCCGATGAGCCGGCGGCGCGGGTCGGCGGACAGTGTTGTTTTGCCAGTTCCCGAAAGACCAAAGAACAACGACGTATCTCCATCGGCGCCTTCGTTTGCCGAGCAATGCATAGAGAGTACGCCTAGGCCGCGCCAAAGTTGGCATTTCCTGGTGAACTGAGCTAGTTTTTGGAGGGCAGTGTTG
>JASLPZ010000594.1:0-1112 GCA_030744725.1 Pirellulaceae bacterium
CCCTGTCGGAATAGAAAAGCGTAAACAAAACCCGAACGATCGCCCAGCTCAAGCAATACTAACTTTGGCGCAGCCTACCGCCGCTCTGGATGTCCTCGAAGAACTGATCAGGCAGACAGCGCCGCCGGCACCCGACTACAAGATCTATAAGCTCAAATACGCCGACGCATTCTGGGTGATGGACAACATCGAAGATTTCTTTAAGGAAGACGATGATGACGAAAACGATAATGGGTACTATCCCGAATGGCATTAACATCTGTTTAACTCATTTGTTTTCAAGGTCTTTCTTTAGCTGTCGTCGCGGCTTCTTCATGAGCGGGTATTGTTTGGGCCGTCGCTTTCGGACGCGGGGTTCGAGTCGGTTTGGGCGGTGGGGGTTGACGACTAACCTGGAGAGTTCATCGTCTGGTTGGGCTGTTTGTAGCCAGCGGATCGCATCGATGAAGCTGATTCGACGTACGTCCACCTTTTGACGCACCGCAGCGATCAGCATTACTTGACGGACCAAGTTGTAGATCAAGGCGAAGACTTGTAGTTCCTTCAGCACGCCATCAACTGTTTTGCATTTCAAAACATCCATGTTCATCGTTGTCTTCAAATGCCCAAAGTTGGTTTCGATTTCCCAACGCTGGTGAAACAGATCCGCCAGTGTCTCCAGCGAGTAGAAATCCGGGTCGACCAACGTCGTGACGAGTGTGATTTGTTTCGGGCGGAAACCTTTCTCGTGAATTGCGTAGCGCAATTCGCGAACCTCAATCGAATTCGGTAACGTTGCGAATTGTTCGTCGCTCATCCAATCCGGCTTATTGTTGCCAGCCGGTTTCAGCCACTCGACAACTTGGTCGGTGGCTCCCAAGGCGCGCACCCAGCGCGACCGAGGCTTCCCTCTCTTACGATCTGACTTGCCGCTGCCAGAAACCACATGCGCCCGGTCTGGTGTAAAGTCGACGATCGTTCGTTGATGGATGCGCAGTAGGCCGTGGGCTCCACGTTGCAATAGCAGTGCCAAATGCGCGAAACTGCAGAAGGCGCGATCCGCCACCAGCACGTCGCCAGCTTGCAACTCTGGATGCAATTGCACCGTCTTGGACATGTCGTGCGTCCGTAGC
>JASLPZ010000595.1:0-1062 GCA_030744725.1 Pirellulaceae bacterium
CATTCGGTACAGATCGGCACGCTCAAGGCATGTGTGATTCTGGGGATTCGCTTGTGCACGGTTCCCTACCCACAGCGAGCATTACGTTTTGAGGACATGCACGTCATTGCCGTGATTCCGGTCGAACAATCGACCGGCGAGATGGTTGACGCTCAGCTGGAACAAGCCACGCAGCGGATCGGGATTCCCCGGCAAATCGTTAGCGATGGCGGTAGTGACGTGAAGAAGGGGGCCGCGTTATTCGCCGAGCGTCATCCTGAAACAGTCGTGACTTACGACGCTGCACACCACGGTGCGATCGTACTCAAGCGACGCTTCGAGGGTGACTCACAATGGTCGGAATACATCAGCCGTCTGGGAAAACTCAAGCCGCATATTCGGCAAACGATCGACGCCTTCCTGGCTTCGCCAAGTCTGCGACCAAAGGCACGTTATATGAACCTCGAGTCGTTGCTGAAATGGAGTCGCCGGATTCTGGAGCTGCTGGATCGAGACGCGAGCGACAGCAGTCGTGCCGAGTCGCGATACGGCTGGTTACGCGACTATCGTAGTTCGATCGAGAAATGGTCGCGTTGGGAAGCGACGGTGCGCGCGAGTGTGTCGTACGTGCGAACGCATGGCCTGTCGGTGGATAGTGAATCCGAGTTGTGCCAACATCTATCGAAAGTTCCACCTGAGTTGTATGACGAGACGTTGGCGACGGAACTTGCAACCTTCGTGCACAAGTCAAGTGCGGCGGCATCGCCAGACGAATGTTTGATTGGTAGCACGGAAGTGCTGGAGTCGTTATTCGGAAAATGGAAGACGTTGGAGCGTCAAGAATCGCAGAGCGGCATCACCGGATTGATATTGAGCCTCGGTGCCTTACTCGGAACTTGGCCGCCGTCCCGCATCCAAGCCGCCTTAGAAGCCACGCCCGTGAAGCATGTCGTCAATTGGTGCCAAGACAACCTTCCGTCGAGCGTACAATCTCAGCGTCGCATCGCCCTGTCGGAATAGAAAAGCGTAAACAAAACCCGAACGATCGCCCAGCTCAAGCAATACTAACTTTGGCGCAGCCTA
>JASLPZ010000596.1:0-1060 GCA_030744725.1 Pirellulaceae bacterium
CTGTCGGAATAGAAAAGCGTAAACAAAACCCGAACGATCGCCCAGCTCAAGCAATACTAACTTTGGCGCAGCCTAGGACCAGTCCCCCCTCGCGGCTCAGCCGGAATCGCGCGTGAACGTATCCCGTGACCGCGTCGCCGGGATTGGTTAGCGGAATCTGGTTCGGCCCCGCAACAAGGGGCGTACTTGCGGCAATTTGTTCGCTCGACTCCCAAATCGAGTTATTATTGAAGTCCACCCAAGCATCCAGGGAGCCACCACCGCCGGTCGCATCGGTCAGCGTCACCGTAATATTACCGGACTGTCCCGGGAACTCTGGCCGCCCAACGAAAGAAACTCCGTCGTCGTCGTTATTGCCATCCGTGTCGTCGCCTAACGAAAACTCATGCGGCTGGCCATCCAGTTCCTCGTCGATCGTGGCACCCAAATGAAATCCTGCTTCGATGGTATGCCGCGCTCCATTGCTGACGAGCAGAGTCGGGAAGCTCGGATCCGGAGCATCTCCGTAGTCGAAGTCCGCGACGAGCATCCTGCGGTCTTCCAGAGGCTCGAACAGAAGTCGGCGTGCATCATTCAGCCGAATTCGATGTCGGCGGCATCGCGACTTACGAGAATGGCTAATGAGGGTGGTGCGTGTAGCATCTAGAAACATGTCTCGTGGGCTCCTGGCCGGCGCTTGACGCGGGGAGGCGTAGGCGTGCAAAAGTGGCTCGAAGGCAAGGCTGCTCCACGACATTGAGCCACCGTGTCGGATGGCGTCGTCAAGTATCAAGTCGTGATATCAACCAGCATGTTGAAGAGCCAGTCAAAGCACTCGATCCGCTCATAGCTTCATACTAACACTGAAACGTCAAAGAGCGAACCGAAACGTCGGCGAACGAAAAGAAATCCCCACTGCGTTCAGCTAAATCGCAAACCAGAGAGAACCGCAGAAGCAAAGCTGATCTGTGTTCAAATGTACAGAAATGAGCTGCAATCAGGCGTCTTAGGATCGTTCGAGGAATTACTGTCCGATAGTCGCCTTTCGCTCCGCGAAAGGAACGTGCTTTCGCGGAGCGAA
>JASLPZ010000597.1:0-1018 GCA_030744725.1 Pirellulaceae bacterium
GGTGTCGTCCTCCGCTGATCAGACTTTTTCGCTTTGGAGGTTTAGGACAGCCTTGAACATGTCCTTCTCCCCGAGGCGAGAAGGGACTCGCTGCCGGCTTTTTCTCGTAGTCAAAAGAAAGAGAATCTGTGCGGGGTGGGGTCTCTGTTTCGACCCGCCAGAAGTAGGTGGGAGACCGCACGATCCGCAGGGTCAGCCTCAATCCGAAAACCGCCGCAGGTTGCACTGGCACCACATTCTGAATGATTCGAGCAGTCACAGCCGCCATAACGACCATGATCGGGTCAATCCTCGCCGCCGACGAGCCGATGGAAAGAGGGTCTGCCTCAAATGTTCGATCAGGTTGGCAGAAAGCCCGTTTTACGGAGCGGAATCGGCACGGCACTTTCTGGGTGAGGAGAAATGCGAATGAAAGGTCCAAAGTCGCAAAGGGGTACCGTTGTTCTATCAATCGACGTACCAGCGGAAGACGCCACCGGTGGTCGTGTAAATGACAAATTGGCTAGAAAGCTGTTTCACATGGTGGACTCGCGACACCTATCGGCCAGCTGGGTGCCGCAAGCCCCTCAACAGTTCTCCTTGCGCGAGGAATTGGCCGCGCCCAACACAGGGCACGATCTTGCCCTCGTCGGCGATTCCTCCTGGATCGGTAAAGCGGCGGGCCGGACCCGATTTGCTCGTGAATTGGCAGCGCGCGTTGAAGCCGTTCGATCGACCGATATCAATGTCGTGGCGATCGCGTTGCGTGATGCGAAGTTAGACGAAAACCTGGATTTGCTCGTCAAGCATCGTGTTGGCATGATCCGTGGCGGGCGCCGTGGCGGCGAGGGCCTGCAGCCACAGTCCGTCCGATTCGGTGTTTGGTATTCGCCAATCACGGTCGTTCTTCCACAGCCGAATGACTGGTCCTGGTTCGGAAAAGGCTGGTCGCTGCGGCAGAGCGTTCGTCACGTAATTCGGGCCGCTGGCGTGGCGCATTTCGTGATCGATGGGGCGCGAATGGAGGGAAACACAGGAG
>JASLPZ010000598.1:0-1004 GCA_030744725.1 Pirellulaceae bacterium
AAATGGGTATCCACTTCCCTCAAGTAGGTACTATATGTTGTGGTTTGGTTTGATCAACGTGTTGTAGGGTGCCGGATCGATGGCGAGGGTTTGTTCGACTAGGCGGAAG
The DNA here is from genome assembly GCA_030744725.1 of Pirellulaceae bacterium. Taxonomy (GTDB): domain Bacteria; phylum Planctomycetota; class Planctomycetia; order Pirellulales; family Pirellulaceae; genus ARS98. The sequence continues at coordinate 110 of JASLPZ010000598.1, forward strand.
AAGAGTTTTCCTCGGGCCTTCGATTTTCGGCGATTAAAGCGGAACGTGAATTCATCCAGGTAGTACGGCAAATGGGCACGTGAGACGGCTCCTTGGTGAGTCCCCAGCAGCCAACGTTTCAGCAGCGAGGCGATGCGATGGACGCCCGGAAGCAATTCGCTGGGATCTTCAGAACTGCGTTGCTGCAGGATTCGCTCGTGCTGGTAGCCGCGGTATTTGAGAGTCCTGTAACTCTGCCAACCGTCGGTCCGCACGGTGCTGCCCGTGGCCACACAGCGTCCGACAAAACCGCACAATTCGTCTCGCGTGGGCTCGCCGACGACCGCCATCCGCGTGCGTCCCAACGTCCGGCCGCGTTTTTCCACCGCGATGGCAACCAAGGTCTTGGTTTCCGCGCTGCGTCCCGGCGTCTTCTCCGGTCCGCCCACGTAGGTTTCGTCAACTTCGACCAATCCGTTCAATTGGTCCCGCCCCGGCCGCACCATGGCTCGCCGCAGTTTGTGCAGCCAGGTCCAGGCCGTTTGATAGCTGCCCAGCCCCAAGCTCTGCTGCAGCCCATTGGCACTGGCTCCGTTTTTCTGGCTGGTGACCCACCACATCGCTCGAAACCACATTTGCAGCGGTTTTCGCGTGCCCTGAAAGATCGTGCCCGCAGTGACCGAAACTTGGCGCCCACATCCAGCACAATGAAACAGCATCCGCTCCGTCCGCCACGCCTTGTGGCCACCACACGACGGACAGACGAATCCGTTCGGCCACCGCATCTGGACCAGATAATCCACGCAAGCCGCCTCCGTCGAAAACCGCGATTCAAATTCCATCAGCGTTTTAGGATAGTCTTCCATGCCTCAACACTACATGTTGGGGTCACTTGAGGGAAGTGGATACCCATTTC
>JASLPZ010000599.1:0-970 GCA_030744725.1 Pirellulaceae bacterium
TGATCACCAGGAAATCCTACGGCTTCCGTACCCAAGAAGCTTACGAAACCGCGCTCTATCACACTCTCGGAGCTCTTCCCGAACCTGACTTCACCCACAAATTCTTCTAACGAGACGAAAGTTATAACAATGGTGGACAACCGAGTTTGAGCTCATTAGGATTTAGGAGCCAGTTCTTTTCGAATTCGGCGGCAAGACGCCGCCACTACGTAACTACGACATCCTGAGGCGGACGGAGTTATGCGCACGCAAAAAACCTTAGGTCTCTCCTTCCTATTCGCAACGGCAATTCTCCTCGCTGCTTCGCTTGTCGATTCAACCGCGCAGGAAATTCGCACAGCGGCCGGCAAACCGGCCGAAGGATCGCTGAAACCCTTTCTGGGCAAGCCGGTCTTCGACCAGCAAGTGGTGTTCTCAGACGAGGGCGGCAGGGTTCGCGAACCTTACCTGGCCATCGCGGTCGATGGGACGTTGTTGGCCGTGCGCAGCTACATTGGAAAACTCCGGCGAAGCGAAGACGCCGGAAAGACTTGGGGAAAGATCCAGGATATCGACATCAGGATCTTGGACAGCAATCTGATCGTCGATGAAAACACCGGAGACATTCGGTCCATCCGGATGTGGGACGGCAGCGATCGGGCAATTCTCAGCAAGGACCATGGTAGGACGTGGACGACAGAAAAAGTCATGATCAAGCCGAGTGCGAGGATGAAGAAACTGGCGCAAAGCGGCACGAAGGTGCGTGGCACAGAGGGAGCCAACAAGCCCGGAACCTACTTCATGCATGCCAACGCCAGCGAATCGGGCGTCACACTGCGGCATGGGAAACACAAGGGACGCCTGGTCATCAGCGCCACCTACCGCCCTAATGCCAAGGAGCATCCCTCCGACCGGAAACCCGGCGATGAAATCGTCAGTTGTGCCATCTTCAGTGACGATGGCGGCTCAACCTGGCAGGTCAGCGAATTCT
>JASLPZ010000059.1:0-14979 GCA_030744725.1 Pirellulaceae bacterium
GGTGACCTACAGATCACACTGCGCGAGGCGGAATGAGTGAACGACGGGTGGATTCGTTTGTTTGCCAATCTCTCACTCCCGCTAGGATCAGTCGCTTACGCTGATTTTATTGCACGCGAGATGCGAACATTTCGTTAACGACAGAGGACGTCACTGCCGCCAGATCGACGTTGCTCGGTACCGGCAGGTTCAGCAGGCGAGTTGTGCGCCCAGCCGCGGAGCCCTGTTGCTTTACGGCTGGGCAGTCGTACCATCTACAGTTCACTCGCACTTTGTCACAAAGCGGGCAAGAGAAGCGATGTTGGCATAACATGACTTTTTTGCGCGAAGAACGAAGAAAGGACTCCTCTGATGTCACAGTCAAACCGCGCGATCGTGATGGCAGGCATTCCCGAACTGAACGCGGCCCTGTATCGACGGTTGCGGTTTTCCGTAGGCGACCCTGCCGCACTTGTGGAAATACCACAATCGGACAATTCGACGCAGTCGACACTGATCCTCCGCGATATCGAAATGCATCGAGCTCGACAACACGCTCGAGTGGATCAAGTCGCTTGCCCGGCTGACTTTTCGCCTGAGAGTGGATTGTCGGGTGATCGAGAAACCGCCACCGCCCAATCGGTTGCCGAATGTCTACGCCGCGCAGGCGTGAAAGAAGTCTTCGCGGATCGAACATTGCCGTTGATTTATGCTGATATCATTCATCAGGCCGACATCAACGTCGTCTGCGATGCCGAGATGGGAATCCTGGACCGACGTGCCAAAGATGAGCAAGAAATCACCTGGCTTCGCGAAGCGCAAAATGCAACCGAGGACGCAATGGAAATGGCCTGCCGTTTGATCTGTGCGGCGGACGTCCGCGCTGACGGGGTCCTGCTTCACAAAACCCAGCCACTGACGTCCGAGCGCCTTCGCGCGATCGTGGACCACTGGTTGCTGGAGCGTGGCTATACTAACCCACCAGCGATCATCGCTGGCGGCCCGACGGGTGCCGACTGCCACAATATTGGCTCGGGCGAGCTAAGAACCGGCTTGCCTGTGATCGTCGATATTTTCCCGCGCAATCGCGCGACACACTACAACGGAGACTGCACGCGAACTGCAGTCAACGGAGAAATCTCAGACACACTACGGCAGATGCACGCCGCCGTGGTGAAAGCAAAAGTCGCAGCGACCACTGCCACGCGACCCGGTGCAACTGGTGAACAAGTACATTTGGCGACAAAGCAATCGATTCTGGCGAGCGGATACAACATGGGTCTGCCTGGCCCGGACGATCCGGATTCGTTCTGCACGATGTCACACGGTTCAGGGCACGGCATCGGCTTGGATGTTCATGAGCCGCCACTTCTGGACATGAAAGGTCCCCCGTTGGTCGTCGGTGATGCACTGACGATCGAACCTGGTCTCTATCGCCGCGACTTGGGTGGCGTTCGCGTCGAAGACATGGTGATTGTGACTGCCGACGGCTGTGAAAACCTCAACAAGTTGCCCGGAGAATTGGCCTGGAGCTGACACAGTGTCTGCGCGAGCGAAGGGGACGGGTTGGGCGCGCATCAGCGCGCGGCGGTGTCCGTTCTCCGGCGCGATTCAGCGTAGTTACGAAAACCGAGCTGCGTGCTGCTTGACGCACGCAGCAACATTTCCTGCAGCGGATCGGAGAACACACTCGTACCCGACGTGTGCAAGAGGTGGGCAACCTGGCAGGCCACCGATGGACCGTAGCCCTGCAAGCTGGAAATCAACGCCGCGGGGTCTCCACCGGTGACGGCCAGCAGTTGGGTAGCGTACTGGCGAGCTGACGTTGGTCGTCCATCGCCGTCGACATCCAGCCAGATCGCCCCACTGCAACCAATGACACGCGGCGTCCAGTTCGGCGAATCCGCTTGGTACGGCTTTGCTGTCTTCCAATGCAGGCTATCAATTCCCGGCCCCGTTGCGATCGCGACCAAATGAACGTCGTGTGCGGGCTTCGGGATCTCCCAGCGCTCAGCCCAAAGGACTCCCATCGGCAACCGTCCCCCGCCAATGTTCTTGATCGATTCGGTGCGAATCGGCTGGCCGTTGGCCAGCAAGGTGATCGTGTCCGCCTGTACCCAGTCGGGACCAAGCACGCGAACGTCGACGTCGATCTGATCATCGTCATCGTCCAGGCGTGCCAATTCGCCAGTGCCATACTTCTCGTTGATTGTCATCTCCGCCAGCAGACCGTAGCTAACCATCACCCGCCCCTGCACAAAACTCCGTGTGGCCTGTTCGATGTCAATCTTGCCAGGGTCCTTGTCCTCGCAACGAATGTAGGTACGCCCCTGCCCTACGAAATGCCGCGCCACGTCGTGTGAATCACTGCTGCCCACGGGTGTCACCATGCGACCTCGGTTGAGCAGCGTCATCCAATCGCGAAACAACTGCATGACGTCAGTCTGCGTGGCGCCCGAGTTCACGACTTCCATGCCGTTAAATCCCATGTGCCAGCCTTCCACGTTTTCACCGACGGCATCAACAAAAAGTTTCGCACCGAACGGGCGCGTACCACCGTGCAGATCGCGAGCATGATTCAGGATAGCCACTTTGATGCCGGGCGTGCGGTAGATGTTGGACAACGTTTCCTTCCACTGATCGGACCGATGATCCGGCACCGGAGCGGCTGCCGCGACGGGAAAGATATTAAAATGTCCCGTGCGAGTCGTAACTTCGTTGCCCATCACTGGAGTCATCAGATGGCGCACACCAGCGGCGCGGGCAAACGGGCCATGATCAATGTGCACATTGTGATCGGTGGCGATCGGCAACTCGATCCCCTCACCGGCCAACGTGACCATGCGTTCCTGCACGGTGGCATCACCGTGACCGGAGTGGGTAAGCGTGTGTACATGCGTGTCACAGGCGACAAAACCAGTCGTATCTACCTGACGGTGAATCGTCAATTCGATCGTCCGATTGACTCCGCGCTCGATATGAAGATCCTGGGAAGCTAACGAGTATTCAAAGCCGCGACTGGCGTGAATGGTAAAGTGGCCAGCCGGCAAGCCAAACTCTGCCGATCCGGTCGAGGTATAGACAACTCCCGGCCGCACGGCTAAGTGAACATCAGGTTCGGCACGGACCGTCTGCAGGACCTCCCCATCGCGGAGGACAGTAATTCTCGCTGGAGAAGGCTGACCAGTGTCACGATCTCTTACTACGACATTGACAATCGCATCGTTGAGTACCTTTTCGACAGGCTGGTCATCCAAGACAACTTCGCCGACCCGAACATCGTCAACCACGCTCCGGCGGCGTAGATCCTGCTCGACACGCAACTGGTTCTTTCCCGTTAGCAAAACCCCTTCAGGTACCGCAAAGTAAACAATCATGTCGTTTTCATTGACGCGCAATCGTCCTAGTTGGTGATCGTTGATCCACACTTGCCAGGCTTGCTTGACATCCTGCTGCCGCAGACGCAACGACGCGGGCGTTGCATTTGCAGTGCTGGAGAATTCAAGATTGATTGAAGCCGCGTCTGGCCGCTCAGGAAATTCCCGCCACTCGCGGGGCGCGTCTATTCGCAAGTGACGCATTTCTTCGATCAAGAGTGTCTCAGCGGCCCCGGCCACCGACCACAGCCAGAATGAACAGATCAACAATGTCAAAACTCGCTGCACGATTGGCTCCTTCAGTTCACGATCTCGTCTCGTCAAATCGAACAAGTCACTTTCTAGCAGATTCTGCGGCAGTTTTCGGAAGTCTCCCCGTTTTTCTTACGCCCCGTGCAGCATATCCACGGACGGGAAGCTGACGCCAGGACCAAAAACCACTATTCTGACATGGCGGCGTCGGCGATCAACCGTTCCATCTCAAGTGCTGAATTGACGCTGAGCAACCGAATCATACACAACCACCCTCACGAGGAGATTCTACTCATGTCCGCTCTGCGAAGTTGCCTGACGTTTGTTCTGCTAACACTCGTCACACTATCGGCCGTTGCCGAGGAAGGCCGCACGTCGCTGTTTGATGGCAAAACGCTCGACGGCTGGGTCCAGAAAGGCGGCAAGGCGTCTTACGTCGCGAAAGACGGCGCGATCGTCGGCCATTCCGTGCCCAAGACACCCAACAGTTTTCTGTGCACGGAAAAACGATACGGCGATTTTGTGCTCGAGTACGAATACAAATGTGATAACGCGCTGAACTCGGGCGTCCAGATTCGCAGCAACGTTTTTGACAAAGTGACCGTCGTCGATCTAGACGGCAAATCTCGCAAGATTGCCGCCGGTCGCGTGCACGGGTACCAGGTCGAGATTGATCCCAACAAACCAGACCGGATGTGGAGCGGCGGGATCTACGACGAAGGGCGACGAGGCTGGTTGTATCCCGGCCTGCGCGGCGGTGATGCGAAGGCGTTTACCGAGCAGGGCAAGCAGATCTACAAGCCGGAACAGTGGAATACCGTTCGCGTTGAATGCCGCGGTGACAAGATCCGCACCTGGCTGAATGGCGAACTGCGAGCGGACTTCGAGGATGCCGCCACGTCCGAAGGGTTTATTGCTCTCCAGGTCCACGGTGTGGGCGGAAAAGAGAAACCGCTCTTCGTGCGCTGGCGGAACTTGAAGTTAACAGAACTCAAGTAGTCGACCACGGCCATTAGCCATGGCTTGCCCCGCAAAGCGAGGCGTTTACATGAAACAACACGCTGTGGGCCGGCTACCCGACCGGCCCGCGTTCGGAGGGAATGTCGATCGGTGAGTCATGATTCGCCACCGTGCACGGTCGAGAGACAGTGCCACAACAGTCGTATGGTGACCGCATCGGTATGGAGACGGGGTCGGGAGGCTTTTTCGGCCATCGGCGTCTGCCGATGGTATAAGTCGTTACCCGACCAAGACTCCCAACCCCTTCGGCGCGCGAATAATCTCACCCCTTCCCGGAAACTTTCTGAGAGGACAGTTCGTCTCATTTCTTGCCATCGTTTGGATTGTCTCGAATTGCGCTTGTGCAATATTCCGCCGATTAGAGGACAATTTGATGAAAGTTCGGATCACATCGCTGATTCTCTTGCTCTTCACCACGGTCGCCGTAGCCTGGGTGGGACCGCGAGACTCCCAGTGGAAGGAAGTGGACGAGGCAATGAAGAAGGGCCTACCGAAAACCGCCATCGAAAAGCTCAATCCTATTATCGAGGCGGCGATTAAAGACAAGGCTTACGCCGAAGCAATCAAGGCGATCGGAAAGAAAATTGCCCTTGAAACGACCATTCAAGGTAATAAACCCGAGGAAAAGGTCACACGTCTGCAAGCGGAACTGGCGAAGGTGCCGAAGGAAATGAAACCGATGATGGAGGCGATGCTGGCCAATTGGTACTGGCATTACTTTCAGCAGAACCGCTGGCGTTTCATGCAACGGACGCAAACTGTCGGGCCGCCAGGTGACAAATTGACGACATGGGATCTGCCGCGGATCTTTGCGGAAATTGACAAGCATTTCCAAGCAGCACTTGCCGCGGATGACACGCTCAAGAAGATCCCCATTGCCGACTACAACGACCTCTTGGAAAAGGGCAATTCATCAGATAGCTATAGGCCCACCCTGTTCGACTTTGTGGCGCACGAAACGCTGGCATTCTATGCCTCCGGAGAACAAGCTGGGGCGCGAATTGAGGATGCATTTGACTTGCTGGCCGAAAGTCCGATCTTCGGCACGACCGCCGAATTCATGGCGTGGGCGCCGGAGACCGAAGACGAAGATTCACAGACTCTGAAGGCCATCCGACTGTTTCAGAAGTTGCTTCGGTTTCACACTTCCCGCGAAGATCCAGCAGCACTCCTGGACGCCGATCTTCTGCGACTCGAATTTGGCAACAACAAAGCGTTTGGCACGGAGAAGGGCGCACGCTATCTGGCGGCGCTCAAGCGATTCACCGACGACCATGAAGACCACGAGATTTCCGCACGTGCGATCCACAACCAGGCGAAACTCGCGCACGGCGAAGGTGACTGGGTCGGCGCGCGACGTCTCGCCAAGCAAGGGTTGGCGAGATTTCAGGACAGCGTCGGCGGGCGGCGTTGCTCAAACTTGATCGCCCAGATCGAAGCGAGGTCCTCTCGCGCGACCACGGAACGCGTTTGGAATCAACCGTTGCCAACGGTTGATGTCCATTATCGAAATGTCACCAAAGTCCACTTTCGCGTCGTGCCGTTTGATTTTGAAGCGTATGCACGCTCGCGGCAACGGGGACCTGAAAACTTGAATACGGCGCAACGCACCGCGCTGCTGAAACAGCGACCGGCACTCGCCTGGTCAGCCAATCTCCCAGCGACAGAAGACTTCCAAGAGCGAACGGAGAATCTGGTCGCGCCCAGAAAACTCAAGCCCGGCTCATACTTCCTCATCGCCAGTCACAATCAAGCTTTTGATGCCAACGACAATCAAATCAGCTTTGCAGAGTTTTGGGTCAGCGACCTGGCGATCGTATTGCGGACGCGGCAAGGGTCCGGCAACCTGGAGGGCTTTGTACTGAACGCCGTCACAGGCGAACCGTTGGCCGGTGCCAGCGTTCGCAGCTGGTACCGTGCAAACAACCGTGATGCTGGGAGCTTGCCAACCGTTCGTACCGACAAGAACGGCCTGTTTCGCATCCTCGCTCGCAACCGTGTTGCTGTACTGCTACATGCCGCACACGAAGGTCATTCGCTGTCATCGATCAACAACATCTATGTCAATACTTTTGACACCAGTAAGAAGCCGTTCGAGCGGTCGCTGTTCTTCACGGATCGCGCAATCTATCGACCAGGGCAAACAGTTCATTATAAAGGCATTAGCGTAGCGGTCGATCAAGAACGTGACAGTTACCAGGCAATCAGCAACCGTACCGTCGCCATCGTTTTTAGTGACGTCAATGGCAAAGAGATCCAACGGCACCAGCACCGAACCAATGACTATGGTAGCTTCAGCGGCAGTTTTACCGCTCCGCGCGATCGGCTGATGGGGCAGATGACGATCCGTGTCGACGGAGAACCGAGAGGCGCCACGCAGGTACGTGTCGAAGAATACAAACGGCCGAAATTCCAGGTGGAATTGGCTGCGCCTGTCGAGGCAGCCAAGCTGAACGGCGAGGTCAAACTAACGGGCAAGGCAACCGCGTACACGGGTGCGGCAATTGATGGTGCCCAGGTCAAATGGCGGGTGGTGCGTGATGTCCGCTATCCCGTCTGGTGGTATTGGCGTTGTTGGTGGATGCCACCGCAATCCAATCCCAGCCAGGAAATCGCCCACGGCGTCGCGAGAACCGCCAGCAGCGGTGGATTCGACATTTCCTTTGCGGCGTTACCGGATCTCGCTGTCGACCCGCAAAGCGAGCCGACCTTTCAATTCAAGGTATACGCGGACGTCACAGACTCCAGCGGCGAAACACGCACGGACCAACACGTGGTTAACGTCGGCTATACGGCGCTGGCGGCAAGCGTTTCGGCGGTTGCAGGGGCTGCGATTGCAGGCGTTGATCCCGCAAGCGCTGGGGCAGTCAATTCAAGTGGTGACTGGCTGGTCGACGAACGTCAGATCAACCTGAACATTCGCACAACGACGTTAGATGGCGAAGGTCAATCGGCGGAAGGGACACTGAAGATCTACCACGTGCGACAGCCAGACAAGGTCCATCGCGGTTCGCTCGCCGGACAAAACTACCGACCGAATCGCCTTGGCGAAGTACCACGAGCCGACCTTTCCAACCCGAATTCCTGGCCGCTCGGCGATGTCGCAGTGGAAGAAGGCTTCTCGACCGGAGCTGCCGGCAACGCTCAGATATCGGCAGTGTTGGCGGCAGGCATGTACCGCGCGAAGATCGAAACACAAGATCGCTTTGGAAAGATGGTCACTGCAGAGTTGCCGTTACAGGTGCTCGACCCAGATGCAAAGAAACTCGCACTCAAGGTCCCAAACCTCGTGGCAGCCCCGCGCTGGTCTCTGCAGCCGGGCGAAGAGTTCAGTTGCCTGTGGGGCAGTGGCTATGAGGATGCGCGGGCCTTCATCGAAATCGAACATCGCAACATGGTGGTACGCAGTTTTTGGACTGGACCCGGCACCAGCCAGTTAATGATCACGCGTAAAGTCACCGAGGCCATGCGTGGCGGCTTTACCGTGCGGATCACGATGGTACGAGAAAACCGCGCATATTTTGAATCTCGTCACGTCGACGTACCTTGGAGCAATAAGAATCTGTCATTCAAATGGGAGCACTTTGTCTCGAAGCTCTCCCCAGCGGAAAAAGAGACTTGGACCCTGGTCATCAAGGGCCCCAATGCCAAAACCGCTGCCGCCGAAATGGTCGCGTCGTTATACGATGCGTCGCTCGACGCTTACGCACCCCATCAATGGGCCAGCGGCTTCCATCTGTTCCATACCGACTATTCGCAATTGAGTTCACAGTTTGAAAACCGTTTGCAACATTTTCGAAACATCTCGGTAACGTGGAGACTGACACAGCTGGATGCTTCGCTGACGTACCGCCACTTGCCCGCGGAAATCGCCGCGAATCTGTATGGGTTCCAATTCGCGCCAGGACGCGGCGGATTTCGAGGCGAGGCCATGCGGGGTCGAGCCTTTTCGGCCGACGGGGCGGCGGGCATGGCCCCAGGCGCTGCAACACTGGGAGACTTTGCAATGGCGAAGTCAGAAGGCGTGGCACTTGCCGAGGGCGAAGGGAATGCGGCACTCGAACCAGGCCTCGACCTGAGCAACGTCACGGCTCGCAAGAATCTGAATGAAACAGCGTTCTTTTTCCCACATCTCTTGGCGGACGAAGATGGTACCGTGCGAATGGAATTTACCATGCCTGAGGCGCTCACCGAGTGGAAGTTTCAAGGCTTCGCACACGATGCCAATCTGCGTGGTGGCCTGTTGACCGACAAAGTCGTCACCTCGAAGGATCTAATGGTGCAGCCGAACCCGCCCCGATTCCTCCGCGAAGGGGATACGCTCGAATTCACCGTCAAAGTCAGCAACCAGTCGCCGACACGGCAAGCGGGCCAAGTTCGATTAGCGTTGGCCGATGCCGTCAGCGGTCGTTCCGCGGACGAGGTGTTGGATAACTTGCAAAGAGACAAATCGTTCGATATCGCGGCGGGCGAATCGATGTCGTTGTCATGGCGGCTGCAGGTACCTGATGACCTGGGATTCCTGACCTACAAAACGGTCGGATCGACGGGCCGGCTGTCCGACGGCGAAGAAGGCTATTTGCCCGTTCTGTCGCGACGCGTACTGGTGACCGAATCGCTTCCACTGCCAATTCGTGGCAAGCAGACAAAAGAGTTCGATTTCGCTCGGTTACGTCAGTCAGCGGATTCGGATTCACTGAAACATAAATCGCTGACCGTGCAGATGGTATCGAATCCTGCTTGGTATGCCGTGATGGCACTCCCGTATCTGATGGAGTTTCCGCACGAGTGTACGGAACAGACGTTCAACCGTCTGTATGCCAACGCGCTGGCCCGTCACATCGCCAATTCCGACCCTAGAATCCGTCGAGTCTTCGAAGTTTGGAAGAATCGCGGCGGCGAGACCTTGGACAGTCCGCTCGAAAAGAACCAAGACCTGAAGGCCGTGCTGTTGGAGGAAACGCCTTGGGTGCGTGACGCTGACAACGAGAGTCAGGCGCGACGGAACGTTGGCATTCTGTTCGACGCCAACCGCCTGAACGACGAAACGGCGCGGCTGATGCGGCGTCTGGCAGATCAGCAATATGAAGACGGTGCCTGGCCATGGTTCCCTGGCGGACCGGCCAATGACTACATCACGCTGTATATCACGACGGGATTCGGTCGCCTGCGTCACTTGGGAGCCGATGTGGACGTCGCACCCGCCGTAAAGTCCCTGCGGCGACTGGATGCCTGGGCTGACAAGATCTATCGGGATATTTTGGCCCATCGCGACAAAGACGAAAACCATCTGTCCACCCAGATCGCATTCTATCTGTACGGACGCAGCTTCTTCTTGGACGACCAGCCGATCGTCGCTGCGCATCGTGAAGCCGTCAGCTATTGGCAAAGCCAGGCCCGCAACTACTGGTTGCAACTGGCCCACCGTCAGTCACATGGACATTTGGCGGTCGCACTGAAACGGTTTGGCGACCTGCAGACCCCGCGGGGCATCATGGCGTCACTGAAGGAACGTTCTGTCAGCAACGACGAACTAGGCATGTTTTGGCGTGACACCGAGCGATCGTGGTGGTGGTATCGAGCTCCGATCGAAACGCAGGCCATGATGATCGAGGCCTTTGACGAGGTGATGAATGATCAGAGGGCGGTCGAGGACTGCAAGGTCTGGCTGCTCAAACAAAAACAGACACAGGACTGGAAGACGACCAAGGCGACTGCCGACGCAGTTTACGGTTTGCTGTTGCGAGGCAACGATTTGCTGACATCCGACGCACTGGTCCAAGTGACGCTCGGTGACGAAACGGTCGAGCCCCAAAGCGTCGAGGCGGGGACCGGCTTCTACGAACAGCGGTTTGCCGACGGCGAGATCACGCCCAATCAAGGCCGCATCACCGTCAAGAAGGTCGACGAAGGCGTTGCCTGGGGAAGCGTTCACTGGCAGTATCTCGAGGACATGAGCAAAGTCACGGCCTACGACGGCACGCCTTTGCAGCTAACGAAGCAGCTGTACACGAAGCGCCCCTCGAAAAAGGGCCCCGTTCTGGAACAAGTCGACGGGCCAATACAAGTTGGTGACGAGCTGGTGGTGCGTGTCGTACTTCGCACCGACCGCGACATGGAATACGTGCACCTGAAGGACTATCGTGGCAGTGGCACCGAACCGGTCAACGTGCTTTCGCGCTACAAACTGCAGGACGGCCTGTATCACTACGAATCGACGCGAGATACGGCGAGCCACTTCTTTATCGATTACCTGCCCAAAGGAACGTATGTCTTTGAATACTCAGTGCGTGTCCAACATCGAGGCCAATATCAGACAGGCTTCGCTGCCATTGAGTGTATGTACGCTCCGGAGTTCAACAGCCATTCAGAGAGTCTGGCACTGACTGTCGAATAACGGGATGGTCAGTGTCGCTCGAGGCCAACAAGTCACCGTCGCGTGGCAGCGGAGTCGTCGTGCTTGCTGGGCCGCACCCCGCGACTGGGCGATGCCCAGCGGTGTCATACCAACAATCGGCATGACCGCACGTCTTTTCTACAATCGGCCCAAGCGTGTTTTCCAACATGATCCAATATCGCTCGGCTGTGACCGGTGAGAAGGTATATGGGTCGTTCCGAGCATAGCGAAACTGAATGGAATCCTCCGGCCGGATCGGCGATAGGTCGTTTGATGTTCTTCGTTTTCCATGTTAATCTCAAGGACCGAGTCTACCATTTCGCATGGTGCTGCCTGCGCGCCACACGAGTTTCACTTTTAGGCTGGTCACGTGCCGATTGAGTCTTGATGGATACGATGCGGCCAATCGTGCGGCGCTAAATCACTTTTCGGAGAAGCAAGAAACGTGAATCTCGAGCGATATTTCTCCCCCTACTCACCCTCCAACAACCTCGCTGAGTGCCTTGAGTATTGGACAGAACAGTTGCCGTCTGAAGTGGCGTTCTACTTCACAGACGGTGAAATGGACGGTGAGGTTGAGGACTTGCAACTCACGTACGCGCAGCTGGATCGCCGCGCACGAGCGATTGCTGCTCGACTAACTGATCTTGGGATGCACGGTGAACGCGTGCTCTTGCTATTTCCGCCCGGGCTTGATTTTGTCGTCGGTTTCTTCGGATGCATGTATGCGGGAGCTGTCGCCGTGCCCGCCTATCCGCCGCGTCGAAATCGATACATGGCTCGGATTGAAGCCATTTCCGAAGACTCGCGGGCCAAAGCAGCGCTGACGGTGCAAAGCGTGTTGGAGCGTACTCCGGGCATGCTGGACGAAGCGCCCACATTGCGACGTGCGAACTGGATCGCCACCGATCAACTGGATGAGGCAGAGGCTGATGGCTGGATCCGCCCAGAACTTGCCTCGGACGCGATGGCTGTCATGCAATACACGTCGGGCTCCACGGGAACTCCCAAGGGAGTCGTGCTTTCACATTCCAATATTATCGCCAATTGCCATGTCATCACGGTGTCATTTCAGCCTTCGCGCGACTGCGTGGGTATGAACTGGTTGCCGACCTACCACGACATGGGACTGGTTGGCGGCGTCTTGAATCCCGTGTTCTACGGTCGGCCAAGCGTATTGATGTCGCCACTTTCGTTCTTGCAGAAGCCCGTCCGCTGGCTCCGAGCCATCACCAGATACCAGGCGACGATCAGCGGCGGCCCGAACTTCGCCTATGATCTTTGCGCCGACAAGATCACGGATGACGAACTAGAGGGGCTCGACTTAAGTACCTGGCAAGTGGCCTTCAATGGTGCCGAGCCGATCCGACCGTCGACGCTGAGGAAATTCACGAAACGCTTTGCCAAGGCTGGCTTTCGTCCAGAAATGTTTTTTCCGTGCTATGGCATGGCGGAGACAACGTTGATCGTAACGGGCGCAGCCGTTGAAGATCCACCAATCATCAAAGCATTTGACGGTCCGGCTTTGGACGAGCATCGTGTCGTTGCGGCGTTGGAGGATGAAGAGGGGTCACGCGAGCTGGTTGGCTGTGGACACGTCTTGCCGAGCGGGGAAGTCATCATCGTGGACTCGGAGAGCCGCAAACGTCTGCCTGATCATCAGGTGGGTGAAATCTGGATTCGAGGCCCGAGTGTTGGTGTGGGGTATTGGAACAAGCCAGAGCTGACGGAAGAGACATTCTGCGCCAAGCTGGTCGGTCCTAACGGCAACAACTACTTGCGAACGGGCGACCTGGGTTTTATGGACTGTGGTGAGCTGTTTGTCACCGGTCGCCTGAAGGATCTGATCATCGTGCGGGGTGTTAATCGGTATCCCCAAGACATCGAGATGACCGTCGAAACGACCTCCCCGCGATTGCAAGCTGGGGCGGCAGCGGCATTTTCCGTTGACTTGAACGGGCGCGAATGCTTGATCGTGATGAGCGAAGTCGAGCGTGCTCGACGCAAGGATTGGTCGGATGTGATCCACGCTATCCGCTCCAATGTCACTCGCGAACATGAATTGCCGCCCGACGGAATTGTACTTGTTCGATTCGGTTCAATGCCCAAGACTTCTAGCGGTAAGATCCAACGCCACGCCTGCCGGCAAGCATTTCTGGACGGCACACAATCGGTCATCGCGCAATGGTACGGTTGGTCGTCAGGAGACGAATCAGCCAGCAACCTCAATGCTGCGGCCACGAGCGTCACCAGTCGCACATCGGACACGCAGCCCGCCGCTGAAGCGTCACCAGAGGCTTCGTCCGTAATCCTAGACGAACCGAATCCGCACGTTGCGAAACTCGTAATGCAGCACGTCCAGGCAATCGCCCAGGAACGGGCCAAGGGGATCACCCTGGACTCGAATATCGTCGAAATGGGAATGGACTCGCTGGAACGGCTGGAAATTGCCCATTCGCTCGAAGAAACGTTTGGCGGCCGTTTTCCGGAGGATGTGCTTTCCGCGATGGAAACCTGCCGTGAGGTTGCCCTGGCCGTACAGAATCACATTGGCACCGAGGTCAAACAACCTCGCCAGGAGGACACAGCGCCTCCATCCACTGAAGAACGGGAAGTGGCACGGGAAGACTACCTGTTTGCCGAGATGCCCGAATACAAACGCCTCTTGCAAAATGAAGCGACGCTCTCCCTGACAGGCATCCCCAATCCGTTCTTCAGCGTCCACGAGTCGGTCACAAACGATCGCACCGTAATCAAAGGTCGTGAGCTGATTAGTTGGTCCAGCTACAACTATTTGGGCATGTCCGGCGACCCTGCCGTCGCGGCGGCAGCCAAGGCAGCCATCGATTCGTATGGAACGAGCGTTTCGGCCAGCCGCCTCGTCTCCGGTGAAAAGCCTATCCACCGCCAACTGGAACAGGGAATCGCCGACTTTATTGGCTGTGAAGACGCCATTGTCTTCGTCGGCGGCCATTCAACCAACGAGACAACGATTGGCCATCTGTTGGGACCTGGCGACCTGATCATGCACGATGCCCTGGCCCACAACAGCATCATGCAAGGCGCGATCTTGTCGGGAGCACGC
Source organism: Pirellulaceae bacterium (assembly GCA_030744725.1). Taxonomy (GTDB): domain Bacteria; phylum Planctomycetota; class Planctomycetia; order Pirellulales; family Pirellulaceae; genus ARS98. The sequence goes on from JASLPZ010000059.1 coordinate 14,111, forward strand.
CGACGCCCCTTTGCTCATAACGACTGGCAGCAGCTAGACGAAATCCTGACGGAACTTCGCGGAGACTATCGCCGTGTGCTTGTCGTCGTCGAAGGCGTCTACAGCATGGATGGCGACTACCCAGAGCTTCCAAAACTCGTCGAAGTCAAGAAACGACACAAGGTCTTTCTGATGGTCGACGAAGCCCATTCAATCGGCACGATGGGCCCACACGGCCGAGGCATCAGCGAACATTTTGATGTCGACCCGCGTGATGTCGACCTTTGGATGGGAACACTCAGCAAGTCCTTTGGAACCTGTGGTGGTTACATTGCTGGAAGCAAAGAAGTAATTCAGTACCTGAAGTACACCGCACCCGGTTTCGTCTATAGCGTCGGTCTGTCGCCACCCAACTGTGCCGCGGCATTGGCATCCTTGCAAGTTCTGGAAGAAGAGCCAGAACGTGTTGCTCGCGTCCAAGCGAACTCAGAGAATTTCTTGCGGCAAGCCAGGCAGCACAACCTGAATACCGGTCTTAGCAACAAGACTCCTGTGATTCCGGTAATTCTAGGCAGCTCGCTGAATTCACTGACGCTGTCGCGACGCCTCTACGATCGAGGAATCAACGTCCAACCAATTCTCTACCCTGCCGTCGAAGAGAAGGCCGCGCGACTTCGGTTTTTTATCACTTCCATGCATACGGAAGAACAGATTCGCACGACGGTGGATGCGGTGGCCGAGGAGCTTTTCAAGATCGACCCGGACTTCGCCAACCGCAGTCGCGCCAATCCGTCTGCACATCGGTCCCACCTGTCTGCGTGACAAACAGTCGATTAATTGACTGGATTCTTCCCCCAGACTGCTGAGATCCGATTGCTGATCTCGCTTCG
>JASLPZ010000059.1:14989-25309 GCA_030744725.1 Pirellulaceae bacterium
GTCCGCAGTGTGCAAAGCGCCACAACGGGATTGATCCAGATCCTCTTGTTACTAGAATGAACGTCACACGAGATTCAACGTGTTGTCCGAATGTTGTACAAAGTTGTGGAGGCTAACTTGCTTACCGAGTCCGAAGTCGAACGTAGTTTCAGGCGGTTGTTCAAGAATCTAGAAGTTTCGGATGAGACTTTCGACAAAGCAGAAGCGCTCATCGACGAATTACGCCCAGAGAATCCGCTGAGACATCGCCTCACCGTCGAATTGGACGAGTTGCGCGAACACTACGCTAGCAACAGATAAAACTGGCGTCGCAGCAGCCTACGCGTACGACGAAGATCGTGGCTCTGCCTGAGCGGCAGTTTGCTTGCCGAAGGGACAACGGCGGCCAGAGGCGGAGTTGACTCGCTGCCAGGCCGACATTTCGCCCGTGGCCGGTAGGCTCTTGCGGTGCAGGCACACGACCGCTATCGATTGACGATAAATCCGCCGTTGAATCCAAAGATGGTTACATCTTCGTCATTGGCTTGCACTGTGCGTCCACGTCCGATCCCACGTGCGATCTCCATGAAGTTGAACCCAAGTTGGATGGATACGTCGCGAGTAATCTCGAATGCGGCGTCGGCTCGAATCTCGCCACCAAAAACGAATTCGGTGTCGTTGCCCGTAGTGTTCTGACGGTCACGAGTTACCGATAGGACGTCCTCGTCGATACCGAAGTCTTCGTAGTACGTGACTTCAACGTTCTGCGAGGAGTTGAAGATCTGAATATTCTGGAAGGCGAACGCTCGCAATTCGCTGGAGAGATTCCAACGGCTCTTTCGTTTGTACCAACGGAAACCGAACTGACCACCAACCATGTGGTTGTAGAAAGTGGCCTTCATTGAATTCAGAGTCTCGACGGTGAACGGCTCTGGATCCAGATCGGGAGGGAATAGTCCCGTCTGTGGAAGGCCTGTCGCCGGGTCCCAGCGATTGTACTGCTGGCGAATGAGGTAATTGTCAAACCTCATGTAGCGAAACCCGAAGAAGGGCTCGAGCGTGCTACCATGGGTCATCTTCTTCCAGCGAAAAGTCTTGTTCAGTTCGAAGCTCGAGAGCTTCATGTCATTGATGCTGTTAGTGACCAGGTAGTCCCGTTGACCAGATTGCGGATTATTGGCATCAACCGCAGGGATGCCCTGGCGAAACTGCCGTACGGCGGTCTGTTGACCACCACCGCCGCCGCCACCTCCAGCAGTAGTACCACCTCGCAAATCAACGAACGAAGTCGGGTCGAAATTCGTATTCTGTTCGTCCGTGAGCTTCGCGACATTGACACGTTCCATTTGCACAATGTCTGACACGTGGGGGCCGCCGATCCGCCACAAACTTCCGAGCCAGCCGTGATCTTCATCGGTCATGTAACCGACTTCGTAGCGGGTACCCCATCCATAATCGCCGTCCACAGGCGAGCCCAACGTCGTGGGCACATTATTCAGAGTGAATTGTGTAATTGCGGCTTGGTCTTCGGGCCGTGTAACCCACATGTAGAGACGCGCGTAGCTTGAAAACCAACCCGTGTTCAGATCGGGGCCGCCACCAAATTCCCCCACTTCGGCAGGCGCGAAAAATTGCCAATCCGGATCGAATGCTAACGGCTCGATGAATGGATGCAATAGATCGGGATTGTAGCCATCAGAGTCAATAATCGGTGGCACGTGATGGATCTCGCGTTGCGCTTGTGCCTTGGACAACTGTGTGGCCAAGGCAATGAACATCGTCAAGCAAATCGCAATTCGTCTAATCGACATGATTTCTACCCTGCTCAGGCAATGAGAGCGTGCGACAGTTCGCACAGGCATAGATTTCGCTCGTGCCGGTAGTATCGGTTTGACGCATCGTGGAAGTTGAGTAAGAAAGGTAATCCTTGCCGAGAAAATCGGTAGTGACGGCTGCCAGCCGGGTTACCTTCGCGCTACCACGACAGTTTCTTGCCACAGATGAAGACAGGAAAACAAAAAAGCCTTCACAGGTGGGGCAGAGACCTGTGAAGGCAGGAGATTAGCTCCCGCAGGTGGGGCAGAAACCCGCGAAAGCTGAAGGGAAGCTAAGCATCTGCAGATGCTCAGCAGCCCTTTAGTATGCAGGTTCTTTGAACAAGATCAACTGCCTTTTAAGAAAAGATTATCTGAATTCGCGCTTCTGCGCAATTGGCCCCCCGCCTGGCCGCTATCACACCCTTATTTCGGGTGATTCGAGGCATGAAGGGCGTAAACCCCACGCTACCAGGTCCACGAAGCCGATGAGGATTCTCGGGTGCGCCTGCAATTTACCATTTGCTGGAATCAAGCCCGGCTTTGCGCCCATCGGCTTGCCTAGCAGCCGGTTGGCTCTGTCGAGGGCGGTGGATCTCTCGTTTTTGCCTGAAAACAAGATCACCGCGAGGGACAGTCCGCAGCGAACAAATTGCCGTTGGCCCATCGGGCGGTATACTTTCCATAGATTTGCAACGCACATGCGTTACGATATGCAGCTCGAACGCTATCATGCCGAGGCGGCACAACCACGGTATTCCGACCTACAAGGCGCCACCCAACGAGAGTCGAACCATGTCAAACATTCTGGATCAACTTGGCCGATTTGCAATTGTGGGAATTGTCGCGTTCACCTGCGACGTGTCTCTGGCTGACCAGCCACAGAAGATCAAAGCGAAAAGCGATAGCTTTGTCCGATTGCATCGTTCGGCAGATGGTAAACCTGTGGCGTTAGAGACATCCGTTGTTAGCTACCGCCCCAAGGGAGACGCCGAAACACGTCTGCAAGTCGATTTGATTGGCGCGATTCATGTTGGCGACAAAGCGTACTATGACAAGTTGAACAAGGCCTTCGGGCAGTACGACGTGGTGCTTTACGAACTGGTCGCCAGAAAGAACGAAGTCCCACAGCCGGGCCAGCGTTCGGCTCATCCCATCAGCGCGTTGCAGGTGGGGATGAAGAACATGCTGGGGCTCGAGTTTCAGTTGGATCATATTGATTACCGCAAGAAAAACATGGTGCACGCTGATCTGACACCAACTGAATTCTCTAAGAGTATGCAAGACCGTGGCGAGAGCATGACACAGATGTTCTTGCGCATGATGGGGCAGAGTATTGCCGAGCAATCAAAGGACCCATCCGGATCAGGCGACTTCCGTATGTTATTTGCATTCCTGTCGAAGGATCGGACGATCAAGCTCAAGCGGATCATGGCCGAACAGCTCTCCGACCTTACGACATCCACGTCCGTGTTAGATGGACCAGAAGGTTCGACCATCCTCACAGAACGCAACAAGCGCGCAATGTCTGTTCTGAAGAAGTCAATCCAAGACGGGCACACGACCGTTGGAATCTTCTATGGAGCCGCGCATTTACCGGACATGGAAGAGCGGTTACAGGACGAATTCAAACTGGTTCGAACGGACCACCGGTGGATAACTGCCTGGTCATTGACGTCCAAGCAGGCCAAACCAGAGCGGGCAGATTCACCGTGACACGATGGTCGTCTTAGACGGCATCCTCGCCAGTTTCGCCCGTGCGAATTCGCACGACGTTCTGGAGTTCGCTGACGAACACTTTGCCATCGCCAATCTGCCCGGTACGTGCTGCGGCCGTTAGCGTTTCCAGTGCCGAATCACAATCGCCCGAGGCAACGACCAATTCGAGCTTGATCTTCGGCACGAAGTCCACTTTGTATTCTGCGCCGCGATACGTTTCAGAATGGCCCTTCTGTCGGCCGAAACCGCGAACTTCGGTGATCGTGAGCCCCTGAAAGCCCTTCTCTACCAAGGCTGTTTTGACTTCATCAACTTTATGGTGCCGGATGACAGCCTCAATCTTTTTCATCGGGTTCTCCGCCAAATGCGAGTACTCAACACGCGCCAAGGCGCGCAACCAAAAGGAAACTGAACTGGTCCTGCGTTGCAATCGGCGTGCCAGATGGCGCCTGTTTCGGGATCACCCTGGAATGAGGCGAAATCCCACGCCATGACGCCGAGCGATCGTGGGTGGTCGCCTAGTTTGCGGGCGAGACCTGCCTTGTAAGCTGGCATTTGGGATATCATGCAAACAAGTCGATCCCCAAAAAGTCTCTTCAGGCATGCTGGCTTGTGTGCAGATCCCCAAAGCGCCCAGGACAAAGTTGAGCCCAGCTCGCCGGTTTCTTTACACGGAAAACAGGATGCGGCATACTACCTTAGAACCCAATTGCACGGACAGACTGGAGACACGGATGGCATTGTTTTCGATGAACGAGTTGACGACCTATCGCTGGTCTTTTGAAGATGATGTTCACCGCTACGCGGATGCTGGCATTCGGTCGATCGGCGTGTGGCGCCAGAAGCTGTCTGATTTTGGCGAAGAAAAGGGTATCGAACTGCTCAGCGAAATGGGCCTTCGAGCCTCCAACTTGATGTGGGCAGGTGGTTTCACAGGAAGCGATGGCCGCTCCTATAACGATGCCCTAGCCGATGCTCGAGATGCCATTCGCCTGACCGCGGACCTGCAGGCAGATTGTCTAATTGTCTATAGCGGTTCCCGTGGTGGTCACACAACAAACCACGCAAGCCGGCTGCTGAACGACGCCTTGAAGGCACTCATGCCGGTGGCGATGGAATTTGAAGTGACGTTGGCCATCAAACCGATGGATGCGGGCTGTGCCAACGATTGGACGTTCTTAACCGAATTGGCCGAGACGGTTGATCTACTGGAGGAATTTGATAGCCCCGTGATCAAATTGGCTTTCGACACCTACCATTTTGGTCTCGACCCGACGGCCATTGAACGACTGGCCGACATTGTGCCTCGCATCGCGATCGTTCAGTTGGGCGACGCCAAGCAACGACCGACGGGCGAACAAAACCGCTGTCGCCTTGGCGAAGGTGCTGTCCCATTTGCCGAGATCTTCTCCAAATTGGCCGACGGCGGCTATCGGGGAAGTTACGACGTCAAGCTTTTGGGTGAAGACGTCGAGCCATTCGATTACGACGATCTACTGGCTCATTCAAAACAAAAATTCGAATCGTGGCAAATATCCGCGCCAAGCTAACGGCTTTTGGCTGGAGGTTGACGATCGGCTAGGCGGGGGACAACGAGTGTTGGCCGTGCCGGCGAAGGAAAGCTGTTCGTTCTTGGGCATCGCCGGAACTTCGCTTCGCTTGTTCCCAGCTTACAAGTACGACAGCCTACAAGTCCCACTGGTACAAGTACCGCTGGTACGAACATCAGCAGGCTATCAGGGCGAATCCGCAGGCGATTGTGGGATCAATTCCATACAGACAAGGCGGTCATCTCCGCGTACATAAAGCAACCCGTGAGAAAGAATCGGTGCGGCCCACGCTGGGTACTTCAACAGCGGCTGCGGGGCAAACAGCTTCTTACGCTGAGGATCTGGTTCTTCGCGCATCAACGTCACCTGCGCAACCTCCTCATACTTGTTGGGATTGGCCTTCAGCAAGCGCAACGAGCCGAATTCACCCAAGCAAACGAAGTGGCCATCCACATACATCAGCGAAGACCGTTCGCGCGTCACTGCCGGCTGTTGTTCAACCCACATAACCTTGCCGGTTTTCCACTCGATACACCGCAAGTCCGCGTCAGGTGTGTTTCGTCCGCTACAGCCGTACAAATATCCATCATGGTAGACTGCGGTATTCCAATGCGTCTTCATCGCTTTTTCGCGAACGCTGGTGTCGTCCTTCCACACCACGTCAAAGCCCTTGGGGCGGACGGCAAGTAATGAACTGCCGATCTGATAGGTTTCAGAAATGAAGACTTCGTTTCCGACCACGACGGGCACGCTGGCATTGACGCTTTCCAGCATTTTCGATCGCCATGGATAGTGAAAATCGATTTGTCCCGTTTGCGGTTCAAAACCGACCAGCCCACCTCGACAAAACGCGAAACACCAAGGCCGTCCATCAATCGTGGCCAACTGTAAGCTTGCATAACTGGCCAGTTCGTCGGTGATCTTGTACTTGACCTCACCGTTATGTTTGTCGAATGCCACGATTCCTGAGCCATTGCCAGTGACATTGCCATCGCTTTCTCGCAGACCGGGGCTGCCGGGAGGACTGCCGCCGACCATGCAGATCAACAGATCACCTGCGACGACGGGCGTACTGCCCACGCCAAAAAAGTTCTGAATAACACCAAACTCTCTCCATGTCTCAAGCCGCCAGATCAGACTGCCATCGCTGACATTGAGGCAGTGCAAATCGCCCTCGACACCGTAGATATACAACCGGTCATCATCGATAACCGGCGAACAACGTGGCCCGTTGTTGTAGCCGTACATATCCTCGTATTCGGTCGGGTATTCAAATCGCCAAATCTCTTCACCAGTCCTTGCTTTCATGCATGTCACGCGTGCCGTGTCGTCCCAGCGATCAAAATGAAAATAGCGTCCGCGACTCGTCGTGCCAATTCCGTAACCCGTGCCAAGATCCTTCTGCCACACAATCCGAAGCCCTGTGAGCGGCCACCGTGTGATAATCCCCATTTCGCTGGACTTGCTATCGCGCGTTGGGCCCAGAAAAACTGGCCAGTCGCGGCCTTGCGAAGGTGTCGCCAAACCGGCAACTGCGGGATTATCATCCGTCAGATCTGAAGACAGCAACACGACATCGTTGCGATCGGCACAGCCAATCGACATCAGCACCAGAAAACCGATTGACCATTGCAGCTGACGCATTTTCCAAACTCCCCACTAAGCCATCTTGTCAACTTGGTTGGCCTCCCAGGCCAATCGCCGATAATATAGCTCTTAACGCCCTGCAGGTTCTACATCACCCATCGATTTCCTGAAGCGATCCCCCACATGCTAGTTGTGAATCATCGAATCGCAGTTCCACTCAAGGAATTCAATTTTACGTACTCGCGAAGCAGTGGTCCGGGCGGTCAGAACGTCAACAAGGTCAATACGAAGGTCACCCTGCACTGGTCGGTCAGTTCTTCTTCGAGCGTGCCTGAGGACGTTCGCGGGCGATTTGTGGAAAAGTTCCGTCGACGGATCAACAACAAGGGCCAACTTGTCGTGGTAAGTCAGCGATTCCGCGATCAAGGACGTAATGTGGGAGATTGCCTGGCAAAGCTGCGCGAGATGCTGTCCAGTGTTGCAATCGCTCCCAAAGCTCGCAAGGCAACACGACCATCGCGTGCCTCACGCGAACGTCGTTTGCAAGCGAAGCAGCGAACTAGCGACAAGAAACGGGGACGAGGTCGCGTCACTCGTGACGACTGAGCCAACTCCACCCGCGATGGTCTGGGGAAATTCTGCCCCTGCCGGCGGTGTTTTAGGCTAGTGAGGGTTTTAGGCCAGTGAGGCTGTGCCTCAGACCAACGCGAGCTATCGGTCGATTGCGGCGATCTGCTCCCCGACCAACCTGCGGTCGGTGCCCGTCGCTGAAAACTTGACTCATTTGCACAGATAAACCTGATACAAGTTCTGTAGTTTCGCGAGCTTGAGCCTTGCACGGCAAGGTCCGCCACGTGTCCACAGGATTTTTCGCAAGAAAGATCAGTGAATTTGGCAATTTCTAGGGCTACCGGACGAACACAGGTTATCACGGCACTATTTCGAAGCTTCGTCTGGAGGCATGATGCGATGTTTGGCAAGCCACACTGGTTTCGTAAGAAGAAGATCGGCTGGGGTCTAACGCCAATCACTTTTCAAGGCTGGGTCTACGCAGTGACTTGGGCGGCGGTTCTGGTACTTCCTTTCGTGATGCTCGTTTTGCGCCATCAGGCCGTCGAGGCGATGATCTGGTTGACCGCGGCAGGTGGATTTCTGATGTACGACATCCGGCACATCATGGTCGCCATGAAGCCACCGGCATCTGCGGATGACGTCCTGTACATCGGCGACGACGAACCTGCCCGCAATCGTCTGGCCACTCGGAATTTCAACTTTCAAGTCCGACGCTGAGCTAGCAGGGCGTTTACAAAACGTGTGGTGGCATCGTCGTCGTTATTGCGCAACGCCTGTAGGTTGCCGTGAATTCGCCGTTGGGCAGTCTGTAGATAATACCGTCCGGTTTCCAATTCAAATTGGACACCTGCGTCGTCGGCATCCGCGTGCAGGAGTGTCGTATCTAGTCGATTCAACACGCACGCGCTCACGTAGATCTCCATCACCGCGTGTGCGACACGCGCCAGTTGATGTTGACGGTCGACGATTTCTTCGCGGTAAGTGCGCAGCAGCCATTCGACGTTGGCACCGAACTTGGCGACCAACCGACTGAGCTGTGCGGCTTGGGGCTCCAACAGTGCGTTGCGTACGTCGATTTGTGGAGGCACCAACAGCGATCCCAGTTTGTGCCCCGCAAAGCGTCCTAGGCGACGCAGGTTTCCCAACGGTAATTCAATGGCGTGCAGGATGGCTTCGAGTTCGAGGCCTATATCGCGCATCCCCATCAGTGCGGAAAAGACACAGAGCACATCATTAGCCCCTTCACCAATCATGTTGATCCGTGCGTCGCGCATCATCCGTTCAAACGGCTCATCAGTAAAATAGGCTTTGCCGCCATAAATCTGAATCGTGTCGTTGATGATCTGCCACAACACATCCGTAGAAAAGACTTTTAGCATGGCCGTTTCCAACATGAAATCGCTTGTACCCGCATCGATCTGCGCAGCCGTCTGGTAGGTGCAGGATTCTATGGCGAAGGCGCCAGCCTGCATGTACGCCAGTTTCTGTTGAACCAATTCAAATTCGGACAGCGGTTGATCGAATTGGATTCGCATCTGAGCGTGTCGTGCCGCGTGATCGACGCAGAACTTGGCTGCGCCCGTACAGCTTGCTCCAAACGTCGTGCGTCCAAAATCTAGGACGGTGAGTGCCACTTTTAGACCACCACCCAGCTGGCCAAGCACGTGATCACGAGGAACAAACATGTCGTGAAACGCCAATCTTGACGTCGCGGTACCGCGGACACCAACTTTGCTCATTCGTGTCTCGACCACTTCGAACCCCGGCATATCCGGCGTCACGATGAAAGCCGTGATTCGCGACGCTTGCGGTGCACCGTCCTGTGGCTTCGAGACGTCCGGTGTGCGGGCCATGACCGTAAGCACCTGGGCGATCCCGCCATTTGTGATCCAACGTTTTTCGCCATTGATCAGGAATCCGCTTCCATCGTCCGTCGGTGTGGCCGTCGACTGAACATTCGCGGCGTCGCTGCCTGCTTCCGGTTCGGTCAATGCAAAGGCGCTAATCCACTGGCCACTGACTAACTTGGGTAAATACCGCTGCTGCAGCTCGGCGGTGCCGAACAGCACCAGCGCGCGCGGGCCGATCGAATGATGTGCGTTGACGAACAACGCCGTGCCACCACAATGACCGCCCAATACCTCCAGCAATCGACAGTAGTCGGCCTGTCCAAGCTCCATGCCGCCGGCCGATTTCGGGAGACAGGCACCGAGCACTCCCAGGCGTCCAAGCCCTCGAACGATTGTGGGCGGGATCTCGCCCTGGCGATCAATCGCCGCGGGATCGATCTCACCCACGCAAAAGGCGCGCAATTCACGGGTCAGACAGCGTACCGATTCCTCGACTATCAGCGGATAGCCAGCTAGTTGTTCACTGAGATACCTGCCCCCAAAAAGTCCCTTGGCAAAACTCGCCTGATCCAAACGGTCCCCAAGTATTTCTTCGGCCTGGGCACGCTGTTCGTCGCGTCGGTTGATCGACATTGGTTTACTCACTCGAGATTGGTTATTGTGATATCAGCTCAGAATTTGGCGTGAGGGGCCGGTACCTAAATCATACGCAGCAGCCGGTTGCCAGCCGAATACCAGTTGAGGAGCTTGTTTGCTATAATACGGCTGTCCGGTATTTTTTTATTGGATTGTCCAGCTACCGGCACTATTCATCTCGTCTCTTGGTATTCATGGCATGACTGATTCGCACCAATTCGATGAACTACTGCGCAATTGGCCGTATGAAGTCGATGCGCTCGGTGTGCGGCGAGTCACGTGTGCGGACGACCGTGAAGTTTTGCAAATGCGTGTCGATATGGGAGTCCTGCAACTGGAACTCGAAGGCCGGCCCGATGGGACGAGCCCCGATGGATTTGTGACGTTTTACGATTATCTATTGGGTGAATCGCAGCGTTACGGCGACGAAATGGTCTTGGATGACGACCAGTGCAACGAGGTGGATCGCGAATTCATCCAATTCTATCAACGCCGCATCTGCTGGCTGCGACTGCAGGAATACCGAAGCGCCGTGCGAGACGCCGATCACACACTCAAGTTGATGGACTTCTGCCGCAAGCATTCGCCGGACCAAGAGTGGACACTTTCTCA